>JAJDNN010000177.1 GCA_022340685.1 Pseudomonadota bacterium
CGCTATAGAGTCGCGTGACAGGCAGACCGCCTGCAGCAGCGAGAACCGAAATTGACGACTGACAGGTCACACACAAGATGAGTACAAATTCCAAACACAAACCGGATTATCCGACTGTCCCAACCAAGAAAGCTTACAAGGAGGAACTACACGAACTGCAGATCGAGCTGGTCAAACTGCAGAAATATATTATCGCCCGTGGCGAGCGTGTCCTGGTACTTTTCGAAGGTCGTGACAGTGGTGGTAAAGACGGCACCATAAAGCGCATTGTCCAACACCTTTCGCCACGTGAAACGCGCGTGGTGGCGCTGGGAAAACCCTCCGACCGCGACCGTACATCATGGTATTTCCAACGCTATGTACCGTACCTGCCCGCCGCTGAGGAAATGGTGCTGTTCAACCGCAGTTGGTACAACCGCGCCGGCGTAGAACGTGTCATGGGATTCTGCAATCATGCGGAATACGAGGCATTCATGGAAACGGTGCCTGCATTCGAACAAATGTTGTTGCGCGCAGGTGTCCACTTTTTCAAGTACTATCTTGATATAAGCAAAATTGAACAGAAGAAGCGGCTTGCCGCACGCCGCAGAGATCCGCTTAAACAGTGGAAGATGAGCCCGATCGATGCCGTAGCGCAGAAGCACTGGAGCGAGTACAGTACGGCACGCAATGACATGTTCGCCCGTACACATAGTCAGCTGGTGCCGTGGACGATCGTTCGCGCCGATGACAAGAAACTCGCCCGACTCAGTGTTATCAAGGATCTGCTTACACACATGGAATACAAGGACAAGGATCATAATCTGATTCGCCCGAATCCCGATGTGGTGTTCAACTACGCTGAGGCTTATCTCGACAATGGCATGATCGCGCCATGAAACAGTATCATGCGGCACCGTACACAATTGCGAAGTCCGCTCATATCAAACATACGCCGGAGACGAGGTAACGCAAAGGAACCCGACCATGATTAAGAGCATCGACAGTCAACATGTTGAGGACCTCTCTGTCGAAGAGGTTACCCGACAACTTGAGAGCAGTGACCGGGGCCTGAGCACGGCCGAAGCGCAACAACGTCTCGCACAGTTTGGCCGTAACGCTCTGGAGGAGAAGAAGGTCAATCCATTGGTGCGCTTCCTCAGCTACTTCTGGGGACCGATTCCCTGGATGATTGAGGTCGCCGCCATACTTTCTGCGCTGGACCGGCGCTGGGATGATTTCATCATCATCCTCGCCTTGTTGATCTTCAATGCTGGCATCGGCTTCTGGCAGGAATTCAAGGCTGCCAATGCGCTCGAAGCACTGAAGAAACAGCTGGCGCTGAAGGCCCGCGTGTTGCGCAACGGGCACTGGAGCGAGATCGACGCCACTGAACTGGTGCCGGGCGACGTTATTCGTCTTCGGCTCGGTGACATCATTCCTGCCGACGCCAAACTCATCGAGGGCGCATATCTGGCCATTGATCAATCCGCCCTCACCGGCGAATCGCTGCCGGTGAACAAAGAGCCGGGCAAAGTCGCCTATTCCGGCTCGATCGCCAAACAAGGCGAGATGGTCGCGCTGGTCACTGCCACCGGTAGCGACACGTATTTCGGGCGGACCGCCAGACTGGTGGCCGAAGCCGGCGCCGTGTCACATTTCCAGAAGGCGGTGTTAGCCATCGGCGACTACCTGATCTATTTGAGTTTGACCCTGGTGGCGATCCTCATGATTGTGCAGCTGTTCAGGCATGCGCCACTGCTCAACCTCGTGCAATTCGCACTGATCCTGACCGTCGCTTCGATCCCGGTTGCCATGCCAGCGGTGTTGTCGGTGACCATGGCCGTGGGGGCGCTGGCGCTGTCAAAAATGAAGGCCATCGTCTCCAAACTGCAGTCCATCGAGGAAATGGCGGGCGTCGATATCCTGTGTTCCGACAAAACCGGCACACTCACCCGCAACCAGCTCACCCTGGGTGACCCCGAAGTCTTCGAGGCTACCGACGCGCGGGCTCTGGTGCTCGCCGGCGCTCTGGCCTCAAGAGTTGAAAACAACGATGCCATTGATATGGCGGTGATCGGCGGACTGCAGGATCCAGGGGTGCTGGACAGCTACACCCAGACCGGATTCACTCCTTTCGACCCGATAGGCAAACGCACCGAGGCTGATGTCAGGGCCGCCGACGGCAATACCTTCAAAGTCACTAAAGGTGCGCCACAGGTTGTCATGGAACTGACCGGGCTCACCGGCGAACAGGCGGAGCGGGCCAATCACCTGATCGACGAACTCGCTACCAGGGGTAACCGCACACTGGGCGTGGCGCGCTCCGATGACGGACATACCTGGCGCTTCCTCGGCATTCTGCCGCTGTTCGACCCGCCGCGTGAGGACTCCGCGGAAACCGTTCGTCAGGCAGCCGAGCATGGTATCGACGTCAAGATGGTCACCGGCGACAACGTGGCTATCGCCCGCGAGATCGCTGGCCAACTCGGTCTTGGTAAGCAAATCCAGCCGGCCAGCAATCTGCTCAGTGACGCTGCAGAAAAAGGTCATCTTTCCTCCGATGCTGCCGAACGCATCGAGAGTGCCGACGGCTTCGCTCAGGTCTTCCCCGAACACAAATACGCTATCGTCAAGGCCTTACAGGAACGCGGCCACCTGGTCGCCATGACCGGTGATGGTGTCAACGACGCCCCGGCACTCAAGCAGGCCGATGTCGGCATCGCCGTCTCCGGTGCCACCGACGCCGCGCGCGCCGCCGCCGACCTGATCCTCACCGCACCAGGACTGTCCACTATCGTCAGTGCCGTAGAAGAGGCGCGACGTATCTTTGAGCGCATGAACTCGTATGCCATCTACCGCATTACCGAGACCATTCGCATCATGATCTTCGTGGTGCTGGCGATGGTCGTATTCGACTTCTATCCCATCACCGCCATCATGATCATCCTGCTGGCGTTCTTCAACGATGTGCCGATTATGACCATCGCCTACGACAATACTGCTTTAGCGAAGCGGCCCGTGCGCTGGAACATGCACCGAGTGATCACGGTGTCCACAATCATGGGCCTGACCGGAACCCTGGGCAGTTTCCTCATGCTCTACCTGGCTGTGGACTGGCTGCACCTCAGCATTCCTAAGGTGCAAACCTATATTTTCCTGAAAATGGCGGTCGCCGGTCATATGACATTGTTCGTTGCGCGCAGTCGCAGCTGGTTCATCCAGCGTCCCTACCCGGCCCCGATAATGATCTGGGCGGCCGTGTCGACCAAGCTTGCCGCTACCTTGTTGTGCGCATTTGGCCTGGGCCTGGTCACACCTATCTCGTGGCCGGAGATCGCCCTGGTATGGGGCTATTCCATCGTCTGGTCATTCGTCACCGATATCGCCAAGGTCTCGGTTTATCGCTGCTTCGACAGAACATCGCCACGCCATCGCGGTTTCCTCCACACACTGGGCACGCGCGTGCACCCGCAGGACAACCCATGAGCGCGCAACGTTTCCTCCCGCGCGGATTGCCAGACGGACTCAAGCGACTGACCGAACTGGCCTTCGACCTGCGCTGGAATGCTGGCGACAGCGCCGATGAATTCGAGATCGCCATTCCGGGTCGACATGCAGGCTTTGCAACGATCGAGACAGCCCAGGCAGTGGGTGACTTTGAGGTGCTGGCATCACGACACCGGCGCGTGATGCGCGTACATGTCGGCGATGATTCACCCAGCACCCTGTTCGCGCTGGAACAGCTTGGCCCCGAGATACTGTCGGATTGAACTTGAGTACAGGAGGTAATAACGATGCAAATCGGCATGATAGGACTCGGGCGCATGGGTGCCAACATGGTACGGCGTTTGCTGAAGCGCGGACACACCTGCGTGGTGTACGACCGCAACCATCAGATGATGAAGCCCCTGGAGGTCGAGAGTGCCATACCGGCCGGAAGCCTGGACGATCTGGTCCGTTCCCTGGATACGCCACGGGTAGTGTGGATGATGCTGCCCGCTGCCGTGGTGGATCCGGTACTGGAGCAGCTGGTACCGTTATTACAAGCAGGTGATATTGTGATTGACGGTGGCAATTCCTATTACAAGGATGATATTAAGCGTGCCCATCTCCTTGCGGAAAAGGCTATTCATTATGTGGATGTGGGTGTCAGCGGCGGTGTTCATGGACTCGAACGCGGATACTGCCTGATGGCCGGCGGAGAACAACGTCCAGTCAGACATATTGATCCGGTTTTGTCCGCGCTCGCCCCGGGCCCGGGAGATATCCCGCGCACGGCAGACCACAATGGTGACCCATCCACTGCGGAAGAAGGGTATTTGCACTGCGGCCCGCCCGGTGCGGGGCACTTTGTGAAGATGATACACAACGGCATCGAATACGCCATGATGGCGGCCTATGCTGAAGGCCTGAACCTGCTCAGGCACGCCGATACCGGCCAGCACACCGAAAAAAAGGACGCGGAGACAGCACCGCTGCGCCATCCCGGTGACTATCAATATCAGTTTGACCTCAAGGCTATATCAGAGGTCTGGCGACGTGGTAGCGTGATCAGTTCCTGGTTGCTCGATCTCACCGCCGCTGCACTGTTCGCTGATCAAAAGCTGGATGATTACACCACAAAGGTATCAGATTCGGGTGAGGGCCGCTGGACCAGTATCGCCGCAATCGAAACCGGGACCCCTGCTCCGGTGCTAACCACCGCGCTGTATGCGCGTTTCAGTTCCCGCGGAGAGTCGGACTTCGCAAACCGGCTGCTTTCTGCAATGCGTCATGGGTTCGGGGGTCACCCGGAAAAGTAAAGTAGAGTCAATTCGATTTCTCGTAACAACGGATGCAGCTCACAGGTACCCATTAATAAGCCACCATGAAGCGTCGATCAATCAGAAGGCTACAGGGTGGCGGGTGCTTCAAGCGGCATTCTGTGGCCGGTGAAGATTGCGAAATCCAGAGTTCACGAAATCCCAGTTGACGAGTTCCCAGAAACCCTGGAGGTAATCGGCACGGGCATTCCGGTAGTCAATATAGTAGGCGTGTTCCCATACGTCGCAGGTCAGCAAGGGTATTTTATCGCTGGTCAGTGGTGTGCCGGCATTGCTGGTATTAAGGATCTCCAGGCTCTCATCAGGGGTAGCCACCAGCCAGGTCCAGCCAGAGCCGAAATTCCCCAGTGCCGCCTGCGAAAAGTGTTGTTG
>JAJDNN010000183.1 GCA_022340685.1 Pseudomonadota bacterium
CTTTTCTTTTTTCTACATGGCAATCCGGCCTGACAGGGAGTAATCGTTTAAGCAAGATAATAAGTTTGATCACTTTAGAATGGCTATCTGACCAGGCTGTTGTGCTTACACAGTTCTATTTAATCTGATAGGCCCGCCTTCTTTAATCCATCCGTAAAACGCGCAAGGTCGGCTGGGTCTTTAAATGGAAAAGCCTGTTGTTGTCGTTTCAGAGAGATTACGGGATTTACAAGTCTAATCTGCTCCATTTGCCATCGAGCTTCATCCATTTGCCCGGACTGCGCATAGGTGGCGGCCAGCCAAACATGCAAACGTTCTGATGATGGGTTTTGCTTGAGCCCATCATTAAACGCCTCGATGGCTTCAGGATAACGTTCCAATACGAAATAGGCCTGTCCCAGATGAAATGGGTAGTTGAATGGATGATGCGGGTTTAACCGTATTGCCATTTTGATTTTTTCCAGACCTTCTTGTGGCCGCCCGGCATAGTATAAAAGGGTCGCGTGCAAAACATGGCCGTTTGCGTAACTCGGATCCAGGCTAACTGCTTGCTCGGCATCAGCCAGTGCCTTTATGTATTCACCTCTTTCCCTATATACCAGGCCCCTGACAAAATAGGCGACCGGTAAATTTTCCTTCAACCCAAGAGCTTTTGTTGCCAATTGCTCTCCGGTCTTCAGAGAAGACTCGGGTGTATCACTCCATCCATTCATAAAGTCAAAAGTATATGTCCAGGCAAGAATGGCATGGGCACGGGCAAAATCAGGATCTAATTCAATCGCTTTTTCAAAAAATTTCCGTGCTTCCTGGTTTCCCGAACGTGAGTAGAGAAAAAAACGCTCGATTCCATGTAAGAAATATTCATATGCTGCAATATTCTTGGTATCCGTTTGAATAAGATTCTGGCGTTCTGCCGGAGTGAGTTTCAATGCCAGGGCGGAGACTATCTTCCGGGTTATCTGGTCTTGCAATGAAAATAAGTGTTTGATGTTACCATCATAACGTTCTGCCCAGATATTATTACCAGTGCTGGTATCGGTCAGAAGTGCATTAATACGCACTTGTTCATTATCACGGCGCACACTGCCGTGCAGGATATACCGCACCTTCAGATCTGTTGCGATTTGGTTAATATCTATTGCGATACCCTTGTACGCAAAAGTGGAATCGCGCGAGATTACAAACAGGCTGGAAAGTCTGGTCAAGTCCGTAATTAGATCATCCGTTATGCCATCTACAAAATACTCCTGTTCAGGATCTCCGCCTAGATTATCAAAAGGTAGTATGGCAATTGACGCCTGGTACGATGACTCCTGGGTCGGTGCCATCGTATTCTTTGCGGGTTGATACAAAAAAACCATAACCCCGCCTACCACCATCGCAAGGGTAAATAGCGCAAGGGCTATCGATTTGATCGGGCTTAAAGTTAGTTTTCGATTTTTTGACTCTGCACAACCTGGCGTCACCGGGTCGAGGTCAGCTTTGGCTGGCTGAACACTGGCAACAAGCCGGTACCCCTTCTTGGGAATTGTTTCAATTATTTGGGGATTTTTCGGATTATCGTCAAAAGCCTTGCGGAGTTTTAGCATTGCACTCGTCAAGGAATCATATCCGACCACAGTACCTGCCCATACTGATGTTTCCAGTTCCTCACGCGTGATGACCTGACCGGGATAACTAGCCAGAAAGACAAGGACTTCCATGACTTTCGGTTCCAGCCTGATTACCTGGTTTCCCCGCAGGATCCGATCGGTTTCCGGATCTACATACCAGTCACTGACCTGAAAGGGTTGTTCTTTCCCGACCAACCTGTCTGCCTTACTGAAGGTGGTCATCGAAATTACTTGTGATCTGACAAGCCCATTTATAAGTACCCAGGTAATTGATAACTCAAGCGTTATTTAATAATCAGAAAAAAATCATTTTTTCCTCATAACTCTCGGTGAGTAGCTTGCTAGTGTTCAAAGTCAGTACAACGCAGTAAACCGGTTGGCAAATGACTATCGTACTGCTGCCAACCCTATACAAACAAAGTAGCAAAATATGAGGAGGAATCTAGATGAAACGAAGAACCTTTGTAAGTTGTGGTCTTTTCAGTGGATCTCTTGCTATGGCGCTATGCTCCGGCCTGGTTTACCCAGCCCTTACACTTGCCAATGCGTGGCCGAGAAATCTGTTCCAGACCAAATCCGCGAAGGATGTAATTCATGGACTGTTCGATAACGAAACCGCAATAGCCAGCGACGCAGTCAAGGTAAGTGCACCTGTACAGTCTGATGGTATGGCAGTACCCATCAAGGTTCAGGCTAAATTTGACGGTATTGATACCATCGCCATTATTACCGAGAACAAGAATTCACCCCTTGCATCAGTAGCATACTTTTCAGGCCCGGTGTCTGGTTATAGCATCCGGATAAGAGTCGCCAACACCTCAACGGTAACCGCTTTCGTAAAGGCAAATGGCAAACTCTATTCTGCTGCTACCCGGGTAAAGATCACTAAGGGTGGTTACGGAATGACGTGGTAAGTTTTTATCACTTTGAATAAAGGAAGGATGTCATGACAATACAAACCAAAATGAAAATTCGCCGATCCGGCAATCAAGCCGAGATTCTAGTGCTGGTTAATCATCCAATGGAGTCCGGAAATCGCGTAGATAAAAAAAATAACAACCGCATTCCAGCCCACTATATTGAATCAATCAGCTTTAAGATCAATGGCTCAGACATTGCTGATGCCAGTCTGGGACCAGGCGTTGCCAGCAATCCAATGACCGGGATTGTTTTGAATAAAGTCAAACCGGGTGACCTGGTGTCAGTACACTGGAGCGACAATAAGGGAATGCATGGCATGGCTGAGCATACAATCACCTGAAATTTTATCGATCATAACATTGCTGTGTGGTGTATTTGACAAACCAAAGCAGGTGTAAGATACCAATTACTTCTGAATTTAGGTGTTCGTATTAGCCCGTAGGTTGAGGTGAGGAGCAGATCCTAACCTGCGTACTGCACATATAAAGTTTCGAGCCTATAGTTCCCTATTCCGAACCTGCCAAACCTGTCGGAGTCCGACACTCACCGGGATGACGGAGTCACCACGGTGCGCGTACACTTCCCGTCAGCCTGGATATTCACAACCAATAAAACTCAAGCAAACCATCTCGCCACCATGCCGTCCTTGCCCATCGATGCTGTTCTGCCGGAATTGCTTGCCTGCCTGAACCAGGGCAACGAAGCGGTGTTACAAGCACCGCCCGGCGCCGGCAAAACCACGCGTGTGCCGCTGGCACTACTAACCGCGGAATGGCTGGGTGAACAGAAGATTCTGATGCTGGAACCGCGCCGGTTGGCAGCGCGGGCGGCGGCGGAGTACATGGCCTCGACCCTAGGCAAACCGGTGGGGCAGACGGTGGGTTACCGGGTGCGACTCGACAGCAAGGTGGGGCCGCAGACCCGCATCGAGGTAGTCACTGAAGGAATTCTCACCCGCATGTTGCAGGACGACCCGGCGCTGGCGGGGGTAGGACTGGTCATCTTCGACGAGTTCCACGAACGTAGTCTGGATGCCGATCTGGGGCTGGCCTTGACCCTGCAGGCCCGAACGCTGTTTCGTGAGAACCCGCCACTGAAGCTACTGGTCATGTCGGCCACGCTTGACGGGGCAAATGTTGCCGCGCTGCTGGGGAATGCGCCGATAGTGCACAGTGCGGGCCGCCTGCATCCGGTCGATATCCGCTATGGCGCCCCCTGGCGTGCACGGGAGAACAACCTGTCGCGGGTTTTGACAACGGTTCGCGAAGCGCTACAGAAGGAAACCGGCAGTCTCCTGGTGTTCCTGCCCGGCCAGGGCGAGATTCGCCGTATGGCGGACATGCTCGAACCCGTGCTCAAGGACTTTCCCGACGCCCACCTTGCCCCGCTGTACGGCGACCTTGGCCTGGATGAACAGCGCCGCGCCATCGCACCGGCATCGGCGGGTCGGCGCAAGGTGGTGCTGGCGACTGACATCGCCGAGACCAGCCTGACCATCGAGGGAGTGCGGGTGGTGATCGATGCCGGCCTCGCCCGCCAACCGCGTTTTGATCCGGCCACCGGCATGACGCGCCTGCAAACCCGGCGCCTGTCGCGCGCCTCCAGCACCCAGCGTATGGGGCGTGCCGGCCGACTGGAACCCGGAGTTTGCTACCGGCTCTGGTCGGAAGATCAACAGCAACAGCTGGTCCCTTTCACCCCGCCCGAGATCCTACAGGCCGACCTGGCGCCATTGGCACTGCAACTACTGCGCTGGGGCGTGGACGACCCGCTCGAGCTGGCCTGGCTCGACCCGCCACCGGCGGCTGCCTGGCAGCAGGCATGCGATCTTCTGCAACGGCTCGGCGCATGCGAAACCACTGACAAGGGGGGGAAGCGACTCACCCACCACGGCGAAGCGATGGCACGACTGCCCACCCATCCGCGACTGGGCCATATTTTATTGAAGGGCCAGCATTACGGACTGGCGCCACTGGCCTGTGATCTGGCGGCCCTGCTGTCAGAGCGCGATCCCTTGCGCGCCCCGCATGCCGATATAGCGGCGCGGTTGGCGCTGATGACGGACAAGGAATCCCGCAACGCCCGCAGTTCAGTAATACGGCGCCTGCACCAGCAGGCCCGCAACTTCGCAAACCTGCTCCACGCTGCACCCGAATCACCGGTCGATGATCCTGACCAGCCACACTGGATTGGCTTTCTACTTGCCCTGGCCTATCCGGATCGCATCGGCCGGCGGCGGGAAGCCGGTGGCACCACCTGGCAGCTGAGCGGCGGTCGCGCCGCCCGCCTGCGCGACGATGATCCCCTGCGAAGCTCCGAATGGCTTGCCGTGGCCCAACTGGGCGGAACCGAGGGACAGGCTACGGATCAGATCTTTCTTGCTGCCGAGCTCGACCCACTCCTGTTCGACGGGCCGCTGCGTGACCTGATCACTGGGCAGGACGCGGTGCGCTGGGATGAAGCCGACGAACGTTTTACCGCCGAACGGCAGCTGCGTATCGGCCAGCTTGTTCTGAGCCGCAAGCCGCTGGCTGACGTGCCACCGGAAGCGCGCCGGGGGGTGTTGCTGGAGCTGGTCCGTAAACGGGGGCTGGAACTGTTGCCCTGGGACAAGGCGCTGCGACAGTGGCAGGCGCGGGTAACACTGCTGCGGGAACTGGAACCCGACCAGGGCTGGCCGGACGTATCGGACCCGGCGCTGCTGGCAAACCTTGCAGACTGGCTCGGGCTGTACCTCGATGACGTCAGCCACATCAACCACTTCGCCCGGCTGGACCTGCGCGGCAGTCTTGTCGCCCTGCTACCCTGGCCGTTGCCACAACGCCTGGAGGAGCTGGCACCCGAGAAAATTGAAGTGCCCTCCGGCTCGCGGCTGGCCATCGACTATACGCAGAACCCGCCGGTGCTGGCGGTGAAACTACAGGAGATGTTTGGCTGCACGGATACGCCGCGCATTGCCGGCGGGCGTATCCCCCTCAAGCTGCACCTGCTCTCCCCCGCACGGCGGCCTTTACAGGTCACCCAGGATCTGGCCGGCTTCTGGAAGAACGCCTATCGGGAAGTAAAAAAGGAAATGAAAGGCCGCTATCCCAAACACCCCTGGCCGGATGACCCCCTGCAGGCGTTACCGACCCGGCATACCAAGCGGCGACGCTGAACCTGACCCTGCCTAGTACCATAGCGCAGGGCAAGACCGGGATTACGTCTGGAATGAAATGACTATGTTGCTTCGTTGCAAACCGGCGATTCGGCCACACATGAAATAGAGGGATTCATGATGCGCTATTTTCCGCGACAAAAGCAGACATTGTATGACTGGCAATTGCTGGTGTTTTACCTGCTGGCCCTGTTGGCCGGCCCGGGTTTGGCGGATGAATTCCAGGACCAGCGCCAGGCAATGATTGAGGTGATTGAGGCGGATGTACACCGCACCAGCCTGTATCTCGACACCGAAGCGCTGGATGACAATGTCCTGGATGCGATGCAGCGCGTGCCACGTCACCAGTTCGTTCCGCCCGAGTGGCAGGACAAGGCCTATGAAAACCGGCCGCTTCCTATCGGGCATGGCCAGACAATTTCCCAGCCCTATATGGTCGCGGTCATGACCGACCTGCTAAAACCAGAGAAGGGACAGCGGGTGCTGGAAATCGGAACAGGTTCCGGCTATCAAGCCGCGGTACTGGCCGAGTTGACCGCCAACGTCTTCACTATGGAAATCATTGAGCCCCTTGGCATCCAGGCGCGGGAGCGATTGCAGCGGCTTGGTTACCAGAATGTCGAGGTCCGGATTGGCGATGGTTATTATGGCTGGGAGGAACAGGCACCTTTCGACGCCATCGTGGTCACCGCTGCTGCCAGCCAGATACCGCCACCGTTAGTCAAACAACTCAAGCCGGGTGGCCGTATGATTATTCCAGTCGGCAGCCCCTTCATGGTGCAGCAACTGGTGCTGGTGGAAAAGGACCTGCAGGGAACCCTGTCAGTGCGACAGATTCTGCCGGTTCGGTTCGTGCCCCTGACCGGCTCACATGATGAGTAGCAGCCCACCTGCCCGGCCCTGAGAAAACCCGGCCGCTCATGACTCCACCTCGTCTTTCCATCGCGTTAATCTCGGCCGGCGCTCTCGCCTACGAAGTCCTGCTGATGCGGCTTTTTTCCGTGATCCAGTGGTATCACTTCGCCTACATGATCATTAGCCTGGCACTACTGGGTTATGGTGCCAGCGGTACGTTTCTAAGCCTGGCGCGTGATCGTCTGCTGCCGCGTTTCACGCCGGTTTATCTCATCAACCTGCTGCTGTTCGCG
>JAJDNN010000184.1 GCA_022340685.1 Pseudomonadota bacterium
GGTTCCGGTTTGGGTTCCGGTTTGGGTTCCGGTTTGGGTTCCGGTTTGGGTTCCGGTTTGGGTTCCGGTTTGGGTTCCGGTTTGGGTTCCGGTTTGGGTTCCGGTTTGGGTTCCGGTTTGGGTTCCGGTTTGGGTTGGTTCGGCAGCGGCGCCTGCACTGTGGTTGCTTCCGATACCGCCAGCTGGTCCCACATCATCATGTATTCGAGCACGCTGTTATCAAACCGCACAAGTTCTGTCGGCGTGATAACGGTAGCACTGACCTGGCGCGGCTGACTGTCGTCGAGGGGATGTCGGGCGGTCGGAGAGCGCGCCGAGATGGCCTTGTTGATCTTCCCGTCTGAGGAAGCCAGTTGCACGTCACCGCTTAGCAAATAGATGGTCTGGTTGTCGATGTCGCCCTCCCGGAACAGACTCATCCCCACATCCAGATGTTCCAGCTCGGCCAGTGGCAACAATTCGTGCAGCCGAGTATCTGACAGGTTGGCAAGGGGCTCCAGTTGCCTGAGACGATCGATATCGATACTGTTTTTGTTTCCCATGGGTCCTCGGAGATATTTTTATTTTGTTAATCGCTGTGCCGGGCTACTGTGCAAGGCAGACGCGATCGAAGCCGGCACTGGAAAACCTAGCGGTAATCCGCAACTTGCGCCTGAACCTGTGTCACAGAATGGCCGACGCAGGGTCGGAGGCGCCCGTCAAACATCAGCCTGGGAGGGTTAAGAAACGAGGCCTGATTCGATAGCCGGGCCAGTGGTAGAACAATCAGACCCGCAAACCGCCAAGCCGGCGCGAGGTGGAATACCGGTACCAGCTGATCCCACTGATGAAACCGGCTGCAGCGGTGATGAGCACGCCGAGTAGCCACCATAGCCAACGGCTGGCGGAGCCCGTGTTTGCCGACGCATTGACCTGTAAGCGGGCCTGTTCCAGTTGCCAGCGGGAACGCTCCTCTGTGAGGGCATCGACTTTTTGGTTGAGGGTGTGATTTGCCGTGGCAAGCACCGTGTTGGCCTCTTTCAGTTCCTTGATCTGGCTTTTCAGGGCAGCCTGCTTTTTCTCGACGGATTTGATGCGAATTCCAGCCGTGGGCGCATTCACGATATAGAGGTTCTTGATCCAGCCGGTCTGCCCCTTTTCGGTCCGGACCTGTGAGTAATCACCGTCTTGGCCCAACAGTTCCAGTTGCATTCCCGTGGTCACTACACCTGTGGGTGTAGCACTGCTGCCGGGCTCGGGTCGCAACCCAACCCGCAAGGTATCACTGACGTATACGGTCTCGGCTGCGGCGATGGTGGTAAAGATTGCCAGCGCCGTCCCGAGCAGGATATGGCTTGGCATGAAGAATTTTAACATTGTAATACCGTCAGATTCGTCCGGTTGCTTCGCTTTGCGGTTTATCGACAACCTTCCCCATGACTTTAGTTATAGATCGGTAGACTGTGACGGAATTAACCAGATCTCCCCGCCCCGCATTTCCAGCGGCAGGCGTGTCAACGACCGGCCCGCACAGGGACCCCACACACAAAATCCATCCTCCAGACGAAACATTGCCCCATGCACACTGCACTGAATATGCGTTGCTTCAAGGTCGAGAAACTGTTCGGGTAACCAGTTCAAATTTACACCCGTATGGGGACACTGGTTAACAAAGGCGGCAACAAGATCACCTCTTCGCACTACGAACCCCTCCAGCGGACTGCTAGCACCCCTTACGGTAAATTGCTTGCTACCGGGATCGGTAATTTCGTCCCGCCGGCAAATACGTTGTGGTTTCAATTTGCACACAAATAATTTGATTAATATACAGACCGGGAAAAAACTTGTGCAGATATGGGAATGATCAAAAAATACCTGTATAGTAGCTTCAAATCGTTGTGGAGTGTGCTATTGTATCGCCGTCTCCAATCATTAACTAACCTTCCTCAGGAGTAATCATGGCAGCAAAGAAGAAAGCCAAAAAGAAAGTAGTACGTAAAAAAACTGCGGTTAAAAAGGCGCCAACTGTCAAGGCAATTAAAGAGCCCTATACCAAAACCATGCTTTACAGCACCATTGCTGAAAGTACTGAATTGAAGAAAAAAGATGTTGCTGCTGTTTTTGATGCACTGTCTGAAGTCATCAATGGTCACATCCGTCGTAATGGCGCCGGCGTATTCACCGTCCCAGGCCTGATGAAAATCAAGGTGGTCCGTAAGCCAGCCACCCGTGCCCGCAAGGGAATTAACCCCTTTACCGGCGAACCGACCATCTTCAAGGCCAAACCGGCTCGTAACGTGGTCAAGGTCCAGCCACTCAAGGCGCTCAAGGACATGGCCCTGTAGTAAACGGACAGGGTTCAGCCGGGGCTAGCGTCCCGGCTACCATCCTTACTGCCCGGCTCTACCAACGTCAATAACTCTGACACCGATTCCACCCTGGCGTGTAATACGCTATCCAGTTTTTCCAGCAGCCTTTGTTCCCGGTCCCGGTCAATGTACCGAGTTATCAACACCGGCCGCATACCAGCTGTATGGGCGCCACAGTGCTCATCGCTGCCACCGTCACCCACAAACAGGCACTCCGACGACTCAACCGCAAGCTGCTGCAGGGCTAGTTGATAGATCTCGGCATCGGGTTTCTTGTAACCACACTCGCAACTGAACAGGGCACAATCGAACAGGGGGGCCAGTGGGGACTCAGGCCAGGCCTGGACTTCGGCAGTTGAGGCATTGGATACCAGTGCGAGACGGATACCTGCCTCACGCAGCGCCGCCAACGCATCGATCAGCCCTTCTTCTACATGCCGGAGTGCATGGTTAAAACGTTGTTGACGATGTGCAACGGCCTGTGACAGAACAGCTTCGGGGATATCAGCATCAATCGCATGGGCCATGCGCCGCATATTGTCGAGGGGATCGGTTGGCCCGCAAATATCATGGTGTTCACCAAAACAGGCCTGACGCCAGATGTCGTGATCCAGACCCAGAATATCCGCGGTGAAGGCCCCCACGCATTCCGGTACCCGGCCCACGCTGACCAGGGTATTGAACAAATCGAAACAGATTGCCCGCACAGGCACGGGCGAGGTTTTATCAGACATGATCATTGGCAAATGACGAACAAACCGGTATCGGATCGAAATCTGACTTTCTAGGAAGACGCCACCCCAACAAGACAAACCAGGCAAGAATCAGGTTTGTTCATGCCGCCTGTCGCAACGGGCACGACTAGAATGCCATGTTGATCCCCAGGTATGGCCCGTCTGCAATCGTGTAATTTCCCTGGTTTTCCAGGTCTGCGCCAATGTCTTGCCAGCCGAGCACCACCCGGGCCTGGCTGTTGATCTGGTAATTGGCGGTAATACCATATTCCAGCATGCCATTCGAATCACCAAAAGAAATCACCTCGGGTACCCAGTACAGGTAACCACCTATCCCGAAGCCCTTCCAGTTTTCAGGTGCATACAGGGCGGTACCGCCGATTCCGAGGCCACCCACATCCTTGTCATCCGCCTTGCCATAATAGACCCGGCCGGCTACTGAAATGACCACGGGTATATCAAGACTTTCGCCCCGGACTCCCACGTCGAAGTTGAGCAGATAATCCGAAGTGGTATTTTGCGAGGAATAGAGGTACCCCGCACCCAGCTCCAGACGTCCCGACTCCTGGCCGATGGAGTCATTACCATACATGATGCGGAAATAATCACTCCACAACTGCGCATCTATAAAATCTGCGCGGGCTGACAAGGTTGCCATGGATAGTGCCAATATAATAATAAGACGCTTCAGCATTAAGATACCTCCCGTTTCAGGCGTGCCATATTATGTAGAAAAATGGGAATTATATGGCGGGAAATAGTATCCCTTATCGACGGTAAATCATAGTCATCCGATCACGCTATGAACACAGGGAACATTTACCCGCGTCGACGAGAACGTGTAACCGGAATTGACAGCAATCAGAATAATTGCTGAGAGGGAGGCACGGGATGGTCGTGAAACTGGTTGATGTGTAGCATCATTTCATCGTTTATGGCGGGATAATCGTGGACGATGGCCTGAAACTGGCCGAATTCGAAGCGTAGCGCTTCAACCCGCATTAATGCAGTCACCGTAGCACTGCGTACCTCGCCGGTAATAAATGATTGTTCCCCAAAATAATCACCGCTCTGCAGGCGAGCGATATCCACCGGCCCGCTGGCCGTGTTTTGGGTTACCTTGGCACTGCCGTGCACAATAACGTACAAGGCATCACCCGGCTCATCCTGCATGATAATGCTGCCACCTGCCGGGATTCCGACCAGGGATGCCTGCTCGTTTAGTTGTGCCAACAAATCAGCCGGTAAGTGACTGAACAAGGGAACTGTATGCAGGGCCGTTTCCGTGACACGCTTTTTATATTGCTCGACCAGCCGGGCACGTAATTCAGGGCGGCCGTTGACCACCTTTTCCAGCACATCGCCCGGCAGTTCCAGTAATACCGAGGGTCGTGTAGCCGTTACATCAGCAATCCGCGGAAGTTGAAACAGGGCAGAGATCTCGCCAAATATTTCGCCAGGCCCGAGCCGGTGCAGCTCCAGTCGTTCTGTACCCTCGCCTTCTGAAACAGCCACTTCGCCAATAACCAGGATGAACACCCGGGTGTCAAGCTGCTTGCGTGTGCAGATACGCTCTTCCGGAATAACACTTCGCACAGTACCATTATCAACCAGGTACTGACGTTCATCCGCGTTTAGCAAATCCCCGAACGGAGCGAGCTGTTCAATCGCCTGCCTGGCCGAATCCATTGAATTCCTTTCCTGATTCATGCGTCTCTCCATCAAAAAATATGCTAAACCTGTACAATTAATCGGCCGACAACACAGGCTACAATAGGAAATACATCACAGTATTTGACCTTGACCAGGAAGTCAGTACCTTTTCCATTTTCTCTGCATCATAATCATTTGGCTGAATGAGAGATTTGTCCTGAAACAACATGATCATTCCCCTCGACCGTAAACCTGACTGGCACAACCCACCGGTGATCACCTTGCTGCTGATCCTGGTGAATGTGCTGATCTTCTTTGCCGGTCAGGTGAATGACGACCAGTACGAACACGACGCCAAAACCTATTATTTCAGTACCGATCTGCCTGAAATCGAGCTGCCCGCCTACCTGCGTTATCTGGATGATCCGGGTAATCCGACTGCCTTTCCGGAAGCTGCCTATTACTTGCAGGAAGACGAGCCTGAGCGGATGGAGTATGCCTACCAGCTGATGAATTACGACGGTCCCTTTCTTGAGCGACTGCAGCAGAACCAAATCATCACGCCCCAGGACACCGACTATCAGAAATGGAAAACCCAGCGTGCCGAATTTGAACAACGCCTCGATCGCTCCACCACCCACCGCTTTTCGCAAATCAACATCAACGTTTCACCGGTAACCCTGTTTACCTCCATGTTCCTGCACGCAGATGCCGGTCACCTGATCGGAAACATGGTGTTTCTGTTATTACTCGGCTACGCGGTGGAAATGGCGATGGGCCGGTGGCTGTATCTGGCCGCCTATCTGCTATCCGGCCTGTGTTCCGGGTTGTTCTATCTGGCCTTTGAACCACATAGTGCCTTCACGGCGCTGGGTGCCTCGGGTGCCATTTCCGGGGTGGCCGGGATGTATACGGTACTGTTCGGCCTGCGCAAAATCCGCTTTTTCTACAGTGTGTTCTTTTATATCGGGTTTTTTCGCGCCCCGGCAATTATTCTGCTACCCATCTGGCTGGGGTATGACCTGTACCAGCAATTGTTCAGTGATGATCACATAAACAACCTTGCCCACATCGGCGGCATGCTGGCCGGGGCCGGTATCGCCTGGTTGGCAACGAAAACGCTGCCAGCCATCAACACCGACTATTTAGATGCCGAGGAAGTCAAACGACAGTTCAAAGAGAAGTATGAGCAGGGTGTGCGCGCCCTGGCTGTCATGGAAGCTGATAAGGCACAGCGTATTTTTACCGAACTTGCCGAACAGCAGCCGGATAATGTCGACCTGATGGTACAGCGCTATAACGTTGCCAAACTCAATCCTGCCGGCGAGTCCATCCACGAATGCGCTAACCGCATTCTCAACCTGCCCGGCACCGACACCGCCACCGTCAGGATGCTACATGGAATTTTTATCGACTACGTGACCCGGGTCCAGCCTAATGTCCGGCTCAAGCCGGATCAGATGATGTCCCTGGCACTGCGCTTTGCGGCCAACAATTACCTGGAGGAAGCCGAAAAGATCGTCCTGTATCTGACGACACGACAGACCGATTTTCGACGCAATCCCGAAGGTCTTATGGCCCTGACCACCTATTACCGACGTAACAATCAGCGCCAAAAAGCCGATAAATACCTGCACATGCTGTTACAGTGCTATCCGGAAAGTGAAGAAGCCGCTAACGCACGACAGGCTTTCGGTGCCACCTGAATGTTTCCGGGGAAGTCGGGTGTTATCTGAGAAAATTACGCCTGCCCTCTTCATTGGCAGGTAACAAACCCAATACTACTTTCCTAACGCATCCATCATGGCCATGTATTCCATAACCTGCGGCATACTGGGATGCGACGAATACTTCTGTTGCAGGAATTCCAGCACCTGCCTCGCCTTGGCATCCTGATTGAAATCTTCACACAGGATTTTGGCCACCAATAAATAAGCATCGGGTATCGCCTCATAGGCCGGGAAATCACCATGCAGATTGTTAAGCAACGCCAGCGCAGCGCGCGCCTGACCATTTTTGTATAGCAATTGCGCCATGCTATGTCGCTGCCGGGCATTGCCGAACTTCAAGCCCTGGTCCACCTTATAACAGTCGGTAAATACCCGCTGCGCCTCGGACGGCCTGTCGTTCAGCATAAGGCGCACAATATAATCCGAGCTGTAAGTGCGCAGGCCATCCTTGTCGCCGGTGTTCAGCATCAGACGGTGCAACAGTTCCCGATACTGCATATTACCAGGGTGTTCCTTGATCAACCCCAGCAGGCGTTGCCGCGCCTCATCGACCTTGCCTTCGTGAAACAGGATTTCCACTTCACGCAGCCCCGGTGCCGTTGGCGTACCCGGTTGTCCTTCTGCCTCTTCGTATTCCTGCTCGATGGAGAAACCCAGTTCTTCGTGATACTGGTACAACACGTAGCCCATGATATGAAACACCACCAGGGTGAGATACATGGACAAGAAATTACTAATTGGTTTGTAGAAATCGGCTGGCAGGTACATGGACAGGTAATAGGTAATTTCCATGACTCCGGACATCAATACATAGATAAACACCCACAACAGAAGATAGGGTGTTCCGATACGCCGAATCACCCCGCTCAGGGTCAGCGGATTGATGGCGCTGAAGAAATTGTGCTCCACAGCCAGCACCATCACGCTGGCCGGGAAGAGCAATGCCGTGAGTACCTGCCCGACAAATAACAGGCCACTACCTCCCCAGGAATAAAGCTGAGAATTGAGCACAATGAGCAGAAATACCACGAACAGTTGCTTGAACGGCAACTCCAGTTCTTCGGACAGTGCATCCCAGGTGATGGATGGAGGTTCCAGGTACCCCTGGGCCGTATGCTCCAGCACCACATAGGCGTACTTCATAAAGACAACGAACAGGGCCAGCTGGATCAGGATGCCGAAGGTTGTCAAACCCAGCAGCAGGTCAATCGCGGCCAACGCAAGGATAAACAACAAGGGTGCGAGATGCGCCGGATAGAGGAAGAAGGCGGGCAGTCGTTGCCAGAACGGTTTAATAACATTGCCGGTCCCCAGCGACTCCACCTCGCGATGGCAGACAGGACACTCGGGCAATCGATTGTCCTCACCAGCAATGCAGGTGGTGCAGAAATTGATCTGGCAATGCCGGCACACCCAGCGAGCAGGAATATCGGGATGGTATTTACAGAAAATTTTCGCCATCTTGGCTCAGCGAAGTACAAACAATTATATTGGGTAAATCATACCACACAGGTGTCTCGATGCCGGCATGGTTTACGAAACCGCACCATGCCGGCCTGACAACTGGCCTGATTAACACATGCCCGACAACGAACCCGAGCAGATGAAACGACCTGGCTGCGCCAGGGGCCGTCATGCATCCCGGCTGTCGATGGTCATCACGGGTAACGCGCAAAGCACTGCCCACGATTGTGGTAATGGTGCATGCCGACTTGCTGATGCGTAACATGTTTATCGCTGTATCGCCGCCAGGCTGTCAACAACAGCCATAGCGCATAGAACACAGCTGTAGAGAACGCAGATAAAAAGAAACCTTCCCGGTTCAATTCATTCAGCGCTCAGTCGGGAAGGTTTTTAAATTGCTGTGCGGAGCCGCCCATCCCTCCCAGTGCGCGAGAACGCTGAGCTGGCTAAGTCACAGGCGGTCCTTCAACCTTAGCACTCACCCGCCGTCGTGCAAGCCGGCACCGGGCCTTACTGTTAAGGCCGGCTCTGATATTTTACTGGCAAGTTTATGATTTGTAAGTAAAACTGGCTTCAGTCGCGGAAATTATTGTATTGCAGTGGCAGATCGATTTTGGCGTCCTTGAGCAGAGCAATGACATTTTGCAGATCATCCCGTTTCTTGCCGGTGACCCGGACTTTATCGCCCTGGATGGCCGCCTGCACCTTGAGTTTGGCTTCCTTGATAAGCTTGACAATTTTCCGGGCCAGATCCGAATCCAGACCCTGGCGAATCGTCACCACCTGTTGCATTTCCTTGCCCGATTTTTGCGGTTCATCCAGCTCGAGGCAGGCGATATCCACCCCACGGCGGTTGAGTTTGGATTGCAGGATGTCGAGCATTTGCTGCAGCTGGAATTCGGCCTCAGCCTTCATACTCACCACTGATTCGGCGAGGTCGAAGCGCGCATTGGTGCCTTTGAAATCAAACCGGGTCGAAACTTCGCGATTGGCCTGATCCACCGCGTTGGTCACTTCATGCATATCCAC
>JAJDNN010000188.1 GCA_022340685.1 Pseudomonadota bacterium
CATCGACAGGCCCAGCGCAAGCAGCACCGCAAGCATGCGGGATGCTAATTTCATGGTACTCCTCCGTAAAGACGTGATTTACTATTATTGTTATAAAGGTGGAAAGACCGGCCTGCTCGCAGGTATCAGGCTTTCTTACCCTCATTAAATAAAGGGACGTCGCAGCAGCACAAACTATTCCCGCTGGCTGTAAATTTTTTCCAGCCATGCACCTAAAACAGATATTTAGTAATTTCTAAAATACTAATTTGTAACTTAATTCATGGAATACTTTGTCTTCATGGCTCGTCTTATATACAGTTGATAGTGGTGTCCCATAGTTGAGCTGCTGTTATGAACCCACTTTCGTCGCTAGTTTCACAACGTAAATTCAAGCAACAACTGGAAGTAATGCGACCGCGTCTGTACCGGATGGCCCACGCCTGGTGCCACAACCCGGATCTGGCCGACGACCTGGTACAGGAAACCATGGTCAAGGCATTACGCAACAAGCAGCATTTGCGGGATCGTGGCGCCATGAACAGCTGGTTGTTCAGTATCCTGCGCAACTGCTGGTGCGACCACTACCGACGGCTGCGTGAGGTTGAGGACATCGAGAATCTGGTACTGGTGGATCACAAGTCACCGGCACATTATGTCGAGCAGAACAATGTCGTGGACCGGGTGCGCGCCGCCATTGCCTCGCTACCGGCCGGCCAATGTCAGGTTATGACCCTGGTGGATCTCGAAGGCATGACCTACAACGATGTCGCCGCGGTCATGGACATTCCGATCGGCACGGTGATGAGCCGGCTGTGCCGGGCCCGGCGTCAACTGGCAGAACTGTTACTGGAATTCAAGCCCGAAACCGGCACAAGCCGGAACCGGTTAAGGAGAGTCAAATGAAGGAACATTTTTCTGACGAACACCTGAATGCCTATCTGGACAACCAGCTGGATCGGGAAGAACGGATCCGCATTATGGAAGCCCTGCCCCATGACGCCGAACTGGCCAGCCGGTTGTGTAAACTGCAAAAAGTTCAGGAAATGGTGCAACTCGCCTACCACAACGTCGAGGCCGAAAAGGAACCCGATAATACCCGGGACGTGGCGCGAAATTTCTGGCCTGCCGTTGCCGCATCAATGCTGCTGGTCACTGGCCTGGTTACCGGCTGGCTTGCCAATAACCATCTGGCGCAACCCACGACACTGGTGGATCTGTCCAAATCAATTCAGGCCGGCAACCAGCTGGCCGCCAACCAGCAGGAATGGCGTCTGATGCTGCATGTGAGTTCCGGTGACAACAAACGATTCGCCATTCTGCTGGATGAGACCGAACAATTACTGAAGACTTCCGCAAGGGAAAACCGGGCCGTCCAAATTGAAATACTGACCAACGGTGCCGGTCTGAAGTTGCTGGAACAAAAAGATAGGCCCCATATACAAAAATTGCAAAAACTGGCCAGGCAATACAACAATCTCAGTCTGATCGCATGTCAGACTGCGATGAAACGCTACAAGGCAGAGAAAGGGGTTGATATCCAGCTGATTCCGGAAGCGGGTACCGTGCCTTCGGCCATGCACGAGGTTATCAAGCGACAAGAGGAAGGCTGGTCGTATATCAATATCTGAACGGGGTTTCGCACAGGGAAAAGCGTGGTGTGCTCAAGGCACGTTTTTGCGGCCTACAAGAGTACCCGTTCGATTCCGCCCTGTTTCACCGTGTTCACAAATTCCGTCTGCCAGTCTTCGCCAAGCAGAACATTCGCCATTTCCACCACGATGTAGTCTGTCTGCAGACCGGTCTCGTCACGGTAGCGCATTAAACCCTGCTGACAGGCCGGGCAGGAGGTGAGAATTTTCACTTCATCCTGCCCGATCCGATCCTTGCCGGTAAGTTGCCGAATACCACTTTGCAATTCTTCCACCTTGCGAAAACGTAACTGGGCGGCTATGTCGGGGCGCGCAGTCGCCAGAGTACCGGCTTCACCGCAACAGCGATCTGATAGCTGAACATCCTGCCCCATCAGTTTCGCGGTTACCTGTAACGGATTGTAGGTCTTCATGGGTGTATGGCAGGGATCATGGTAGAGGTATTGCCTGCCCGTTGCTGTATCCAGCTTGACGCCCTTTTCCAGCAAATATTCATGGATGTCCAGCAACCGGCAACCCGGAAATATCCGCTCAAACTGGTATTGCTGCAGCTGATCCATGCAGGTGCCGCAGGAAACGATCACCGTGCGGATGTCCATATAATTCAAGGTGTTCGCCAGGCGATGAAACAGTACCTGGTTGTCCACCGATATCTGCTTGCCGCGAGCGGTGTCGCCGCCGGAGGCCTGCGGGTAACCGCAGCACAGGTAGCCCGGCGGTAACACGGTCTGGGCCCCGGTCCGGTACAGCATGGCCAGGGTCGCCAATCCCACCTGGCTGAAAAGACGCTCCGAACCGCAACCGGGAAAATAGAATACCGCGTCCGACTTTTCATTGACCGTGTGCGGGTCACGCAGGATGGGAACAATCTTGCTGTCTTCAAGGCCCAGCAAGGCACGCGTGGTCCGGGCTGGCAGGTTCGCCGGCAGGGGATTGCGGATAAACTGCACCACCTGCTCGGTCACGCCCGACTTGCCGGTGGTTCGCGCAGGCGAATGCCGTTTGGGAAACAGCCTGAAACGACGCGCGACCTGCGAGGCAAGCGCCTGGCTCTTGTATCCCCACTCGATGAACAGCTTGCGAAACACCTTGATCGCCAGTGGATCGTTGATATTCAGAAACGCCATCGACAGCCAGGTCCCGGGGTTAAAGTGCTTGCGTCCCTGCGCCTTGAGAATGCTTCGCATGGTCACCGATACCTCGCCAAAGTCGATGTTCACCGGACAGGGACTGAGACACTTGTGACATACCGTGCAGTGATCGGCGACGTCATTCATTTCGTTAAAATGGCGCAGGGAAATGCCGCGCCGGGTCTGCTCTTCGTATAGAAATGCCTCGATGATCAGGCCTGTCGCCAGGATCTTGTTACGCGGCGAATACAACAGGTTGGCGCGAGGTATATGGGTATTACAGACCGGTTTGCACTTGCCGCAACGCAGGCAGTCCTTGACCATCTGGTTCAGTTGCCCAAGGTCACTGGCTTCGAGGATCAGTGCCTCCTGTTCCACCAGTCGCAGGGAGGGCGTGTAGGCGTTGTCCAGTCCCGCGCCGGCCATCAACTTGCCAGGATTGAAACGCTGTTTCGGATCGACCTTGTGTTTGTACTCCGCGAAGCTGTTGACGATACGTTCATCCAGAAACTTCATCTTGGTGATGCCGATACCGTGCTCACCGGAAATTACCCCACCCATATCACCGGCCAGCTGCATGATGCGCGTAACTACCGCATCCGCTTCGTGCAGCATCCCATAGTCGTTGGAATTGACCGGGATATTGGTGTGCACGTTGCCATCTCCGGCGTGCATATGGGTAGCGACAAACAAACGGCTGGAACGGATTGATGCATGAATGGCATCCAGCTTGTTGCGGACCGTCTGCAAATCGCGGCCACTGAATATATCCTTCAACGGCTGCTCCACACTGCGCCGGTAGGAAATACGCAGATCGCGTTTCTGCAGCAGATCGAAAAAGGTATCCGCTTCCGTCGGTGCCGTCTCCAGTATGCCTTCCCACAACAGCGGGTGTGCCAGCGCCAGCGAATCCATGTTTTCCAGGATCCCCTGCCAGCGCCGCCTGACCGCCTGTAGCAAGTCCCTGGCAGTTTCGATCTTGGCACTGAATATGGCCCGGCTTTCCTCGTTGATCTCGGCTTCTGGCACCTCGCCGGCCAGCAACGTATGCAACCTGGGCATGTCGGTATCGAAGTACTCCAGCAGGGCCGCAATGATGGCCAGCTTGTTACGGGTGGACAGCTCTATGTTGATGCGTTCGATGCCGTCGTTGTAGTCGGCCAGCCGCGCCAGCGGGATCACCACGTCTTCATTTATCTTGAAAGCATTGGTGTGTGCAGCGATGGCCGCAGTACGCGCCCGGTCGGCCCAGAACATCTGGCGTGTTTCGGGGCTGACTGCAATAAATCCTTCCGCCTCGCGCAGTGCCGCCATGCGAACGATCTCCGATGCGGCTCGCGCCACCTGCTTCTCGTCGTCGCCGGCTACATCGATCAGCAACACCATCTTGGGTAGTTCGCGCCGCGGCGCCTTGGTGGTGTAATTCACCGCCCGCACATACCGGTCGTCCAGATGCTCCATACCAGCCAGCTGCACGTCCGGCAGGTCATCCAGATACTGCTTGGTTTCCACAATTGCCGGAACCGCACGGCGCAGGTCATTGCCAAAAAACTCCAGGCACACAGTGCGAATATGGGCCGGCATGCGGTGGAGAACAAACACCGCCGAAGTTATCATGCCGTCACAACCTTCTTTCTGAATGCCCGGCAGGCCACCCAGAAACTTGTTCGTCACATCCTTGCCCAGTCCCTGTTTGCGTAACTGTGCGCCAGGAATGCGCAACTCCTCCGGTTCCGCCAACAGCGTCACCCCGTCGGTGGCGAAGCGGCTGATTCGAAACTGCACCGTTTCCTGCTCGTGAATCTTGCCCAGATTGTGGTTCAGGCGTTCAGCTTCCAGCCAGTTGCCGTCCGGGCCCACCATGCGCCAGGAAACCAGATTATCGAGGGTGGTCCCCCACAACACCGCTTTCTTGCCGCCGGCGTTCATGGCGATGTTGCCACCAATGCACGAGGCGTCCTGTGAAGTGGGGTCCACGGCAAAGACATAACCGGCGGCTTCCGCCTGCTCCGCCACGCGGCGGGTCACCACCCCGGCCTCGACACGGATCACCGCGACCGGTTCGGTCGCTGCCTGGGTGTCACAGAGCAACTGACGTTGTTCCACCCGGCCCAGCGCCTCTAGCTTTTCGGTATTGATCACCACGCTGTCCGGCTGCAGGGGAACTGCGCCGCCGGTATAGCCGGTTCCGCCACCGCGCGGGATCATGCTGACGTCCAGTTCCAGGCAGGCCGCCACCACCTGTTGCACCTCGGCTTCGCTGTCCGGCGTGATCACGGCGAGGGGATATTCCACCCGCCAGTCCGACGCATCTGTCACGTGGGACACCCGGGACAAGCCATCGAAATTAATATTGTCACTGCGCGTTACCTTGCGCAGGCGCCGTTCCAGTCGTTTACGCTTGGCTAACTGTTCGGGAAACCAGGCCTCAAATGTGTTGATCGCATCCCGCGTACTTTCAGCCAGGCGCAATGCCTGGGGATTGTCATTGGCGCGCGCCATCACCTGGTCCAGCCGGTGCCGCAACGCCCCGATCAGCATGCTGCGCCGCTTGCGATTCAGCAGCAAATCATCCTGGATAAATGGATTGCGGGTGATCACCCACATGTCACCCAGAATTTCGAACAGCATGCGGGCCGAACGCCCGGTCACCCGTTCATCTCGCAACCGGTTCAGCACTTCCCACATCGCTTCGCCGAGGAAACGGATCACGATTTCCCGATCCGAGAAGGACGTGTAGTTATACGGGATTTCGCGAATGCGGGTGGTCATAAGTCACTGAAAAGAAAGGGTTATTGCTCGCCAAATTAGGGGCGCTATTGTACCACGGTCTGGCGCACGACCTCATGGCGCGGGTTGCGCCGGGTAAAAAGTATCGCCAGCCGGGCCATTCCTTTACGTGTGATCGCATTGCCTTGCGCGCGTCTCCGTCACAAACCCTAGTTCAAGAGAAAAACAATTACCGCGTAGCGGAGCGTTTTGCCAAGGCCAATGAATAACAGACTGGTTAACCAGTGAATACGCAACCAGCCCGCCGCCACGCACAAGGGATCACCGATCACCGGCAGCCAGGACAACAGGAGCACCGGGCTGCCCCAGCGTTCGATGCGCTGCAGGGCCTGGCGGTGGGACGGCTGGATCGACTCCCGGGCCGGGTACTTCACGGCGATGAGCCGGCCCACCCCCCACGACGTCATGCCCCCGAGAGTGTTGCCAAGGCCCGCCACGGCAAGCAAGGTGACGGGTGAATACGCCCGCGCTGCCGCCAGCCAGGCCAGCCCCAGTTCGGAGCCACCCGGTAACAGGGTGGACGATAAAAACGCAGCGACAAACAGTGACACGAGTGAAGGGTCCATACAAAGTATCAGTCCGGAAAATAGTCTATAAATAGCGGGCCCAGTATCGAACCGCGTCGTTTGCAACGTCATACTCGATTGAACACACCGGACAGCCCGATATAAAAAGGGCCATATAAGCGGAGCATAAAAAACGGGGCCAAAAGGCCCCGTTCAGGTACAGCTCAATACTACTTTTTATTATTAGAAGTCGATACGCATACCGGCAGAAGCGGCAGTGCTTTCGTTCTTCGCGCCGGAAGTGCCATCGGCATCGCTAACATCA
>JAJDNN010000202.1 GCA_022340685.1 Pseudomonadota bacterium
ATCGCCGGTGCGTGAAATCAGTTCCTCACGATAAGCCAGCCCATGTGCCTTTCGCACCGTATGTACCAGAACAACACGTTCAAAAGACTGAAACACTTCACCGGCACGGATCAAGGAGATAAACGGCGCCAGTCCCGTACCCGTAGCCAGCATGTAAAGATGGCGCCCGGGCAAAATGTGATCCAGCGTCAGTGATCCGGTGGTCTTGGTATTGATCCAGATGGAATTGCCTTTATCTACCTGTGCCAGGCGACTGGTCAGTGGCCCGTCCGGAACCTGAATACTGAGAAACTCCAGGTAATCATCGCGGTTGGTCGAGACGATCGAGTAGGCACGCGGAATTAGTTTGCCATCGGCGCGTAATCCGAGCATGACAAACTCCCCGTTCTTGAAATCGAACGTATCGGGCCGGGTAGTCATGAAACTGAATGTCCGGTCCGACCAGCGGCGGATTGAAGTGACGGTTTGTTCTGCGTACGGCATAGTTCCTTAACTCTTTAATAGTTTAATCTCACGATTTTCAGGCCACTTTCACGCGGCGTTTTTGTAGCGCGCGAGCCAGCGCTACATAAGTTTAACAATGGCATATACACCAACTTGGCGGTTAGCGACTGGTGATTATCCAGTTTCAATCGTGTCGGATTCAATCGAAGTCACAAAACCGTCCGTGGTTTATTTCTGACTGATTTACTTGGTTATTCTATGAACCCGGCCGGCATATTTCAATGACACAAGCCGTGGGGTTTTAGATACCGTTAATAGTCTTATATAACAATGACTTACAAACTGATCTTTTGAAGTTTCGGATACGGCTGATAATCAGCCTTCGATTTGTGAGGGCCGGCAATATTTAAACAATTAACCCATATTTTCCGTGAATTAATATCTGCGACCCGGGGAAACTGATTGAGTCGCCAGCGTAACGGGTCACATGACCCGGTGTGTCGATGGTAGGCGAGGATAAATCCATGCGCGTTTCTCGACAGGCCCGTGGCGATATAGCACGCTGGCCGTATCGTGCTTCCTGACGACTTTTTAGCCGCCGCGTCGGTGTAACTCTCGCAAGCTTTCACTCCAATACTCACCGAGTACAGAAAGCGATCGGAGTCCTTCTTGGGTACCCGGATTGCAAGCAAGTCGATATAAGCTGATAACACCACCCTTGGCAGGTGGGGCTGTCGCTATTTCCTGACTCATTTTGCCAAGCGCCTCGGACAAGCTGATCATGAGATGTTGAGTTTCCGGGCGATCCAGTACCTGGAGTAAACGCATTAGTCCTTCATTTCGCGTAAGTCGATCGAGTAGCGTAATACCCTCGCTAAATGCCGAGGCCAGCCGGGTCACCATGTCATCGGTCAACGCGTCCTGGGCCGCGGCGACGATTGAGGCAAGATCGGATAACCGTTCAAGATCGTGGGCGATGGCTTCGGGATTAACATCTGACATATCAAGGGATGTTTCTGTCTGGTTAGTCATTACATGGCTCCTCAGAGTAGACCGCGTACGCTGGTCCAGTACATTTTGTTATAAGACATCTTGAACCAGTGCATAGACTTATTCGCTGCCTTCAAATCTGGTGGGTTTTCATAGTTGAACATTGCATAAGTTGCCCGGTCATGACCGGCCTCGATAAAGCAATACACCTTTCCATCATATTCGGATACCGGTGTACCGATCTTCACGATTGAAGCAATGTTCTCAGCCACCACTTCGGCTTCGAAGTGAGCAGCCGAGCCGGTCTTGCTGACCGGCAGGTTAGTAGTATCGCCCAGCACGTATACGTTGTCGTGACCCTCCATGGTGAGCTGGAAACGATCAGTCGGGATCCAGCCATCCTGGCCAAGCCCGTTTTTCTCGATGACTTCCATACCATGATGTTCCGGAATGGAAATCAACAAATCGTACTTGTCTTCCGAGCCTTCCATGCTCTTCACGATCTTGTTTTCCACATCGACTTCTTCAACGTTGAAGAGCGTCTCGTATTCCACACCCATGCGATCAAATTCAGGCTTGGCCCATTTGGCTACATTCTCAATGCTGTGGATACGGTTGATCGGGTAGTTGTATTTTAACTGCACCTTGTCTCGGATACCGCGTGCCGTGAAATAGTCGTGAAGTGCAAACGTGATCTCAACCGGTGCAATCGGGCACTTGTGCGGTACACCAACCACGATGGAAACCTTGCCACCCTGAAACTCACGCAGGGCCTTGAACATTTTCACTGCTCCTTGCTCGGTGTAACAGGTCTCGGCGCCCTCTTCCAATCCGGGAATCTTCCTGGGCATAATGCGTGAACCAGTAGCAATTACGAGAATATCGTATGAATATACCTTGCCGCTTTTTGTCTTCACCTGGTTTTGATCAAGCATAAACTGCTCAACCGGATCAACGTGAAACTCGATACATGATTCAAGCAAACTCGCCTGATCACGATAAAGCTCATCCGGCATCATCTGTCCAAACGCGACGTAAAGCAGGCCGGGCTGATACATATGACGGTCGGAAGCCGACAACATCGTTATCTTGGCTTTACGGGCGCGAATCTCGCCGGACAACCGCCTTGCAAGGTTGTTGGCCACAATAGTGCCACCACATCCTCCACCGACAACTAGGATTCTCATTGCATTCTCCTGTCCAAAATTAATTACAGTTAGATGACTTCAATACAGACAAACCTGGTCAGGCAAGTATTGCCCTATTTAGCCTATTTAGCCTTTCTAACTTTGATGTGCCACACCTCATCGATTTTCTCGCTACTGACCATTTCGTGTCCGACCTTGTTGATCCATTCGGGGACATCGTCGGCCGTCCCATTATCGGTTGACAGCAACTCAAGCGTATCGCCAACATCAGCCTGCTTCATGTAGGTAATAAGCTCCATGAGCGGTCCGGGGCAATATGTGTTTCGTGCATCAATAATCTTTGTTTCACTCATTTACTGGTTCCTCCTGCTGAAATTCGGTTCAATCCGCATTCCCGCTTAAAATGTTAGTAACTGTCCGCCTTCGGCATCACTCAGAAAACGGGTTAATCCGGTTGGTGGGCCCAGCTCGGGATCGAGCTCTTCTTTCTCGATCTTTAGTACATCCACTGCCATCGAACACGGGAGTAACTTCGCGTCGCCGAGTTCGGCTGCCTGTATGAAAAGTTGTTTGAATGGCGGCACCCCTTTATCTGCCAGAAGTGTTCCGAATTCGCCTTCCGTCGGGGCATCCTCGCTATGGCCCTTGATAAAATATTGCAGTGCGTTCATGGAGAAAAATACCGTGACCTCATCACCTGTTGCTGCAGCCACCGACGCAATCATCGCAGCCATCTGTAATTTCTCGCGCGTACCCGATACGCACACGATATGAATTTTTTGTGTCATATTGCTCTTACCTTGCTCAATCTTTCTCACTTCTGGTTGTAGGCATTACCATTTTTTAGAAACTACACGTTTGAGTGCCTGGTTACGGAGAGAGAGATCGGCAACGATTGATTTAAGGCGCCGGTTCTCCTCTTCAAGTTGTTTCAAACGGCTCGCATCCGCAATTTCCTTGTTACCATACTTGGATCGCCACCGGTAAAACGTGGTGTCCGAGATCCCGTACTTGCGACAAACATCCTGAATATTTGCCCCGGCCTCGGCCTCATTCAACGCGGCGATGATCTGCTCTTCGGTGTATCGCATTGTAATCACACTCCCTCTTCTAGTTGGAGCCGAGGCACAACATCATTTATACCTATCTCATTTCCTCATAAAAAGTTAGTTCCGTTAGTATGCACCATATTAAGTACAACTAGATTGCACCCGACTCACACTTCCCCACGAGTCCAACTGTATCGCTTGATCAGAAATACGCAGGTACTATCGAGGAGGTACCCGATGGCACCAATTATGAGCACCATCGCCATAAGATAGTCATATTGCAATGTCTCCCGTGCATCCTGGATGGTGTAACCCAGTCCAGAGTCCACCCCAAGGAATTCCGCCGGAACAAGTACGATCCACGCAACACCAAGTGCGAGACGAATCCCGGTAAGTACATCGAATGCGATTGCCGGAATGATAATCTGGGTCAGTATGTGTCTGGGCTTGGCGCCCAGATTACGCGCCACCTTGAACCAGGCCGGATCCACCTTGGACAGGCCTGCTGCAGTTGCAAACGCTATCGGCCAAAGTGAGGCAATCACGAGTAGAAATACGATTGCCTGATCCCAGGTAACGAAAACAATTACTGCGATCGGCTCCCAAGAGAGCGGACTGATCATGCGTAGCAACTGGAACGGGGCATTACTCAACTCACGAAATTTTTTACTGCTACCCATCAAAATACCGAGCGGTACACCGATGGAAATGGCGAGGAGAAGGCCCAAACCCAGACGAGCTCCACTGGACATGACTGCACTCTGGACCAGTCCGTCCTCCCACGCATAACCAATAGCCTTGATTGCCGGGATAGGACCGAAGTCGGCAAAGTGTTGTCTCGCCGGATCGGCCGACATAAAGTAGATGCCAATCCACCAGAGTGCGAACAGGATAGCGAGACCGCCGACAAAGTTCGTCGCACCCTTCCCGAAGTATTTCAGTGAGTCGGAAACCCGGTAATTATTTACCTCAACATTTACGGCGCTCTGGTTCATATATTATCCACTGTGATGCCAGCTGAATCGCTTGATAAAGAACACGCAGATGCTATCGAGAGACCAGCCAATAATTCCGATAACAAGTACTATCGCGGTGAGATGGTCATAGGCCAATGCTTCTCGTGCATCCTCGATTGCGTATCCAAGACCGGATGTCACACCAAGAAATTCTGCCGGTACAAGCACAACCCACGCAATTCCGAGTGCAAGTCGGATGCCGGTAAAAATGTCGAAGGCAATAGCCGGGATTATGATCCTGGTTAACAACTGCACGGGTTTGGCACCCAGATTTCGTGCCACCTTGAACCAGGCTGGATCCACCTTGGCCAGGCCGGCGGCAGTCGCATACGCCACTGGCCAGACCGAAGCTATTGCGATAAGAAAAATAATCGATTGGTTCCATGTGTAAAAGACCAGGACTGCCAGTGGCATCCAGGACAGCGGACTGACCATGCGTATAACCTGGAAAGGGGAATTACTTAGCTCGCGAAACCACTTGCTACGACCCATCATAATACCGAGTGGCACACCAATTAAAACAGCAATAAGCAAACCTACACCCAGACGATAGCCACTGGCTAAGACTGCACTCTGGATCAGACCGTCTGATAGCATTTCCGGGAATGCCTTGAAGGTGGGGACAGGCCCGAAAGAGGCAAAATGTGTTGTCTTTGGATTGAGATAAATCAGGTAGCCTCCCAACCACCAAAGTGCAAACAGAATTCCCAGGCCGATAACCCCATTTCTGAGGCGTCGCCCGGTTGAACCCACCAATCCAGGTTCTGCCACACGCTGAATAGGTGCGGCAGGAACCTGGGCAGAACCATCACTCATAGTTCAACGACCTCTACACGGGTGAACGGATCACCCGTCCTGGGAACACTCGCATCGTTTCTCCAGCCGGGATTCGCGTTGAGCGATTTCTTAATGTAGTCATAATTGACCAGGTCGTTGGCGACGAAATCGGGTGTTAGCTTCTGAAGGAAGGCATCATCACCAGTGATTACCGTCTGTTGCAGCTCGGATACAACGAGTTCCGTGGCGGACCGGTATGGCCAGCCCTGGAAGTTGATGCGGTCCATATGCCAATCCGGATGTTGGATTGCATTCGGATTTTGGTAATAGGCAGGATCGTAGAAGAGCATGGCACGCTTGACGATCTCTTTCGGGAACGGCAGGTATCGTTTGCCGTCACGAGAGAGCATCACTGCCATTTCTTCCCTGTTTTCGGCGAGATGAATCTGCGCCCTGACAATGGCGTTGTGAACACCTTGTGCCCAGGCTGCGCGATCGGGATCCATAGCGTCGGCCTCGTGCATGACCACGACACAGCAGGGATGTCCCTTCCAGACGTCACCGGTGAAGCGCAGTACCGTGCCACCGGCCTTGATCTCACCCAGGGCGTTGAACGGTTCTGCCACGCAATAGCCGTCAATTGACTTCGCCGCAAGTGCCGGTGGCATCTCGGGTGGATTGAGAACAAGGAAGTTACACTCATCAGATGCCAACTTCGCGGTCTGTGGCTTGATGACTGGTTTGATGCCAGCAGCCTTCATGATTCTTTGCGATACGATATTGTGGATCGAATACCAGTACGGTACGGCAAACTGCTTGCCGCCAAAATCCTTGGGCGACTTGATACCGCTGTCTTTACCGACAACGATGGCCGAACCATTGGTATGGTCCCAGGCTGTGATCTTCACCGGATAATTGTTGTTGTAGCGCATCCAGATTGGAATCGGGATAAGCATATGGGTTAGATTAAAACGATGTGATGCAAACGCTTCAACCAGCGGCGACCATCCACGAATGAGGGTTGGTTTGTTAGAGTCGATTCCTTCCTCTTTGAAGTAACCCATTTCATGCGCGACGAGCAAGGCAGCCGAGTCGGTAATCGGGATATAACCGATCTTGACTACCGGATCCCATTTCTTATCCACAGCAAACGCGGAACTCGGAAGTACACTGCTCAATGCGCCTGCAGCCCCCATCTTGAGGAAATCACGCCGGTTTACACCAGAACCTAATACGTTTTCGAAAAGCGGGTCATAATCGATGACAAGATTTGGATCTTCCTGGATCCCATCACCGTGCTGCTGGTATATTTTCTTCATAACAGGCTCCTCCTGTGGGTTAGCCGGGTTTGTTAGGAAATGTACTTCAGCACTTCTTTACTACTAGGTATTGCCGACGACTGCAGCCGTCTCGGTCACTTCTGTGCTCAAACCATTCGACTGTATATGCGCAGCATCGTGGAAAGTTTTCATAAGTTGCGCACGCATCGCCTGAACGGCCTGGTCTTCGCGGTCACGTGGATCAGGGAGATCCACCCTGATGTCATGCATGATTTTGCCGGGTGAACCGGCCATGACAAGTGCTCGATCGGCCATTAACACGGCTTCGTCGATGTCGTGCGTTACCATTACCAGATTGAAGCCCAGTTCTTTTGCAATGGAACGTACATCACGCTGCAGGGATGCACGGGTAAATGCATCAAGCGCCGAGAAAGGTTCATCAAGGAGTAGCATTTCGGGTTCCATCACCAGGGAGCGGGCAAGGGCAACACGCTGTTGTTGACCACCTGACAAGTCCTGAACATTGTTATCAGCGTAGTCTTCGAGATGGACGAGGCCAAGAGCATAATCAACCCGCTCGCGGATTTTCTTTTCAGGCCAATTGGCGAATTGAAGGCCAATACCGACATTCTGTCTGACCTTCATCCAGGGAAAAAGATGAGGCGCCTGAAACATCATGACCCAGCGCGACGATGTTCCCTCGACCACTTTGTCATCAAGTTTCACTGATCCACTGGTGGGACTTAACAGCCCGGCCAGAATGTGAAGTAAAGTCGATTTACCGCAACCAGATCGGCCGATGATAACGAGCGACTCGCCCGGATCAGCCTCCACATTAACCCGTTCGAACGTTAACGGACTCCGCGCAGTATAGCGGTGGGTAAGATCCTCAATCTCAATCCGGACTCCGCGTATTGACATCAATCAACTCCTCAATTTTCAATTGTTGCAATAGTTAACGCTTGCTCTAGACAATGCCGGAGCCAAATATTCTCCTGGCCCCGAAATAACTGATCTCTCAAATGGCCTGATACAAACCATACCGTTCCGTCTCTCAACGATTTTCAAATACACATACTTTCTGGTTATAAATCAGGTATGTGGCGATGCTTCAGGCACTATTAAGGCGTCGATCAACTTCCTCCATCTTCCTGGCCAGTTCTTCCTCACTCATCAGGCCGCGACGGATCAAGGTATGCGCAAGTGCCATTAACTGGCTTTCCGGGAATGGAACGTCAGCATAATGTTGACTAACGAGCTGATCCTCTTCCCAACGGCGTTCAACAGCATCAAGCTTCTTGCTTTCTTCTTCAGGATTACGTTCATCTTTAGGCTTGCAGATATTGAAAGTGCTCCAATAGCCATCAGCGAGCACATCACACGTGGCTTCCAGTGTAATCCGCCAGGGCGGGTCAGGGTTATCTACACCATACTGTTCGCACAGATCACCCCACACTCTTCCTTCTTTTTTGACTTTTTCAAGCAGCGACACTGGTGACTGGTCCAGACTTCGGTCGCTCATTTCTTGATCAAGTTCAATGTATTTTGGATTAATATCAGTCATGAGATTTCCTAGTGCTTATACGGATTTTTGGCTGGATGAACAGGACGCGGATCGTTTGACGTCTGGCCGGGTTTTGGCACAGCGACACCGATCAAACAGTCCCGGGTAACGATCTCGGCCAGCTGGTCCTCGGTCCAACCCTCTGTTCCCTCGGGTCGCACCGGCAGCACGATGAACCGAGACTTCTGGTTCGAGTCCACTACTCTTATCTCCACGTCTTCGGGGAGCTGGAGACCGAACTCTGAGAGCACCTGCCGCGGCCAACGGACAATCCGGCGTCGATAGTTCGGGGTCCGATACCACTCCGGTGATTGACCCAGGATCGGCCGTGGATAGCACGAGCACAGGGTGCACACGACCACGTGCTTCAATTTGGGCGTATCTTCCATAACGCGCAGGTTGCAGTAGTCACTCGGCGTGCCGAAGTTGGTCGGCATACTGCCAATCCAGTCGATGTCAACATCAAGGCTGGCCTTGACGCCGTCTTTTACCGCAAGTTTTTTAAATTCAGGATCCAGCCACGCCTTGGCGACCAGACGCGCCGCTGGCAACGGGCCGAGGGTGTGCATGTACTCCGTCCAGCGCCGATGGTCTTCGGCACTGAATAGACCTTTTTCAATAGCAAGTTCGCGTACCGCGATTTCAAGTACCTCGAATTCGCTGACTTCATCAACCATCGGTGCAGGTTTATGTTTCTCTGCCATTTTGATTTTCCTCTTTGTCTAGTCGTACCCGTTTCGTCCCCAGTAGCCAGACTAGGCCGGCTCCAGCCAGAATTCGGGCAACTCGGTCTCTACCGTGTCATTTGCATACGCATCGGGATACTCGGGCCAAAGATCCTTCTGCCGGAAAACCAGGCTGTAGAACCATTCGGACCTGTCCACGTTATCCCAGGCCTCATCTTCCGGAGGGGGACTTTCATAGACCAATTCGGTCACCGTAGCGATCGCGCCTCGCGTGTAGAGCTGGCAACGGGTATAAAAGACATCAGGCAGATCCCTGACCCGTACCTTTGAGCCTACCTTGAACTTGGCTTTACCGGCCTCTCCTTTGAAACACTGGGGATCGCCAATTCCCGTCGCTCTTTTTGCGTGGTGCTTTTCATGTATTTCACTCATAGCGCTTTTTCACCTCATCCATCTTTTCGATCAATTCAGTAAGGGTTACATGCTGCTTGTCAACCAGGATCCGCGCGGCCGTCAGTAGCCAGCGCCCGTAATAAGGTATTGCGAGATAATTCGAGTTTCCCAGATCGACATTCTGCCGGCGCCGTCTCTCCTCGGCATTCCACACGCCGCGCCAGGCCAGAACTTCACAGGTCACGAAGGTATTATGCTCCCAGACCTCTTCTTCTTTTTCTTCCCACTGCATGGGCACATCATCTTCGCCGCCGACATCATGTGGCGTTCGCATACATTCTCTGAAGCGCTCATTAGTGATGAGATCTGGATACGGTGCATCCTTTGCGGGCTTTTGTCTGTTACGCTCTGTCATGGTCTCGTACCCTCCATAAAAATAGATTTATACTTTCGAACACTTCGTCTTGCGTTTGATTCTTTATAACTCTTTTCGAATATACTTATTCTCTATCGCTCCTGATTTTGCGTTCGCATTTTTCGAATCAGGTTCAACCATATAAGCAGTGTTTATATGGCACCTCAGCAAGCCGTTGCTGAATGAAACTATTTACCACGCCACTATAATTGTCCAAGACCTAATTCCGATGAACCCCATAGGAGTTGGCTATGGAATGACAGATGAAATTTCGTTGTTCACCCCGCTACGCGCGTTGTCCAAAAACCGGATACCCGCAACACTCATTGTCCAAAATCGGGCACCCGCAACACTCATTGTCCAAAATCGGGCAATTTTTATTTTTCATAGGAGTTGACTATGGTGTGTGTTATCAAGGTAAACTTCTCTCTGACGGCCGTACTTGTCCAAGACCTTATTCTGAATACACCCATATAGGAGTTGGTTATGGATCGAAACATCATGTGCCCACGTTCCCTCCGCTATCTGCTCGCGGTTGCAGAACATCACAATTTCACACGGGCTGCGGAGGCGTTATTTGTCTCGCAACCCACTTTGTCGCAACAAATCAAACAACTGGAAGAGTCGCTGGACGTGCAATTGCTGGACAGGTCCGGGCGGACTGTGCAACTGACCGATGCCGGTGAAGTGTATGTGGGTTATGCCCGACGCGCCCTGGGCGAACTCGACGCAGGAAAGCGGGCAATCCATGAACTGCAGGATCTGAGCCGCGGTTCCCTCCGCCTGGGGATGACACCCATTACCGAATACCTGGCAGCCACGTTGCTGGATAACTTCAATACCCGTTATCCCGGCATTACCGTGAGTACGCTGGAAATGTCGCAAAGCGACATCGAAACAGGCGTGGCCGAAGACCAAATCGACGTCGGTATCGCGTTTACCAACCATCTTTCAACCGGAACGCGGTCAAACGACATCGAGACGCACATCCTGTTTGTCGAATCGCTCAACCTTGCGGTCGGTGAGGGTCACCCCTGCTCCGGACAACAACAGCCGCTGCGTGAGCATGACCTGGAGGAGGAATCACTGGTGCTGCTCAATTCCGATTTTGCGCTGCGCCGCCATGTGGATCTGTACTGTCTCGAACACAACATCACCCCAAAAATCGCGATGGAGACCAATTCGCTCAGTGTGATCATCGAAGTTGTTCGCCTCGGCCGGTTCGCCACCATCCTGCCAGATACTATTGCCTGTGCACAGCATGGACTTTCTACGGTGATGTTAGTGCCGGTATTGCCCCACCACACGATAACCCTGATCTCCCGCAAAGACGCGTACAAGAGTCCCGCCTGTCAGGCGTTTGCGGACCTGGCAAACGAATGGGGCATTGCCGGATGTAAGGAGAGGCCCAAGCACCAATTGGGGCCTTGCCCTATGACGGATGTGTCTGATCACGAAATAGCCCATTGAAGGATCAGACTGGTGTCGATTACGACGGCCGATGCATCAAGTGACATGAACTGCAGCTACCGCAACACGAGTGAATTTGCATAAACGCCGGGTAAGTTTCACAGACTGCGCACAATTACGCTGCTGCAATGGCTGCCTTGGCCATACCTTCCAGGGCACGGGGCAATGGCCCGCCTGTCACCCAATCCAGCAATTCCACCGTGTGGACCACCGGCACCCCGGTACCAGAACCGATCTGCATCATGCAGCCGATGTTGCCTGCTGCGATTACATCCGGCGCGCCCGCCTCCAGCGTTTTGACCTTGCGCGCTTTCAGCTGGCCCGAAATCTCCGGTTGCAACACGTGATAGGTCCCGGCAAAGCCACAACACGTATGCGAGTCTCGGGGCTCGATTAAGGTAAAGCCCGCTGCCTTCAGCATCTTCTTTGGCGTAAACCTGATCCGCTGCCCGAATTGCAGGGAACAGGTGGCGTGATAGGCAACACGCAAGTCGGGTGTCATTTTGTAGTCCAGTTCGATATCCGCAAGGACTTCGGAAATATCTTTGGCCAGCATAGCTATCGTCGCAGCGTCATCTGCCAGCGCATCATTTCGGAACATAAATCCATAGTCCTTGACCACAGTGCCACAACCACTTGTGTTGATGACGATCGCATCCAGCCCAGCGCCATTCACCTCGTTCATCCAGGCGCGGATGTTTCTGCCAGCCGCGGCGTGGCTATCCCGGGTCTTGCCCATATGGTGCGTTAATGCCCCGCAACAGCCGGCGCCTTGTGCAACCACAACTTCACAACCATGCCGACGCAAAATGCGGATGGTTGCATCATTAATATCCGTGTTGAGTGCCGTTTGCGCGCAGCCTGTCAGCAGCGCTACGCGTCGCTTGCGTTCGCCCATCGCCGGAAATACCTGCGGCTTGTCATTCTGGTTCGGTGGCGGCAGCGTGCCGGGCATAAACTCAACCAGACTGCGAATTTTCCCGGGCATGGCAAAGGCCAGCGGTTTTGCCAGCTGCGCCCCGCGCATGGCCAACCTAAACCGGCCCGGATAGGGCATAATTTTCGCTACACCCCAGCGCAGCAGCCGATCAAACAGCGGGCGCCGATAGTTTTCCTCGATATATTCCCGGGCGTGATCCACCAGGTGCATATAATTCACGCTCGACGGACAGGTGGACATGCACGCCAGACAGGACAGACATTGATCAATGTGTTTGACTGTATCTTTCTCGGGCTTGCGCCCACTCTCCAGCATCGCCTTGATTAGATAATTCCGCCCGCGCGGGCTGTCGAACTCGTCGTCAAGTACCTGGTAGGTCGGGCAGTTGTTTATGCAGTAGTCACATTGTAGGCAAGCGCGTAGTTCCACCTCGGAACTGGCCATGGCAGGGTTGGTGAGCTGTTCGGGTGTGAAATGGGTTTGCATAGGCCTATCTCATCATACCGTTCATGTAAACAAGCTGTGTGCCTGTTGTGCGCGTCATTGCCCACCTCCCGCCGTTATTAGGCAACTATGCTTCACGTAACACGTCTTGTCCAAGTGCTGCTACCGATTAGTCCCATAGGTATTTACTATGATGAAAAAGTATTTTCCCATGCTCACTCCGGCCTCTGTTTGGTGTTAATGACTGGATGCGAACACAGGATCGTCCAATAAAATATGTCGAACAGCCAGATCGCAAACAGTCCCGTCAACGGTAGAGGGTTAACCAGGTGGAGAGGCAATCAGAAACGCATTAATCGCCTCACCCGCCTCATCGGGAAACTCCTCGTAAAAAGAAAGCTTTCCCTGCGACAGTCGTACTGTCTGCACATTTTCCATTTCAGCAAGTGACTCCATCTCCAGTCGAGATTTTTCCGGGGCAGTATCGGAAAACACGTTAAACATCGGGACGGTGATCTGTTGTACCGCGTTGATTTGCTCATTACGGGTCTGGAAAGGATCAAGGCGGCCCGTAACAAAACGCACCGAGGAATAACGTGCCCCCGGCGTTCGTGTTACGGCATATTTCGCCTCCATGCGGCTACCCTTGAGCCATGCAGGATCGGCATAGACATGCCCGCGCGCCATCATTCCGATGACAAACCGGTTAACATTCAAGCCATAGAGCAGCGCACCCAGAATGGGAAGATCGAATGCCCTGACAATTCTGGGAAACAACGCGCGATCGCCACCCATCATCGTAGGTAACGGGCCACGCCAGGTGGGCGACAGCAACACCAGCCGCCCTGCTGCGTGCGCATACCGCGCGAAATTTTTGACTACGTAACCTGCAGCATGGCCAGCCGCGACTATCCCATAGGGCCTGGGTACAATCTGCGTGAGCAGATGGTTTAGGAATTGCTCGTAGATCTCCGGTCGCCAGTCAACGCGGGGTTTCGGCAGTTCACCAAATCCTGGCCAGTCGACAGACAGGGTGCTGAAAGACTGCGCAAGCCGCGCCTGTAACGGTTGTATTTCTCGTCGGGTCGATATCGAACTGAGCGCGGGAAGCAGGAGTACAGTCGGGCCTGTACCCGCGCGATCAAGGCCGATAGAAAATTCATGACCGTCACAGCGCCAGGAGATTTCTTCATAATACATTGCAACGCCCCTCGCCCTGCTTGCGCCTTGCTCTGTGCATATGGCAACAACGGTCAACCCTGGGTGACTCCCCTGAACCAAAGTGTTCCACTCGATCATAGGATCCCGGGTTTATATGATCCCGGGTCAAACCAAGCGGTACGCACGTCCATTTCGGGTGCGGGGCCAGACTCACTCGGTGCGACGTGCCAGATACGTGTAGTAATTGCATGACGCGAAAAATGTTCCGTTTTCCATTGACTGCTTTTGCGTGGTGAGCCAGTCTTCCACCGCTGCCTCTGGCAACATACCCGCCTGCGTCACGTACGGTGCATATGTCTCTGCAAATGTCTTGAAATAGCTCCCCCTACCGATTTCAATCACGGCTTCGCCCCACGCCGCAGTTACTTCCAGTCCTGCTTTCGGCAACAACCGTGGCAAATCACGCATTATGCGCGGATTATTAAAGGTCGCGCTTGCCAACGCAACATCCATTTGATGCCCGAAATCGTGATCGGGAAAAGCATACGTCAACGAGGCATAATCGCCGTCAAAGATGGCCACCGTTCCGCCAGGCCGAACGACACGGGCCATCTCTCGAAGCACCGTTGTCGGCTCGGCGACGTGACTGATCAATGTGTGGGCGATCACCGTATCAAATGTAGCAGGTGGAAAATCCAGATTGTGTGCATCACCGACCCGAAAATCGACCCGGTTACTGACTCCTTCATCCTGCGCGAATCGGATCGCCGCCTCAACAAAAGGACGGCTTTGATCGACGCCAATCGCCTTGCCGGAAAAGTCACTGCGATGTGCAAGAGACCGCGTCATCGCTCCCGTACCACATCCAACTTCCAATACCTGGGCCGATGGAGGTAGCGCGAGTTGTTCCGCGTACTTGTCAAACAATCTTGTGAAGACGGCATCTTTCGCCCGGGTTTCGAGCCGCGCAATTATACGTTCAATTGCCGTCGCATCCAGTTCATTAACATATCGGTGTGGATCACGAGCAGCCATGCTTCGCCTCTTGTCTCACCTGAGAGTGTTACCAGGATTTGTATGGCAGGAATTTACCATTCAGTGTGACGACAACACGATCACCGGCCGGGTTTTCTTCCTTGTCAATTTTCATGGTAAAGTCAATCGCAGACATAATCCCATCGCCGAATTTTTCATGAATCAATTCCTTGATGGTCTCGCCATATACTCCGACAATCTCGTACCAACGGTAAATTACCGGGTCTGTTGGTACCATCTGGTCCCACTTTTTATGCGGAAAGGCTTGCAAAGCCCTGGAAATTTCCGGACCCAGTCCGAGTTTTTCAACCAGTGGATCTGCATTTTCCTTTTCCAGATGGTTCATCCCCAGACAGGCGGAAGTAACATATTCCGGAGCAAGTCCGGCTGCCTTGGCGATTGTTTCCCAGGTAAGTCCTTTGGCCTTTTTGGCTTGCATAATCGCTTCGCACATTTCGACTTTATTCATTGCTTCTTTCCTCTTCTTGTGTTGAAAACCGAGTTAAGCGGAAGGCACTCGATCCTGTGTTAAAGGTGGAATTAAAACTCGGCCGTGGCGCGCAGGCCTTACCCCCAGCCAGTTGGCCCCGGGGCCGATTGATAGTCATCATTCTGGTACTGGATGTCGGCGGTGAGTCTGAACACCTCGCCCAGCTGCCAGCAGTAACAGGCTTCGACCAGTCTGGAGTTTTCGATAGCAAGGCGGGCACTTTCCAGGTAGGCCAGACTCAGGCGGGAGATGTGCGTGTACCATGCGGTGGTGAGCAGGGTGTCCAGGTTATGCCCGTTCTGACTGGTCGCCTTATCCTCCAGGTCTGTCGTCCAGAGGGTAGTCCCAAACGGCGAGGCACCGTTCAAACCGTTGTCGGCCATTACGCCGCCGATCGAAAGTTGATCATTGACGTCGTAGGCGCGTGCGGCAGCACTCAGTACCGGCAGGGCTGACCCTACTCCCGTCATCACATTGTGACTCACGCCCATTGTTACTCGCGAACGTGGAATCAACATGAGGTCTCCGGTTATGCCTCCCGGAGACCTCATTTCATTCTTCCAGTCAGGCAGCAGTCCGATAAAGACGCGAATGGAATACCTTGCTGTCCTTGAACTGATGCAATGATTTGACGCTGCCTAGAATTGCCAGATCCACGAGTGGTTCGACTACGATGACACTCAAATAGGCAACACCAAAAGTACCGACCTGCATAAGGTTTTCAGCACCAAACCCTTGGCCATAAAATGCCCAGAATGCAACCCAGGCAACCACACCACCCTGATAAGCAGTCGACATCGCCAGACATTGTTTGTATGAGACATCCTTATAGGCAGTATTTGCTGGAATGATACGACGTGCCAGTGCGTCAACGGCGAATAGTGGTACCAAGATGGACGTTACATTCATTCCATATTGCGGGAGATCGAAAGGTGCGAAGAACAGACCCTGGAACAACAAACCCAACGCCAGGCCGATTGCGGCTGGAGCAGCTCCAAACATCAGGAAAAGTGTCGCTCCCAAAATGAAGTGTACTTCGGATACGCCAACCGGATAATGCGGCAGTATTTGGAAAAAGCTGAACACGAGCATCGTCACCATAGCGATACGAATGCCAAGCGGAGCGATCCCGTCTTTCTTCATCGTATCTCGCGAAAGTTTTGCCGCATATACTAATGCGCCTGCAGCCGTAGCATAACTAAGCACTATTTTTGCGCCCTCAACGACGCCTGGTTCAATATGCATTGTATATCTCCTCTCTCACGTTCATCGTGCAATTATGCCGCCAAACGAGGGTCTGGCGACGGTTAAAGCTCATAATGGTTTATAATAATTAGAATACTTCGTTTGCCTCTGATCCTCTATAAACCTTTTCGAATATACTTAAATATTCAACAGTGTCAGATTTCAGTTCGACGATTTAAGTTACGTTCAACGACATAAGCTGCTTTTATATGCCGCCGTTGCGCACCGTTGTTAGATGAAACTATTTACCACGCCACTATAATTGTCCAAGACCTAATTCCGATGAACCCCATAGGAGTTGGCTATGGATCGAAATCGCATGTATCCGCCGCCCGCCACTCTCTGGTCGCGGCCACAAATCACCACAATTTCACACGAGCTGCGGTGGCATTGTTTGTCTCGCAGCCTACTTTGTCGTAATAATTAAAATATTTGAGGCGTTGCTGGACATGCAGTTACTGGATCGGTCCGGGCGGAGCGTGCAACTGACTGATGCCGACAAAGAGTAGGTGGGTTATATCTGCCGCACCCAATAAAAAAACGGGTGCCTCGTGGGCACCCGTTTGCATATTGGCGGAGAGGGAGGGATTCGAACCCTCGATACGGGGTTACCGTATACACACTTTCCAGGCGTGCTCCTTCAGCCGCTCGGACACCTCTCCGGAAAACAAGCGCGCAAGATTATACCAGTTCAGTCCCAACCGCAAACGCACGGCCATGGTTCAGGTGCCACTTTGCAGATTGAGCAGTAACTGTTTGATCGCCGGATTATTTGGCATCAGGGCTTGCAATTTGCGGGCATATTGCACCGCCTCCTGGGTTCGGCCGGCGTCGCGCAGAAAGGTGACCAGTCCAAACAGGATATCGGCATTTCCGGGCAGTTGCTGATGTGCCGCCTGCATGACTTCGATGGCTTTCGCTTGCTGTCCACTCGAATTCAGGGCCACACCGTAAACATAGACATAACGCGGGTCCGTCGGCGCCAGGCGAACCGACCGGGCAAACAGGGGGATGGCTTCGGCGACGCGCTGCTGACGGACCAGCGAGAGACCAAGACTGTGGTAGAGCTCGGCGCTGTCCGGTTGCCGCTGGATACCCTTGCGCAGCAGCGCATCGGCCTGTTGCTCCTGCCCAGTCTGGCCCAGCAGCTGCGCCAGTCCGACATAGGACGGGATAAAGTCGGGCTGCAACTGCAGGGATTTGCGATAGGCGGCTTCCGCCTTGGCGGGCTCCTGCATTTCCGCATAGAACATACCGAGGTTGAACTGGGATTCCGGTCGTTCGGCATTGAACAACTGGACATCGACGTACTCCTGCAAGGCCTGCTGCAACCATTTGCGCTCCGCTTCGGGAAGCTGGCCGGCCGGGATGGATGCCAACTGCCGCGCCGCACTGATCCGTACTATCCGCACCGGGTCATTTAGCATCGGGAATGCCAGCACCACCCGTTGCTGGGCATCAAGTACACTGGCCGCGTCTAGCGCTGCCGTGCGCAGCATGGGATCCGGATCCTGCAGGCCCTGCTTGATAGCCTGGTAGGTTGTCACTTCCGCGTATTGACCCAGCTGCTCCAGGGCCGTAGCCCGGGCAATGGGTGGCTCCCCCTGGTTATCTACTACTGCCTTCAATAACTGGCTGGCCTCAGGCAGCTGTTCACGGCTGGCATAAAACGCGGATGCATATTGCTGCAGACCCTGCGGGTCCTTGCCGTACCAGTTTCGCACCTTGGACGCCGCCCAGCTTGCATCCTTATCGGTGTGACAGGTGGTGCAGGCATTGGGCGTGCCGTACTTCACCGACTGGTCCGGGCGCGGAATGCGGAAACTGTGATCATGCCGGGCGTCCACCCCCATAAAGACAGTCGGCGGCATGTGGCATTCGACACAGCTGGCGCCCTTCCCATGTGGCGTATGAAAATGATGTTTTCGGGTGGCATATCGCTGCGCCGTGTGGCACTGCAGGCAAACCTGGCTACCCGGCGCCCGAAGCTTCGTCGAATGAGGTTCATGGCAATCAGAACAGGTCACGCCGGCCTTGTACATCCGGCTTTGCAGGAAGGAGCCATACACATAAACCTCGTCCTGCATTTGTCCATCAACGTAATACAAGCCCTCCGTCAGCAAGGCAGGCCGGTAGGCATCCAGGAATGGCTGGCCAGGGATGTAATCGTCGGTCAGCTTACTGCGCCGTGAATGACAGGGGGCGCAAACTTCAATTTCGGATACTGTCTGGCGGGGAGCCGAGCGCCGTGGTTTACCTGTTTCGGGGTCAATCTTCCACTCTACGCCGTGCCGTTCCGTCAAGCGGCTGGTCAGTCCCTTGTTATCCACCTTGCCGGCTTTGCCTTTGGCCCAGTCCACATGTACCGAACCCGGACCATGGCAGGCTTCACAGGACACATTGAGTTCTGACCAGGCGGTGTTATAGGCATCCGTTTTTGCATCGTAATTCTTCTGCAGGTGGGTGGAGTGGCAGTCTGCACACATGTAGTTCCAGTTCAGATTCGGTCCGGTCCAGTGCAGTACGTCTCCGGCCGGGATGACTTCATCGGGATGCAGTGCATACCAGCGTTGGCCACCCTCTCCCTTGGGTCGACTGTCCCAGGCGATATCCAGCACCTGCAGACGCCCGCCGGGAAATGCAATCAGGTACTGCTGCAGCGGATAGACGCCAAATGTGTATTTGATCGCATAGTCAGTCAGCTTGCCATCGGGGCCGTCGGTGCGGACCATAAATCGATCGCCTTTACGGTAGAAGGTCGTGTTGACACCGTCTTTCTGGAATCGGGCGTTGTTAAAATTGCCGAGCACCGATTTGACAGTGGCGTCCTGCATAGCGAGGTCGTGTGGGGAGCCGATCCATTTGTTTACCTGGGCGGCATGGCAGGTGCGGCAGACCTGCATACCAACATAGTCGGGCTGCTTTGTATCTGCCGCTACTACTGATGTAACACAGCAACTGGCAATTAACAGGAAGCCTCGGATGAGGTTGTTGATAAGCGCGTGGTATTCCATGCCGGGTAATTTTCTGCGACTAAACAATCCGTAGCATACCATCTGCAGCCGCCGTCTTTTCCGGCAGAACAAAAAAAACCGGCGGCTTAGATAGCCGCCGGTTACTTTCTACTCACGCAGCAGACAGTTACGGCGAGGATGAACCGCTGATGATCACCACAATGGTGTCTGCCAGCCAGTCGCCCAGGCCACTGGTCTGTTTGACAGCATACAGGTTGATATACTTGCCAGCGGCGCGTGTCAGCTGTTCGCGCGCCAGGGATTCACTGGAACCCGTGCTCAGATCGACCAGCAGGATATTTGCCTCTAGTGGTACGGCGACAGACTGATCTGATAGCGTCGGATCGACTTTCGTATTGTCCGGATCCGCCGGGTCCATGACCAGGACAAATGCCGAACCATCCGTTGCCACCGAGCCGATGGTGCCACTCATGCGAGTTGTACCAACCAGCCCGGCCGGATCATCCAACAGGACGACAAGCTCGCCCAGCACGCTGCTACTATCAACCACAACCCCGTCAACCTTGACCGGACGCGGTGGAAACAGGGCCGCGCTGGTCAGCGGGTTGCCCATTTGATCGATTATGCGTGTACCGTTACCGCCGGTGACTCCGGCCTGTAACACCACATCAATGGGACTCGGCCGACCCACTTCCATGCCGAATTGTTCGTCCTGCGAACCCGACACCGGGACAGGTGAGGAATCCACCATGCCGTTAATCAGGGTAGTGCTTCCAACCCCGATGGTCAGCGCGTCCAGCACCAGCGGATAATAATCATTGTCATCGCCACTAATCAGATATTGTCCTTGCTGGACGTTGTCCCACAGGTCTTCACAGGCACCGGGTAACGACTGCTGGTCTGCCGGCAGGGCCGGATCCCAGATCCGGCACTCGCCGGGTCGTGGCTGGTAGCCATCGGGGATCTCCGGTTTAATCACCCGCCATAGCCTACCGTTGACCGTTACCTGTTCCCCGACAGCGGACTGTATATCCGCAAGCGGTTGGGGAGATCCAGCGGCATTGAAGAAGGAATCGTCCGGGGATACCCGAACCCGGATACAACGCGTCATGGGATCAGTTTGTGCTCCGCTGTCTTCCATGCCGGGCAAGGCATTGCAAAGCTGGAAACTACGATCTTCCCGATTAACCGATTCAATGGTACCCACTACCCGGATGAGTTTACCGGTAAAGTCCTTGTTCAGTGCCCTGACAAACACCACGGAGCGGAAGTTGAACTGGGTGCAGGTACCATTGACTTCCATGACGTCATTCTTGTTGGCACTGTTTGAATTACAGTTTTTTCCCGTCTCGACGATGTGGATCGCCTTTTCCGCGTCCATATCGATTTCCAGGTACTCACTGCTCCCCGGCTGTACGACAATTCCACCTTTTACAACAAAATCGAGCTTGTTGTTGCCGGGCAGTTTCGGGTAGGCACTGGTACGACTCGGAACGTCACACCCGGTATCGTTATCGAGTTTCAGTTCGATACCATCATTAACCAGTGTCAGACGGATTTTTTCATACACGCCCGTGGGAACATCACCAAAGGCCAGTGGCCTGGCATGATCACGTAATTGCAACAAGTCAAAGGTACGGGGCTGACCCTGGTACACGGTATAACGACCATCGCCAAGCACTTCCACCTTTTGATAGGTCACACACGCAGCCTTGATGGTACCATCGGTGATCGGGTTGTCTGTCACAAACAACCCCACAGTACCGGACCCACCGGTAACTACCGAACTTGCGTTATCGGTGCCGCCACCACCACAGGCGACAAGAAACATCGCTGTCATCGACAGTGCGGCCAGGTTTATGATGAATTTCGGTAATCTGTACATCTGATGCTTCCCTCTGGTTGGAACAGGTTTACGTTGCTCTCATGCTCCGATGCAGCCGTTATATTTGTAATAAAATTATACCAGCCGGGGTCGGCTGGTGAGAATAGGCTTAAAGTGGGTAATCAGGAAGTAGTAGCCAGGAATAGCGTAAATTGCGTCACAAAACGCAATATGAAACGAAACTGCAAGTCAGCGCGATTGAACGAAATATCACTCACTATTGTTCATAATACATATTTCTGAGTCAGGTTAGTCAGCGCGAAGAAGACTTTGATGTGCTGTCACGGGTTGAACTCTCCCGTCCACTCTCGCGCGAAGTTGTCGTCGTACTGTTTTCGCGTTGTTTGGTATTTTTTGTACTGTCGCGTGTGTTCGAATCACGGCCTGATTCCCGGGTCACCGTCGGGATCGTTCCCTGTCTGACTCCGGTTCGCATCTCCCGCGCCTCGACACACTCCGGTAGGTTGTTGAACTTCCGGGGCGTGTAGGCACCCCCTGCGCTGCGACGGCCGTTCCCGTAGTCCTTGTAATACGTTTCGCACTCGCCCGGCTTCTTTGTTCCTTCCGCCTTGCACGCGTCAATTTTTTCCTGCCGTAGCGGCGCTAACTTTGCCTCACGCGCCTGTTCGCAACGCGCATCCATTTGCGCCTGGGTCATGGCGGCACCTGCCTGCAAGGTGGGCACGGCAAGAAAGATCCCGGCTAAAACGAAATAGAATAATCGAGTCCAGCTCATTCCCACACCACCCAAGTGTATGTGTATTGTATTTATTTTCCATTACACCATAGCGTATACAGGGATACCAGTACCCGAGGTGACGCCTATCCCACGCACAGTGTGTGGGCAAGTTCGTCGGCACGCCATCCATTTTTTATGTAGATTAACAGGGTTTGTGAGATACTCTGGCTGGAAATTTCGTCCACCCTCTCGTGGGTAACACCAGGGGACATGCCGTTGCAGCCGGCACGGCAAGCAGTGCGATTTCTGGTCCAGGCTGGCATCCGATAGTGCGGCCAGAGCTATGAAATGGCACAATTACATACCTGCTGTATTTAGCCGAACACATTACGAAAGAGGCCACATGATCAAGCGTTTATTGCTCCTGTTGATTGTTATCGTCCTTATCTTCGGTGGTCTGTTTGGCTGGAAGTACCTGCAAATCAGGCAGGCGATGCAAAGTCGCAAACCCCCTCCGCCACCCGTCGTGGCCGTCACTCGTGTAGCGCAGGAAAAGTGGCAGCCCTACCTGTCCGCGGTTGGAAGCCTGACGGCAGTCGCCGGTATCGATATCAGCAATGAAATTGCCGGTAAGGTAACGGCTATCCACTTTGAGTCGGGTAATGCTGCCACGCAAGGCCAACTACTGATCGAACTGGACACCTCTTCTGACGAGGCCGAGCTTGACGGACTGTTGGCAAATCAGCGGCTGGCGAAAATCAGATTCAACCGACTCACCAAACTGCTTAGCAGCAAGTCTGTGTCAGTCTCTGACTACGACGAAGCCAATGCCCTGCTTGATGAGGCCAAGGCACTCGTTATCGCCAAACGCGTCCAAATCGACAAAAAGAAAATTCGCGCCCCTTTTAACGGCATTCTCGGAATTCGTGCCGTCGACGTCGGTCAGTTTCTTCCAGTGGGCTCAAACATCGTCTCATTGCAGGCCCTGGATCCAATATATGTAGACTTCACTCTGCCGGAACGCGAACTCTCGCGCCTGAAACCGGGGCAGAAAGTCGAACTGACGGTCCAGACCTACCCTGACCGTCAGTTCAGTGGCCAGCTTACCGCCCTCAATCCGGGCGTGGAGCAAAACAGCCGATCGATACGCGTTCGTGCCACGCTGGAAAACCAGGACCGGCTGCTTCGACCCGGTATGTTTGCGCAAGTGCAGGTTCTGGTTGGCGAACCGCGCACCGTTCTGACCCTGCCGGATACGGCCATCAGCTATAACCCCTACGGTGACTCGGTATTCATCGTTGAACCGGCAAAACAGGGCCATCTGGTGCAACGGAAACAGATTGAAACCGGATCAGCACGCCAGGGACGGGTCGAGATCATCAATGGCCTGCAGCTTGACCAACAGGTGGTCAGTGCCGGCCAGGTCAAGCTGCGCGCCGGCATGCCAGTGACCCTGGATGACAAGCCGGCGCCCGGGGAAAGGAACACCCCTTAAATGAAATTTACTGATCTTTTTATTAACCGCCCGGTATTGGCCAGTGTGGTCAGTCTGTTGATCCTTGTATTGGGCCTGCGCGCCATTGTTTCACTCGAGGTACGGCAATATCCCGAAACTCTGGATACTGTTGTCACTATTACCACCGCCTATCCCGGTGCAAGCAGTGAACTGGTACAGGGATTCATTACCACGCCGCTACAACAGGCCATTGCCGAGGCAGATGGTATCGACTACCTGTCCTCCATCAGCCGGCAGGGTTCTTCCGTAATCGAAGCCCATATGCGGCTGAACTTCGATCCCAATGCCGCCGTAGCTGAAATTCAGGCCAAGGTCTCCAGTCAACGTAATGTACTGCCGGCCGAATCCGAAGACCCGGTGATTACATCCCAGACCGGTGATCGCACCGCACTGATGTACATGGCTTTTTACAGCGACGATATGAAACCGGCGCAGATCACTGACTACCTGCTGCGTGTTGTACAGCCCAAATTGCAGGCGTTGGAAGGGGTAGGCAAGGCTGGTTTGCTTGGCAACAAGGTATTTGCCATGCGCATCTGGCTGGATCCGCAGCGCATGGCCGCCCTCGACGTAACTGCTGACGATGTCGCTAACGTGTTACGCGCCAACAACTACCTTTCCGGGGTGGGCCAGACCAAGGGCGATTACGTCACCATCGATCTGGGTGCGACAACGGACGTCACCCACCCGGAAGACTTTCAGAATCTGGTGGTTAGTAACCGCAACGGCACCCTGGTTCGCCTGCGCGACGTGGCGAATACCGAACTGGGTGCCGAGGACTATGATTCGACCAACTGGTACAAGGGCAAGATGGCCATCTTCATGGGAATCGAACAAGCCCCTGGCGCCAATCCCCTGACCGTCGCACAGCGGGTTCACAAGGCCTACGAGGAAATCCAGTCTGACCTGCCCAGTGGTTTGCATAGCGTTCTGCCATACGATGCCAGCGTGTTTATCGACGACTCTATTAACGAAGTAATGCGTACCCTGGCCGAAGCGGTAACCATTGTATTGCTGGTGATCTTTCTTTCACTAGGCTCCATGCGCGCCGCCCTGATCCCGGCAGTAACTGTTCCGCTGTCATTGATCGGTGGCGCTTTCCTGATGCTAATGATGGGGTTTTCACTTAACCTGCTCACCCTGCTTGCCATGGTACTCGCGATCGGACTGGTGGTGGACGATGCCATCGTCGTGGTGGAAAACGTGCATCGTCATATCGAACTTGGTAAATCCCGTAATCAGGCTGCCATCGACGGTGCCCGCGAACTGGGCCTGCCGATCATCGCAATGACCACCACCCTGATCGCTGTCTACGCACCGATTGGTTTCATGGGTGGACTGGTTGGCACCCTGTTCACTGAATTTGCATTCTCGCTGGCCGGCGCGGTACTCATCTCTGGTATCGTTGCGCTCACGCTGGCACCTATGCTCAGTTCAAGAATTCTTAAACCGGCCGGAGAACCGGGCCGCTTCGAGATGCGTGTTGAACACTTTTTCACCCGACTGGCAAACGGCTACCAGAAAGCCCTGCACAGCGTTCTGGCTTACCCGTCAGTTGTCATGCTATTCGCCGCTGTGGTACTGGTCAGTATCTATCTCATGTTCTCTATGTCGAAGAATGAGTTGGCCCCGACCGAGGACCAGAGCATCCTGTTTTTTTTGGCCACCGGCCCGCAGACTGCAACACTCAAATACAACGAGGTTTATACCAAGGAGCTGATCCAGGCATTTGAAACAGTACCAGAGTATCAGGAAAGTTTTTTAATTCTGGGATTTCGCGGTGATAACAGCACGGTCTTCGGCGGATTTAAAATGCCGCCACCTTCCGGCCGGAAACGCTCGCAGATGCAGATCCAGCCCGAACTGCAGGGCAAGGTCAGCCAGATTGCCGGATTACAGACCGCCGTGATCCCCCGGCCCAGTCTGCCCGGCACCGGCGGTGGCCTGCCATTGCAGTTTGTAATCGTAACCGATGCCGGCTATGAGCAACTCGATCAGGTTGCCGACCAACTGATTGGCCGCGCCATGCAAAGCGGACGCTTCGCTTTCCTGCAAAAGGACATCCAGTTGAACCGACCGCGGGCCACGCTGGTTATTGATCGGAATATGGCTGCCGATCTGGGTATCTCCATGCAGGAGATCGGCCGTAATCTGGCGACCATGCTCGGTGGTAACTATGTCAATCGCTTCAGCCTGGAAGGACGCAGTTACAAGGTAATCCCGCAAGTTGACCAGGTCGACCGCTACGACACTGGCAAACTCGGCGATTATTACTTGCGAACTGCCTCCGGCGATCAGGTACCGCTGTCTTCACTGGTACATATCGAAACCGGCGTGGAACCCAGCAAGCGTACGCAATTCCAGCAACTCAACAGCCTGACGATAAACGGACTGATGGTCCCTGGTGTCGCCCTGGGTAATGCCATGGAATACCTGGAGCAAGAGGCAAGGGCTATGTTTCCGCGTGGTTTCAAGTGGGACTACACGGGTGCTTCTCGCCAATATGCTCAACAGGGTAGCGCTCTGATCACTACCTTCTTCATGTCCCTGCTGGTTATCTACCTGGTACTTGCGGCCCAGTTCGAAAGCTGGCGTGATCCTGTGATCATTCTCGTGTCTGTTCCGCTGTCGCTGGCAAGCGCGCTCGCATTTCTGATGTTGGGCTTCGCTTCGGTCAACATCTATACCCAGGTGGGACTCATAACACTGATTGGTCTGATTTCAAAAAATGGAATCCTGATTGTCGAGTTCGCAAATCAGTTGCAAATCCACGAAGGCCTGACAAAAAGGAAAGCCGTAGAGCGCGCCGCAACCATTCGCCTCCGCCCCATCCTGATGACCACGGTCTCAATGATCATGGCGATGATTCCACTTCTTTTCGCCTATGGTCCCGGCGCGGTCAGTCGCTTCGACATAGGACTGGTTATCGCCAGTGGCCTTGGCATCGGCACGCTGTTCACATTGTTTGTTGTGCCCGCCTTTTATCTGCTTCTCGCCCGCGACCACAGCCGAACTGAAAATAAAACTGCCCCTGAGACGGCACCCTCAGCGCAAACCTGAATGCCCCGTTAAAAAAAAGGACCTCTTAATGAGGTCCTTTTCTATTCTTTACTTAAAGTGTATTTAACTGAACTTTTATTGCTTTATCCAGATTCTGGATCCATCCATTGTAATTTCTATGGATGTTTTTTCCATCATAATCTAAGTTCTCACTATCTTTATAGGTAATACTGTACTTTTGTTTATTATAATTAATATCAACCTGTGCCATATGCGTACGCAAATGTAATGTAGCCAATATATGCCCTGGTTTATCTGCATTCATATTCCACCCCAGACCGGCGCCAGCTCGAATAATGGCTTTCTTTACATCGGCTTCTGTGTAATTCGGATTATTTGTAACTACGCTTTGGTCACTCACATTTACAATCGGATTGGTAACGCAACCAGATAAAAATACCAGTGATACACTAAATAATATTACAAACACGCTCTTGATTTTCATTTGCATCCTCTTATCATTTTATTTATCCATAAGCTCTTGTATTTTTGCAAAAAATCTGCCTAATATCAATTATTATTTTGATGATTTTAAAAAGTTTACTTCTGTACTATAACTCCAAATGAATTTCTCCATTGTTATCCCTGCCTATAATGAATGCAAGACGATTCGTGACCTCGCATCGCAAGCATTAACTATCACACCGAATGTCATCGTTGTTGATGATGGTTCCACTGATGGTACTGCAGATGCTGTGAAAAGTTTGCCAGTAAACTTGATAGTCCATGCGGAAAATCAAGGCAAAGCTGCAAGTCTCTGGGATGGGATTACAACAGCAATTAAAAATAGTGCGGAGGCAATCATCACCATGGATGGTGATGGTCAACATTCACCCGCTGATATTCTATTATTACTGGAAAAAGCAAAACACCATCCACAGACTATTATAATTGGTGCTCGATTAACAGATAAACACGCGATTCCAGCCAAGCGTTACTATGCAAATAAAATTGCCAATTTCTGGATATCCTGGGCTTCGGGGTACCAGATTGCTGATAGCCAATCAGGTTTTCGCCTTTATCCCGCCTCATTATTTAATGAACTATCAATAAAGATTAATAAATCAAAAAGCTTTGTATTCGAGAGTGAAATTTTAATAAGAGCAGCTCAAAAAGGCATTTATAGCTGCCCGGTGCTAATCCCGGCCATCTATTCAGAAAACGCAAGAGCAAGCCATTTTCGAGGTGTTCGTGATATTGCGCTCATCACCCGAATGGTCGCGTTTCAATTATTGAAGCGTGGTCTTTACCTTCCCGGCCTGTACAACGCATGGATAAAACCATTTATCAAAATTTCTCATTACGAACAAGCCGGTCTGGATGGTTATTTTACCTTGTTCATTTCTATACTGCTTATTTTGCTAAGTGCTGGCCTATCGTTATTTATTGCGTACGTGTATATATTCAGAATTGCCAACTGTACCAGCCGAAAATTAATTAATGAGCCATCCTTGTTCTTGGTTCTGGGCAGAAAATTATCAAATAATTTACCAGACATCGATTATTTACACCGGTTGAATTGTGTTCTGTCATTGTTGAATAGTCAACCCGAGAGTCACGCTCTCATTCTTGGTGGTTACACCGGCAAGTCGAGCCTGAGCGAATCAAAGGCCGGTCTGAACTATCTGATTGGAAAGGGTATTAGCGCTTTCAAGATTACGATGGAAGAATCTTCACGAAATACATTAGAAAACTTGCAACAGGCTAAAATGCTTTTACAGTCGGATACCAGGAAGATCATACTTATAACTAACCGCTATCACATTGCTAGAAGCAAAATCATGGCAAATGGTTTTGGAATATTTCCGGAAATTTATCCTGCTGAAAAGAAATTTAACATCATGTCCTTTGCATTGTTAAAAATATTATCAGAATCCTTTCATCTTCACTGGTATTTAACCGGTAAGTATTTTGCAAAATTAACTAACAATCAAAGAATGCTGGCGCGGATTAGTTGATCCTGAAATAAGACCATTAGACCATTGCACCATTGACACCTATAACCTGGCCAGAAATATACGATGCGAAGTCGGAGGCCAAGAATGAAACCAGGGCTGCGACCTCTTCTGGCTTACCGGCTCGCTGCATAGGGACTAGTTGTTTCAATTTTTCATTATCAAATACTTCCGCCGTCATTTTTCCATGAATAATTCCTGGAGCAATCGCGTTAACTGTAATCCCACGCGAAGCCAGCTCGATAGCTAATGACTTGGTTGCACCAATTAGTCCCGCCTTGGCAGCCGCATAGTTAGTTTGACCACGATTCCCCATAACCCCCGCGATTGAAGATATATTTATAATTCGCCCCCACCTTGTAGCCATCATTGGTAACAATATGGGCTGAGTGACATAGTAAAATCCGTTTAAACATACATCAATAACGCGACGCCATTGTGTTACGTTCATACCAGCCATGATTGCATCATCATGTAATCCTGCATTATTGACCAGCACCTGGATTTCACCTTGTGCTAATACAGATTCCAAGGCTTTATTTGTTTCATCTGCATCAGTTACATCGAATGCAATTGCCTCTGCTGAACCACCAGAAGCTTTAATCTCCGCTACAATTTGTTCCGCCCTGGAAAGGTGTTTGTTCGCGTGCACGTAGACATGGAATCTATCTATTGCCAGTTGTTTACAAATAGCATGGCCAATATCACCGCTGCCACCAGTGACCAGTGCGCGTTTCATGCTTTATCCCTCATATTAGATCC
>JAJDNN010000013.1 GCA_022340685.1 Pseudomonadota bacterium
ACGGCATCGAGATCGAAATCGTCCCGCTTGCCCTGGTTGAACAGATCGATGGCCACCCGGGTCTGTTCCTGGTCGAGTGCCATCTGCTGCATGATGCTGCGCGCCATGGCGATTTCATCCGGACTGACCCGGCCATCGGCTTTGGCCACATGCCCCATCACCGAAAACAGCGCGGTGAAGAAGGCCGCCTGGACCCGTTCCTGGTCACCGGTGCCGAACACATCACTGATGGCGCCCCGCTCCAGCCCTTTGTCGAACTGGTGCCCAACCGCTGCGCCGAACAACGCACCCAATGGCCCACCCAGCATGAAGCCGAAGGTCCCGCCAATGACTTTTCCCCACCAGCTCATGACAGGGACACGGGGTGATGACAGCAGGGCAAGGATTGCTCCTGTAATCCTTTTGCACTCCCGCCATCCCTGGCAGTCGGAGACAGGCAGTAGCGCAATGCCGGGCACACGACCCCAGGGATGGAGGAGTTAGAATTGCGTCTGGAACAGCAATCGAGTTGCCGAGTGATGCGGAACGCGCCAGGGTGACAGGGCGAGCCGTTCAGGTCAGCCAGAGGAAATTTCATTCTTATTCCTTTTTAAAACCAGTATGCACAGACAATACGAAACGGGTACGAACTTTTACTGGTTCCGAATTATACCCTTGTCATCTGGAAAGCCAGAACCACCAGACGATAGACACGATCAAGATGATTCCGATTAAATTGACAATCAAGACCGCACCTCCCGAGGCGAGCGAAACCAGCGCAGGCGGTTGGCGTTGCTGACCACGGTCACCGATGACATGGCCATAGCGGCCCCGGCAATAATCGGGCTCAGCAGCAAACCCATTAACGGGTACAACACACCGGCCGCAACCGGGATTCCGATACTGTTATAAATGAAGGCACCGAACAGGTTCTGCTTGATGTTCCGCACGGTCGCCCTGGACAGGGTGATCGCATCGGCAACGCCATGCAGGGAACCCCCCATCAGGGTGATGTCGGCGCTTTCGATAGCGATGTCGGTACCGCTGCCAATTGCCAGCCCGACATCGGCACGTGCCAGTGCCGGGGCATCGTTAATCCCGTCGCCGACCATCGCCACCACCTCCCCGCGGGCCTGCAACTCCGCCACCACACTGTCCTTGTCTTCCGGCCTGACCTCGGCCACCACTTCGTCCAGGTTTACCTGATGAGCGACGGCCCGGGCAGTCTCTTCGTTGTCGCCGGTTAACAGCGTGACGCGAAGTCCGAGTTTATGAAGTCGACCAATGGCAGCCGCCGAATCCGGCTTGACGGGATCTGCCACCGCCAGCAAACCGATCACCCTGCCGTTAAACGCCACATACATCGGCGTCTTGGCCGCCGCTGCCAACCTGTCGGCATCTGCCTGCAAAGGGGTTACGTCAACCTTATGCTGGTTCAGTAATGCTGCATTGCCGAGCAGCACCTGCTGCCCCGCCAGTCGGCCGACGACCCCCAGGCCGGACAAGGCTTCAAATTGCTCAATTTCCGGTACCACAAGATCCCGTTGCCGGGCTGCGGCAATAATCGCGGCAGCCAGAGGATGCTCGGAGGCCGTCTCCAGGCAGGCGGCCACAACCAGTATTTCCTGCTCAGTATGGTCGTTGATGCCCAGTACGTCAGTGACGGCCGGTTTACCTTCTGTCACGGTACCGGTCTTGTCCAGCACCACGGTCGTCAGCTTGCCCACCTGCTGCAGGGCATCGCCATTGCGGATCAGGATCCCCATTTCGGCCGCGCGCCCGACCCCCACCATAATCGAGATCGGAGTAGCCAGCCCGAGCGCGCACGGACAGGCGATTATCAGCACTGTCATGGTCGCCACCACCGCATAGCTCAGACCGAGATCCGATGCCAGGTTGTACCAGGCCAAAAAAGTGATAACGGCGATGATCATCACCGCCGGCACAAACACGGCCGCCACCTTGTCAACCAGCCGGCCAATGGCCGGTTTGCTGGCCTGGGCCTGACGCACCATTTCGATGATTTGCGCCAGTACCGTGTCGCGGCCAATGCGTTTTGACTGGTACAGAAAGGAACCGGCGGTGTTAATGGTGCCGGTAACAACCTCATCGCCGGGTTGTTTTTCCACCGGCATGGGTTCACCAGTCAGCATGGCCTCATCGACACTGGAATGGCCGTCGATGACCACCCCGTCCACGGCAATGCGTTCACCCGGCCGGACCCGCAGGGTCTCATCCAGGCCGACGTTCTCGATGGGGACATCCACTTCTTCACCATCGCGAACCACCCTGGCTGTGCGAGGCTGCAGCCCAATGAGTTTTTTGATCGCCTCGGAGGTCTTGCCGCGGGCCCGCATTTCCAGTGCGGCACCCACGTTGATCAGGCATAAAATTATAGCCGCCGCCTCGAAATACGCATGGCGCGCCAGGCTGGGCACCAGCTGGGGCCACAACACCACCGCCATGGAATACACCCAGGCCGAGCCGGTACCGAGTGCGATCAGGGTGTCCATATTGGCATTATGCCGTCGCAAGGCCTTCCATGAGCCGGTAAAAAAATGGCCGCCGGAATAAATCAGCACCCCCAGCGTAGCGAAGCCCGTATACAACCAGAACAGGCCGCCGGCAACAGTGGATACATCCGGCAACCGGTCGGCCATGCCCGCCACGAACAGGGGCACACCCAGCGTGCCAGCCACCAGTGCTTTACGCAACAGCTGCCGGTAGTAGGCATACTCGGCGGCTTCCTTTTCGGTCTCATCGTCCAGACCGCGTAGCGCTGCCGCATCATAACCCGCGGCCTTGACCGCACTGATCAGATCATCCAGCGGGGCCTCGCCCTGCACCAGTGCGGTATGTTCGGCAAAATTGACCGTTGCCGATTCCACACCATGAACCGCCTGTAGCGCACTCTCAACGCTGGCCACACAGCCGGCACAACTCATGCCGCTTACAGAAAGTCGATATTCAGTACTCATGTGTCATGCGTGTGTGTTTCGCCAGTTCGTGAAGCAGGATTATGTCAAAATCGCCGAAAAGGGCATGTTGGTTCAGACACGGCCTGCCACAGAAGGTTTCGCGGACACAGGCTGGCCGGCAAGTCACATGCTATCATGCCCCGATTTCGGTAGGGACCGGTCTGGATGGTCAACGTGGATATCACTCTTTTCAGTGCCTTCATCGTCGGCCTGTTCAGCACCTTGCACTGCCTGGGTATGTGTGGTGGCATTATTGGCGCCCTTACGTTCAGCCTGCCAACCGAAGTCCGTAATCAACGCTGGCGCCTGGTATCCTATATTGCGGCCTATAACACCGGCCGTATCGTGAGTTATGCCCTGGCTGGTGCTGTCGCCGGTGGCCTGGGTAGCACCCTGTTCAGCTTGTTGAGTCCCGGTTATGGCCACATGCTGTTGCTGGCGTTCGCATCGCTCATCATGGCCGGTATCGGTATGTATCTGGCCGGCTGGTTTCCCCGTTTCGCCCTCATCGAACATCTCGGCCGTCCCTTGTGGCGGTACCTGGAACCTGTGGGTCAAAAATTGCTACCGGTGCGTTCTCCATTACAGGCCTTTTTGTTTGGTATCGTGTGGGGTTGGCTACCCTGTGGCCTGGTTTATTCAGCCCTGATCTGGTCAAGCTCTGCCGGCGGCGCCATGCAAGGGGCATTGTTCATGCTTTTCTTCGGCGCCGGCACTTTGCCATCTGTGATGACGGCCGGTATCATAACCGGGTGGATGACGCGGTTATCCCGTTTACCCGGCCTGCGGGTCGCCGTCGGCGTGAGTCTCATCCTGATGGCCCTGTTCAGCCTGTATCTTAATCTTGAGCATATTGATCACACACAGCACCAACACCATAAGGTCAATCCCACAGCACCAACACCATAAGGTCAATCCGATATGACATCAGTTGCAGACCACTTGATTGGGGACTCCCCCGCATTTCTTGCTACTCTGAGGGGCGCGGCAATTACTGCCGCCACGGATGTCAACGTACTTATCGTGGGCGAAAGCGGGACTGGCAAGGAACTGCTGGCCAAGCTCATTCACCAACGCAGCTGTCGTGCCGACAAGGCTTTTATCACCATCAACTGTGCCGCGCTGCCGGAAAACCTTGCTGAATCCGAATTGTTCGGACATCGCAAGGGCGCCTTCACCGGCGCCAGCCAGGATCAGGGTGGCCGTATTCAGGCTGCCGCCGGCGGCACCCTGTTTCTGGATGAAATTGCGGAACTGAATCTGAATGTCCAGGCCAAGTTATTGCGCTTCCTGGAATCCAGGGAATGCCAGCCCATCGGACAGGCCCGGACCGAATGCGTGGATGTGCGAATTGTCGCCGCCACCAACCGCGATCTGTATCACGAAGTACAACACGGCCGGTTTCGCGAGGATCTTTACTATCGCCTGAATGTGGTCCCCTTGCTACTTCCGCCCCTGCGGGAACGGGGCCGGGACATTGCGCTACTAACCAATCGCATCACGGCCAGGCTGGCGATGCAACACCGGCTGGATACGCCGCGTTATGCCGTCCGGGCGATGGAACTCTTGCAACAGTATGCCTGGCCAGGCAATGTGCGTGAATTGCGCAATGTCTGCGAACGCATGGTGATCCTGTTTCCCGGCCGAACCATCGAAGCGGAAAACCTGCCGGTCGAGATCCGTCAGGCGCCGCCTGCGCAAGCCGAAGCAACTTTCCAGTTGCCTGAAAACGGCATCCAGTTGGAGCAAGTAGAATCCAGCCTGATCCGCCAGGCCCTCGACAAGGCCCGTGGCAACCAGAGCAAGGCGGCGCGACTACTCGGACTCAGCCGCGGCACGTTGATCTATCGCATGAAAAAATTTGCCCTTAACTAGCCGAAGAAAACCACTTCTCCAGAAATCGGGTTACAACCCGGTTTTTATGCAAGTCGTATT
>JAJDNN010000020.1 GCA_022340685.1 Pseudomonadota bacterium
GTTCATCGGTCTGTTTGTGGCGTTTCTGGTTTACCTGGACAGTACCTCTGCGTCCCGGCAAAAAGCAGATATCACAGGTGCCGTTAGCAAATTCTTTAAACAAAAGTCCGCTGAAGTGCGCCAGGCGGTCAAGGACAAGGCTGACGCGCCGGATGATAGCGCCAGCGATAATAATCGGCCGCGCTTCGATTTCTATACCATTTTGCCGGAGCTGGAAATAGCCATTCCCGAAGAGGAGCTGGTAGAAGCCAGCCAACATCCATCAACCACACCAGTATCCGACAATATCAATTATGTCTTGCAGGCCGGCTCCTTCCGCAACCTGGAACAGGCCGATCGGCTCAAGGCAAAGCTGGCTCTGCAGGGTATCGAGGCTTCCATCCAAACCGTGCGCATCAAAGGGGGGGAAACCTGGCACCGGGTGCGCGTCGGACCTATTCATGACATCGCCCGCCTCAACCGGACCCGCAAACGGCTGCGCGACATCGACGTGCCATCCATTGTGGTAAAGGAAAAAAGCTGACGCTTGCCTGCGCACCTGTCTAAACTGGTGTCAATGCCGTGCCCTACCTCATCCTTCTGTTACTGCTCATCGGCCTGATCTTCGGACCCCAATGGTGGGCACGCCATACATTCCGCCGGTATGCCGAATCCCGGGACAACATTCCCGGTTCTGGGGGTGAACTGGCGCGTCATCTGTTGGACCGGTTTCACATGCAGTCGGTCAAGCTGGAAAAAACCGAGGCCGGCAATGATCATTATGATCCCATCACACGCACGGTACGCCTCGGTCCCGATAACCATGATCAAAATTCCCTGACTGCAGTGGCGGTGGCTGCGCATGAAGTCGGCCATGCCATCCAGCATCAGCAGGGTAACCACCTGCTGACGCTGCGCACCAGACTGGCACAGCTGGCATCCGGTGTGGAAAAACTCGGTGCGGCGGCGCTGTTACTCATACCTCTGGTTGCCATCGTTACCCGCGCCCCTTCCACGGGCCTGCTGTTTCTGCTGGCTGGAGTCGGTTCTTTGTTACTCGCCACCCTGATCCACCTGGTGACCCTGCCGGTAGAATTCGACGCCAGTTTCAACAAGGCGTTACCGATCCTGCAGCAAGGATATATACAGAAACAGGACGAAGCGGCAGTGCGTCGCATCCTGCGCGCCGCAGCCTTGACCTACGTGGCTGGTTCCCTCGCCAGCCTGCTGAATCTGTGGCGCTGGCTGGCTATCCTGCGGCGTTGAGCAAGGCCTTCGTTGGCGCAGTACCAGGCAAGCAAAAAATCTCGATGGAAGCGGGGTAACGAACCCGACCCGGTCAAGCCTGTCGGCTATTAATCAAATTTGTAATGCTTTTCGACGGGCTCCCGGATCTCCCAGGTACAGGACATGCCTTTAGGGAAAATTACCAGATCACCGGCACCCATACTTACCGGCTCACCGCCATCGGGCGTCACAATAACGTCACCGTCAAGAAAATAGCAGGTTTCTGTCTTGTCGTAATTCCACGCAAAGGTAGAAGCTTCCTTGCTCCACACCGGCCAGTCATAAACGCCCATCACATCCAGTTTGGCGCCGGATGGATTGCGCTCTACCAAAATCATGTCCATGTTAGAAGCTCCTGTTGTCGTCGTGTCTTGGTTACCATAAAACTGTACCGCTCCTGTATTCCGTCATTTCTCCAGATAGGTATAACCGTGCAGGCCAGCACCCAGTTCTTCGAGATATTCGGCTTGTTGTTCGGCCAGCAAATCTGTTTGACTGAGTTTATGACGGTATTGCTCCAGCAGCTCGTCAGGGTTGAAGTGGACATACCGCAGAACATGATCCACGGTATCCCCCTGTAACGGCTGGCTAAGTTCGTAGCCACCATTTTCAGTAAGACAAGCATGCACCGAATCGGTATCGCCAAACAAATTGTGCATGTCGCCAAGAATCTCCTGATATGCCCCCACCAGAAAAATACCAAGCAGGTAGTCCTCGGCAGGGCTGATGTCGTGCACTGCCAAACTTGTGGCAATGCCATGCGGATCCACATAACTGTCGATCCGGCCATCTGAATCGCAGGTTATGTCCTCAAGCACGGCCTGTCGGGTTGGGGCCTCATCCAGACGATGCAGGGGTATGACCGGAAAGAACTGCTCAATGGCCCATGCGTCAGGCAAGGACTGAAATAGCGAGAAATTTCCGAAATACTTGTCTGCCCGTTTTTCATTGATTGACTGTAACACCTCGTTTTGATCTGCCGCGCCTTCCTGCAGGATACCCTGCAACTTGCGACTGACAGCATAATAGATGTTCTCGGCCCAGGCGCGTTGATCAAGATCCACCTGACCCTGACTGAATCGGCTTTGCAGCTTTTCGAAGCAGCGTACCGTTTCCCCCCAAAGTTCGGCGGCCTGCTTCATATCAGTCACACTACCTAGCTGTTGCCAGACTTCCCATAGCCCAAATAATTCGCTGGTTGCGTCGCTATCCGGCGGTCTGGTCTGCTGCGGATCGGGTACCAGATCTGTATCTATAATATTGGTTATCAGAACCGCATGGTGCGCAGTCAGGGCACGGCCGGACTCGCTGAAGATATGGGGCTGAGGTAAATCGTGTCTGGCGCAGATGGATGCCAGCTCATCGACAATCGTCGACGCATAATCCTGCAAGGTGTAATTGATGGAACAGGGTCGCTGCGAATGACTTCCTTCATAATCCACGCCCAACCCGCCGCCGACATCAATGCAGTTGATCGATACCTGTCGTTGACACAACTCTGCATAGAAGCGAGCGCATTCCTGCATACCGCGCCGGATATCAGCCAGATTCACCAGTTGCGACCCCAGATGAAAATGCAGCATCTGCAAGGCCGCCAGCTGATTTTGCTGGCGTAATCGCTCAACCACCTGCAGGACCTGGCCTGCTGACAAACCGAATTTGGATTTCTCGCCGCCGGTGTTCTGCCAGTTGCCGGCGCCGATGGAGGCCAGCCGCACCCGCAGTCCCATGCATGGATTGATGCCAGTCTCGGCGGCCTGTTCCAGCACCAGCTCAAGTTCAGACATTTTTTCAATCACGATATAAATGCGCTGGCCAAGTCGCTGACCGATGAGCGCCAGGCGGATATATTCACGGTCCTTGTAACCGTTACAGACAATGACACTCCCGGGTTGCGCAATGCCAAGCACCGCCAGCAGTTCCGGTTTACTGCCAGCTTCCAGTCCGACCTGCTTTCCGCCATGATCAACAATGGCCTGTACCACGCTGTGCTGTTGATTGACCTTGATGGGATAAATGGCGGTATAGGGTGCGTGATAGGAATGGTTCTGGCGTGCCGCGTCAAAACTCTGCAACAGGCTGTCAACACGGTCATGCAGAATCTCGGTAAACCGTACCAGCACGGGCACACTGAGATGATAGTGTGGAAACTGCCGGGCAACATCATACAGATCAATACCCTGTCCGCGGGACGGACGCGGCCTGACCTCCACATGGCCGAGCTGGTTTATATCGAAATAACCCTCACCCCAACCGGCGATATTGTAGGTCGTGCGTGCTTTGTTGATATTCCAGTCAGACATGCGTTGCACAATACAAGAAACAGGATGCCACCGACAAGGCCGGGCTTCACCGGCGCCCGTCAACTTGAACTCTACAGCCTGTCTCTTGTATTGTACCGGTTGCCACTCCTGTCCCACGATGACTCTACCAGGTACCAACCCTATGCCGATTGATCAACAACACTGGTTTACCGAGATATGTGATGATGCGGGCTCGGCATTTTCCCTACGCATCAAGGCAAAGCTGCACGAGGAGCAGACGCCTTACCAGAAAATCGAAATCTACGAGACCGAAACCTTTGGTATGCTAATGGCCATCGATGGTTTTGTGATGCTATCGACTCGCGACAATTTTCTGTATCACGAAATGCTCAGTCATCCTGTGCTGTTCACCCACCCCGCCCCACGGCGGGTGCTTATTATCGGCGGTGGCGACTGCGGCACCCTGCGCGAGGTTCTGCGTCATTCCGATATAGAACAGGTGCAACAGGTTGATATCGACGAACAGGTCACCCGCCTGTCGGAACAGTACTTTCCAGAGCTCTGCGAGGCTAACGGTGATGCCCGGGCCGAACTGCACTTTGCTGACGGCATCAAGTGGGTCAGGGAAGCAGAGGCGAACAGCTATGATGTCATTATTGTCGACAGTACCGATCCGGTCGGACCGGGCGAAGTGTTGTTTACTCACGAGTTCTACCAGCATTGCCGGCGGGTACTGGGCGATGACGGCCTGCTGGTGCAGCAGAGCGAGTCTCCGATGTATCACCTTGATCTGCTGACACGCATTCATCAGATTATGCGCGCCGCCGGGTTTGCCCGAACCCAGACTCTCACCTTCCCACAACCGGTTTATCCCTCCGGCTGGTGGAGTGCAACACTGGCCGGGAATACTGACCTGACTGCCTTTCGCCAGCGCGATGTGGAAACGCGGCCCTTCCCGACCCTTTACTACAATCACCGCATCCACCAGACGAGCCTTGCACTACCCGGCTTTGTCGAACAGCATTTGCAGGAAAACCTGTAGCCCTCCACGGTTATTGTCTTGTTTATGTCCGGCCTTGCGGCCAGAGGTCAGGCAGCGTGGCAATACGGCGTGCGTGGTCAAATTTTGCTAGACTGACGGTTGCAATTTTAGACTCAATACTGAAACGCCGATGTTAAATTCCCGCAACCTTTGTGCTTCTCTCGCACCTGCCCTGTTCATTGCTTTCATACTGGTATTGCAGGTCATGCCTGGCACGGGCGATACCCCAGCCCGGGCTGCCACAACTGAAGCGTCGGAAGATGCGGCCAACACCAGGACAGCGAAGCCAGATCCGGGATTGACCCCAGCCGATCAATCCGAGATAACACAGGCTGAAACAGATGCGAATGCAAGTCCGGATTCGGAAACTATCCTCCAGCTGCAACACGCCATCAAGTCTGACAAGGCAAACCTGGCCCAGCAAAAAAGGTCTCTTAAGGAAAAACAGGCTGACTTTGAAGATCTGGGCCGCAGCCTGCGTAAGATCAAAACACAACTAGCCGCCAAAAATGCAGAATTGGAAGCCGCGCAACAGGCCAAGGACACTGCCAGAATCAAAACACTGCAGGCAGAAATATCACCACTCGAAACGGACTATAACCTCTACAAGACCCAGTCTGACCTTGCGCTTCAGGCAGAGTTGACTGCAAAAAAGCAAATTACGGTGCTGGAAGGCAAAATCAAGGCAGACCAGAAGGAACTCGCGATTCTGAAAGGGGAACTGCCGCGATCGGTAGCACACCAGCCCAGCACGCCGATCCCGGCTGGAACCGCGCCCGAACCTGCCTCACCCGTTTCCCCTATTTCCAAAGCTGTGCCTGGCGCAGCAGGCCTGACCACCACAACAGGCACCGAACCCGCGCATGAAGCAATTTCCGAAACCCCGGAAACCGCCGAGCAAATTGCGGCCCGCAGCGAAGCGCAGAAAAAAACCACCGAAGCCCATCAAGCCGAACAGGCCATTGTTGAAGCAGTCGCCAGAAAGCAGGCTTTGGAAGAACAAATCGTTCTGGAAGAAAAATTACTAGCGACCGCCAAACAATCACTTGCCAACCTGACCCAGGCCCTGCGGATCAAGGAAAAGGAATTGCAGGAACTGAAGGCAAACAATGGCGACCCGTCGGCGCGCAACAAAATGGCACAACTGATTGCCGAAATTAAACAGGAAATCGATAAAGCAGAGAATGAAATCAAGCAACGGACCAGCCAGATTGAAACGCTCAAGCTGCAATTGGTCGAGCGCCAGGAGAGCCAGGAAAAGGTCGTCCACATCGCAGAGGAGAAACAACTACAGGCGGAAGAAGCGCGGAAAAAAAGCATCTGGCTGGAAAGCCCGTTGCATCCAAAGAATATTCTAAACTGGATGACCACCCGCGGACCCCGGGTCCTGTTTGTTCTGATTGGTACCTTCCTGTTAATCATTATAACCCGTATCTCCTTCACCCGGATTGCCAACGTCATGAGCCGAAGGAGCCGCGGTAAGGAAGAAGCCCGACTCAATCGTGCCAACACCCTGTCAGTCAGTTTTCAGAGTCTGGCACGGGTGATTATTATTTTTGGTGGTCTCTTGCTGATGCTGGAGGAGGCGGGTGTCGATATCAAAACTGTGCTGGGTGGCGCGGCGATCATCGGTCTGGCGTTTGCCTTCGGCGCACAGAACCTGATGCGCGATTATTTTACCGGCTTCATGATCATGCTCGAGGACCAGTACGAACTGGGGGATATCGTTAGCATCGGCAATATCACCGGGACAGTCGAAACGGTCAACATGCGTACTACCGTATTACGGGATATAGAAGGGCGCGTCCACTTTATCCCAAATGGCGAAGTCAAACAGGTCACCAACCGGACCTACGGCTGGGCACAGGCCGTGTTTGACATCAACGTTGCCTACAAGGAGAACGTTGATCACGTGATGGAGGTATTAATGGATTGCGCCAACGAGCTGCGACAGGATCCTGAATTTAGCAGTTACATACTTGCAGAACCGAATATGCTCGGCGTCAATAACTTTGGTGATGCGGCGGTGCAAATCAAGTTCATGCTCAAGACCAGGCCGGACAAGATGTGGCCGGTACGACGCGAACTGCTGCGCCGTATCAAGAACCGCTTTGACCAGGAAGGCATTGAAATCCCGATACCGCACCGTCTGGTATATCAACAAATCAATACGACAACTTCAGAGTAAGATATAAATCAACGTACAAGGTAATCCGTAGTATTTGATAGACTTTAGTTAATAGCCCTAAAGATTATTTAAATTTAATAAACATAGCAGATGTCCATACCTTGGCATCATCGCCCTGGTGGGCGACCATATAAACCGGACGATGGCCATGTGGGCCATTTTTTGGGCTGACTTCAAAGTTACCGGTCACTTCACGTGGTGCTGGAGAATCACTGATGCGATCCAGTGCCAGGAACATGTCTACGCCAGGTAATTCTTTTTTCACCGATGCTGCTGCCAGTAGTTCGGCGCCGGTCGTTTCCCAGGTAAAGGTCGGGCAGTGCACAAACGGATTTCCTTTTAACGGATCACCCACTTTCACATAACCATCAATGGTTCCTTCGATTTTGATCTGTGCTGTTGCAAGATGGGATACATCCAGTTCAATGGCATCCACGTCACCATAAGTATCACTCTTGAAACCAACCGT
>JAJDNN010000025.1 GCA_022340685.1 Pseudomonadota bacterium
CTGCACCGCCAATCCCAGACTGGCCAGTGCCAGACCAAAATCATCGGAGGTGTCCTGGCCAGAGGTAAAGAGGCCAATCTGCGTAAGCACATTTGCTGTTGGGGGCCGGCTCAGTAAATTTGCAAGGAGCGCATAGGCGCCAGCACGTTGTTGTTGTGCTGCCGTGTCCTGCAAGTCCTGTGTGACGAAATCCGGATTTTCCACGTTGAGGCGGTCCCCCATATATCTGTCCTCGTGTTGATTTACCAAGCTGCAAGCAGCGGGCCATTTAACTACGGAAAATACTGACCAATAAGGAGCCAGAATCCGGAATGGCTGAATTTCTGACTCTTTTGTTCGGCATGCTGGCGGACTGCACTGATCCGGGCGGTGCGGTATGACCCACTCAAACCTGATCCATCAACTTCGTATCCTGTATGGCGTCGACCACCCGGCAGTCGTCACACATCATCAGGCGCTGGCGGGCCTTGTCGTCCTGGAACATCGGATGACCCTCCAGTTTTTGCAGCATGAGGTCGATAATCGAACGGGTGGTGAATGGGGTGCCGCAGGTGATGCAGAGGAACGGGGCTTCCTCATGCAGGGTCACGGCCTTGCGTCGCAGTTCTGTATCGCACACAAGACGGGGGCGCAGGGACAGTGCCGACTCAGGGCAGGCCTGCACGCAAATACCACACTGTACGCAGTTCGCCTCTCGGAAGATTAACTGTGGACTGTCCGTGCCCGCGTCGAGCGCGCGCACTGGACAGACAGATGTGCAGGCCATGCACAGGGTGCATTGCGCCGCTTTTATCTCGACCTGACCGTATGGCGCCCCGGTGGGCAAGGGAATGATGTCGTTGGCTGCGTTGGCGTTGTCATACAGATGGTCGGTCGCCAGGGTAAAGACACGCCGTTTTTCATCCAGTGCGGCAAAGGCCGCCGCAGGTATTTCCGGCATGACGCTGGTGACTACCGCGTCAGGTTCGGCTTCGGTAACCAGTCGTACGGTGTGGGTCGGATAATTCATCCCCTGCAAAATGGCCTCGACCATGTCGATTTGCTCTGCCAGTGCAGTACGCACTTGCGCAGGGATCTCGCCGCCATCAATCAGGACAACCTGGCTGGCCCCGTAAGCCAGCGCGGCAAGCATGATTTCCGGGCCGACACTCCCGACTTCTTCAACCTGTACGAGCAGTGTATTGTCCTGCACTTCGCGATTGGCTTGGTCAGCGGCGAACATCACTAGCGCATCGCGACCGCCGGCCGTGTGGTACTCGGACAGCAGGGTGCGAACTTGTGCCAGGGTGTCGGCTGGCCCCGGGTAGGCATAGCGCATTGCCCCGGAGGGACAGACACTGGCACAAATGCCGCCGCCCTGGCACAGGTACGGATTCACCTCGACGGCATCCCCGATACTGCTGATGGCCTCGGCAGGACAGGCGTCCAGACAACGGGTGCAGCCCGTCAGACCGGAGCGGCCATGGGCGCAGATGTCAGGATCATACCGGAAGTAACGGGGTTTCTCGAAAACACCGACCAGCTCTGCCAACTGTGCCGCCAGCTGTGAATACGTTTCGTTCCCGGGGCGAGCCGCCAGATAGCCGGGAGGCAGCAGTGACAGTCCCAGCAAGGGGGGGTCGCCGAGATCCAGCACCGTATCCGCCTGCACCGTGAGGCGGGTCCCGTCCGGGTTGTGCACCACCAGTTCGAAAGAACCAAGATAACCGGACACGGTCAGCTGTCTGCCCGCGACCGGGATCACCTTGACCCGGTCAATCGGAGCCACGCGGATCGTGTCGGTTTTAAGCCAGGTGATTTCCGGTGCATGGCCCAGGTGTCCAAACAGGCCTTGTGCCTCACTGTTAGCGATGAGCAGCAATCGGCCACTTGAACTGTACTCTACACAGCCGGTGGGTTTGACCTCGAGCCCGGCGAGGGCCGTATAGGCAGCGTTGCGCGCGTCGAGGTTGGTCTGCTGTTGGTAGTTCATGATTCGGACCCATCCTCATCCACCATCTGCTTCAGTTGTGCTCCAGCCAGAGTGTCGGGTTGCATCGTGGATGACTCCTTCTCCAGGCTGGCGACAGCATCCCCGCTGTCGGTCTGGTCGAGGTGTGCTTCATTGGCATGCCGGGGTTGTTTCGCTGATGGAGGGTTGACTTCTTCCGTTATCTGTTCGGTGATTCTGGCTGTAACCACATCCGCCAGCCGGGTCATAGTGGTAAAGTCCTCGTCATAATCGTCAAGGCCATCCCGCAGACAAAATCCGGGTAAATGAAACAGTTTGCGCAAGGCCAGGCGTTGCAATTCGTCGCTGACGCCGTCTGACATAAAACCACTGAATTCCGATGATTCAGACAGGCTTTCCAGTGGCGGCATGTCGGCATCCGTAAGTCGCGGAGGCGTTATCGCGGGTTTCGCATCCGCTGAGTTGGTCTGCGTCGTATTCCTGGCCTGAAGTTTACGTTGCGACCAGCGGGCCAGGCGGCCTGCACCATTATCCCGCGGATCATCACTGTCGCGATTCACTTGGGTGTTTCCTTCCAGGCATCACGCTTTCGCTTCTGCCGCGTGCGCGGAACGTAATTGGCGACGACATAGGCGTCCAGCCACTGGTAAAGTTCGGCAGGCAACCCGGCCGTAAACACTTCATCATCACCTTCCGTATAGGCATTAGCTTCATCGAAGCTCAGGGTGACCATAAACGGTACCGGCACGTCATCGTCGTCTCGGCGCGTCAGCACGAAACAGAGTGGCACGGGCGCCTTGAGGTTGTGGTAATAGCTTTCGCATTCGTCGCGGTACAAATGAAGTGGCATCCCGCCATACAGGATCTGTTTAACGTCGGCCTGATGCACGACCGTGACAGCCGCCGCGTCCCGGGCATGCTGGCGATTGGTCGTGATTCCAACCAGTTCCCATCGATAGTCCTGCCAGGGGCTGTCTGACTCATAGCGCCCCATAACGACATTTACGCTGACCTGGTCCGCCAGACTGCGGGCCAGCTCATCGACATCCTGATCCAGTGCAATACTGTGCAGTTGTTTGTGATCCATGGGTAAACAAAGGCAAGTTACATACCAACCAACCAGATTTATGTGCTTTATTGAAAATACATTGGAAAATTGCAGGGAAAAATCACTGCGAAAGGGAAGTCAGCGAAAAATCGGGTCAAAATGAACCAGCATTTGAAATGTGGCTGGACAAATCGTTACACCTGGCGACGCTGCATTAATACCGGATTGGTAAAATTTCAGGACTTTATATACAGACAAAAACGGAACGATTCTTGCGTCTTGTTTCCGAAGGAACATGAGGGAGCGCTACATGCAGAACAAAGACACCCAACCTATGGGTACGCCTGATCGGGCTGATTCCAACCCGATATTGCGAGATCGCTTCGGCCGCCACATCAATTACCTGCGGATCTCGGTTACCGATCGCTGCGACCTACGCTGCGTCTATTGCATGAACGAAACCACACGGTTCCTGCCTCGAAGCCAACTACTCACCCTCGAGGAAGTGGCCCGTATTGGCAAAGCCTTCGCCGATCTCGGGGTGAGCAAGATCCGCATTACTGGTGGCGAACCCCTGGTGCGCAAGAATGTACTGCATGTGTTTCGGGAACTGGGACAACATCCGGGCATCCGTGATTTAACCCTGACCAGCAATGGTACCCGCCTGCCCCACTTCGCCAGGGACCTAAAGTCAGCAGGTGTCACCCGCATCAATATCAGTCTCGATACCCTGCGTCCGGACCGCTTTCGTGCTATTACCCGGGTCGGCGATCTGTCCCGCACCCTGGCCGGCATTGAGGCCGCACGGGACGCTGGTATCGGACGCATCAAGCTA
>JAJDNN010000042.1 GCA_022340685.1 Pseudomonadota bacterium
GCAGAACCAGGATGCTGCCTTCTAATTGTAATAGTCTGTGGCGCAGACGTGTCAGCCATAGTTGCGGGGTGGCCATCAGTGGGTCTTGCGATACTCTTCAAGCAACTGAGTGATTTCTTTGTAGATGCTCTGACTGATCACCCCATCCTTGAGAACCAGGGTAACAGCCCGGCTGGCATGGTCACGCCAGTTTTGCAACTCTACAGGCGTCGGCGAGACAAAAGTAATTCCCTGTTTTTTTAGCGCCCCGAGCGCACCTTCATTATCCCGTATGTTGTTGAGGTCCATTTCCTGAAAGACTTTTTGCATGACATCGCGGACTGTTTTCTGATCTGCGGCGGATAACTTGCTGAAACTGCGCTTGTCGATCACAAGCAGGGCGGAACTGTACAGTAGCGGCATGTCTGTCAAATATTTCACCTGGGTTTGCCACTGCAAGGCCAGAGTTACAATTGGCGGTGAGCCAACTGTATCGATGAGACCGGTTTGTAAACCCGTCAATACATCACCGATCGAAAGCGGGATTGGTTGAATCTCATAGGCCTGTACAGCTGATGTGATCATTTTGTCATCAGCCGGCATCCAGATTTTATGCTGCTGTAATTCTGCAACCGTCTGTATGGGATACAAGGACATGATATAGGCAAAGCCACCCCCGGCGATCCCGAAACTGACGAAGCCGTTTTCTTCCAGGCCCTTCATAAGTTTGTTATCCAGATGCTGTCGCACATAGGTAACTTCATCCACCGTGTGGAACAGCATGGGCAGTGCATACACCTGTATATCGGGGTAATAATTACTAACCGAGGTAGCGGCGATGGCACCACCCTGTAACTGATTCACGCGGATCTTGCGCATCACGGACCGGTCATCTCCCATGACGCCACCCGGATAAAATTTGAATTTAACCCGCTGGTTTGTTTTAACTGCAATTTCTTCAGCCCCGGCCCGTAACAACTTCATCCATGACGAGCCGTCCGGTGACAGGGTGGCGATCTTGAATACCGTGGCAACAGCCGGGTTAATAGTCAGGAACAAGCTAACCGTAAACAGGCAGGTGAGAAGAAAACGATGTGGCATGTAGGTACTCTCCGTATCCTTGTATTTTGCGCTAGAAATAGTCATCCGCATGGGCCAGCGCTTGCCGGGCCTGTTTCTGAGCCAGCATGTTCAGCAGCGTAAGATCCGGAGCGGTCGGATCAGCATTGATGACTTCCTGCAACAGACTGTTGAACAATTCGGCATTAAACATCATTTTGGCGTAGCGATTGGCATACATCAACTTTGCGGTGAGGTTGCGTCCATTTGAGATAGCGATGGCGCGCTCAAAATGGTTGCGGGCCAGCTCGGGTTTGCCGCCGGCCGCCGGTGGTAGCAGGGTATAGATAACACCTAGGTAGATATGTGCCGTGCCATGCTGGTAGGTCTCATCCAGTTCAACCACTCGTTGCATGATCGCGGTGACTCGCGGCAGTTCGGCCACAGCGTTCCAGTCCTCGCTGTTAACCTGGATCCAGCCCGCCCAGCTGGCGCCCAGCGTATACAGGGTGGGGACATCGTCCTTCCCTCGCTGTTGTAAAAATTGCTCGAAGTCCTGGAAATTCATTGTTCGTATTTCACAGGCCTGCTGCGGATAATCGAGGCAGGCGGCGTGCAGTGCATACTCGAAAGCGCGTTGAGACAGACGTTTGGACCGTGCCGGATTTTCAACGAACACGCCGGTATAGGCGCCGTAGAGTGAAGCAGCAACCCGGTTGGTTTCGGCATCATCGGGGTCATTGGCCACCATGCTGTCGGTCAGCAACAGGTAGGCCGGGGCCGCATCCTTGACGGTTTCGAGATCGTTGTGATTGAGCATCGCCGTGGACAGGTTCTGTGCCATGCCATTGGCCGCATTGTTAATCAGTGACGAGCAGCCTGGTAAAAGGTATGCAACTATTGATAAGAGTAATGCAGTTAATCGGATTTTTTGATAGTTGGTGGACATACGCCGTCATCGCCGGGAATATAGAGGCCTCCTGCCCCTGCATTATTATACTTAAATTTTAATCAGATCAGAGTCAGAACAACCGATTAGAAGTTAGCATGGCTTTCTGCTATAAGATAATGCATAGGCACAATATTAATAATATCCAGGGTGAGCCTGTAATATGCCGGATACGGTTGATGAACGACCTTACGACAATACGTCTTTGGTAGTAGATGCGGTACGCTTATTTGCAGAATAGGGTTGGGTTATTTTGAACATTGCAGTTGTCGATGACGATGCGGATATCGCCGAGCTGATCAGCCTGTGGCTGGAAGCCGAGGGCTATTCCTGTTTCCCGTTCGCAGACGGAGAGGCCTTTACCCAAGCCGCACAAAAAACGTCGTTTGAGGTGGTTCTGCTCGACTGGGTGATGCCGGAAGTAGATGGTGAACAAGTACTGAACTGGATGCGCTCCCGGCGGGGAGATGACACGCCGGTAATATTCATCACTGCGCGCACGACCGAGGCGGACATGATCCGGATCCTCAATGAAGGTGCCGATGATTACCTGACCAAACCGGTTTCCAAGGGTGAATTGCTGGCCCGAATCAGCGCTGTAACCCGGCGTGCAGGACGGCGAACCGAGCAGCTGAAAATGGAATACGGCCCGTATGAGATTAATCCCCGCACCCGGACCCTGCGCTTCGATGGCGAGCAGGTGAGATTGACAGCCAAGGAATTCGAACTGGCCCTGTATATTTTTTCCAATATGGGCCGCTTGTTATCACGCAACCAGATTCTGTCCACCGTCTGGGGCTATGAACCGGATGTAAACACCCGCACCATCGACACGCACATCAGCCGGATCCGCAAGAAACTGCACCTGTCTCCCGAGAATGGCTGGCGACTTAGCTCCATTTACCATCAGGGTTACCGCCTGGAGCAACTATCACCGGAAGACGTGGTGCCGATCTCCCGCACGGCCGGCCGGTCCAAACACTGAGCGCCAGCCTGTTCCAGACTGGAACTTCACCGATTTGCCCCCATCTGTATTACCAGCCTGGCGCCGCGTGTGATTAATATTTACGCATGAATCGGACATTCGGTGGCCACTTCTGTATAATGCGCGCCCTTTACCCGGCCCTCAGGCTAAGTTAATCCAATTTTATTTACCCTACGGCACAGGTGCCTCCAAGTGATTGAAAAGCTACGCAATATCGCCATTATCGCCCACGTAGACCATGGTAAGACGACCCTGGTGGATAAACTACTGGCCCAGTCCGGCACCCTCAGCAGCCGCGGGGAAGTGGCAGAGCGGGTGATGGACTCCAATGATCTTGAGAAAGAACGTGGCATTACCATTCTGTCCAAGAATACCGCTATCGCCTGGGGCGACTATCGCATCAACATTGTCGATACCCCCGGCCATGCTGATTTCGGCGGTGAAGTGGAGCGGGTCCTGTCGATGGTCGATTCGGTACTGCTGCTGGTCGACGCGGTAGAGGGTCCGATGCCCCAGACCCGGTTTGTCACCCAGAAAGCCCTGCAGCAGGGACTGCATCCTATTGTCGTGATTAACAAGATCGACCGGCCCGGCGCCAGACCCGACTGGGTGCTGGATCAGACTTTCGATCTGTTCGACCGTCTGGGTGCTACCGATGCCCAGCTCGACTTTCCCGTGGTCTATGCTTCCGGTCTGGCCGGTTACGCCGGGCTCGATGCGGGTGTCAAGGAAGGAAATATGGATCCATTGCTGGAAGTTGTCGTACAGCATACGCCGGCACCGGATGTGGATGCCGAAGGCCCGTTGCAATTGCAGGTCAGTTCCCTCGACTACAACAGTTATGTCGGCGTAATTGGCATTGGCCGCATCACCCGTGGCCATGTCCGTACCAATACGGCGGTGACACTGATTGATCGTGACGGCAAGACCCGAAACGGCCGCATCCAGCAAGTATTGGGATTTATGGGTCTGGAGAGGATCGAGCAAGCCGAAGCGCGGGCGGGCGATATCATTGCATTTACCGGTATTAGCGGCCTGAATATCTCCGATACCCTGTGTGACCCGGGTTGTGTGGAAGCGCTGCCGCCACTGAGTGTTGACGAGCCGACCGTGAGCATGACGTTCCAGGTTAACAATTCACCGTTTTCTGGCCAGGATGGCAAGTATGTCACTTCGCGCCAGATCCAGGAGCGGCTGGAACGGGAGTTGATCCACAATGTGGCCCTGCGGGTCGAACTCACCGAGGATCCTGACAAGTTTCGTGTCTCTGGCCGTGGTGAACTGCACCTGTCGATCCTGATTGAAAATATGCGGCGTGAAGGCTATGAGCTGGGGGTATCGCGACCCGAAGTGATTCTCCGCGAAGTTGACGGCGAAATGCAGGAGCCATATGAACAACTTACCGTCGACGTGGAAGAGCAACACCAGGGCACCGTTATGGAAAAACTGGGTGAGCGCGGTGCGGAAATGAAAGACATGATACCGGACGGCAAGGGCCGGGTGCGTCTGGACTTTATCATTCCGGCACGTGGCCTGATCGGTTTTCGTACCGAGTTTCTAACTGCTACCCAGGGCACCGGCCTGCTGTATAACGTATTCGACCATTATGGCCCCTACAAGACCGGCAACTTCGGTCAGCGTAACAACGGGGTGCTGATATCCAATGGTGCCGGCAAGGCGCTGGCCTTTGCGCTGTTCAATCTGCAGGAACGAGGCCGGCTGTTCATCGGTCATGGTCAGGAAGTGTATGCAGGTATGCTGATTGGCATTCACTCACGTAGCAACGACCTGGTGGTCAATCCCCTCAAGGCCAAGCAGCTCACCAACATCCGGGCTGCCGGTACAGATGAAAATATTCTGCTCACCCCGCCAATCCGCATGAGCCTGGAACAGGCACTGGAGTTCATCGATGACGATGAGCTTGTGGAAGTTACTCCTCGTCACATTCGCCTGCGCAAGAAATTACTGCAAGAGCACGATCGCAAGAAGGCCTCACGGGCTGCGATCGGCTGAAGCCGATCACAGCCCGCGGTGGGGAGAAGGGGGAAATGAATTTTTCCATTACCCCGGCCGGCCTGACTGAAACGCGATACTGGCACCAGTGTCGAAGCCTGTGCTGTCCAAGCTGCGACGCGTACAGACTGAAAGCAGGCATTCCTTATTATTTGAGCTCGTTCAGCGGGCCAAAATTAAAACTGTTTCCTTCCTGCGGCTGATCTGTGCTTATATATCTTCATCAATTGGTTTAAATACAAGGAGGCAGTCATGATTGGTAAAAAGAATGTGGTATTCGGATTTATCTACCTGGTGTCCACCGCCGCACTTGGCATCGTCATGGTTAACAAGTATGAGGACTTCGGCATGGCGATGCAGGAAAAGCAGACCAGCGTCGGACGCCTGCAGCAAATGAAAGAGAACGGCTTCGAAGAAGAACTTGAACCCCTGAATGCCGGCCAGATCGCCCGGGCCAACACCGATGGGGTCCTCGCCCTCAACAAGGTGCGTAACATTGAAATGGAGATCGACGCCATCAAGGGAGGGGCCCATGCGCACGGTAATCTGGAATCCTTGCTTAATATTGCCGCGGGGCTGGCACTCTGCTTTGTGTCTGTGGCGGCCTGGTTCAAGCAACTGATCAGTTGGCTGTTTATCCTGGGTGCTGTGCTCCATTCGGGCATGCTGTACCTGGGACGGGTTCTGGATCAGGGCTGGGCGGACATGGTGCTTGGCACCGGAGCCGGACCACTGATGATTCTGGCGGCTTTGCTGCTGATGGGTGTGGCCGCGGCGATCGGGTTCCGGGGAGAGATCGTACGGGACTGAATCATGGAAACGCTTTATCCCGCCATCAAGCCCTATGTGACGCACAGCCTGCCGGTCACGCCGCCGCATGTCTTGCATGTGGAAGAGTGCGGCGAACCAAAAGGGGTACCGGTATTGTTCGTCCATGGCGGGCCAGGTTCCGGCTGTGAGCCGTATCATCGGCGTTTTTTTGATCCGGAAAAATACCGCATCATACTGTTCGATCAGCGCGGTGCCGGTCGTTCTTCACCCCATGCGGAACTGGAGAACAACACGACCCAGGCGCTGGTTGCGGACATGGAGACCATTCGCGAGTACCTGGGTATAGATAAATGGGTGCTGTTTGGCGGTTCGTGGGGTTCAACCCTGTCGCTTGTGTATGCCGAGACCTATCCTGAAAGGGTGCATGGCCTGATCCTCAGAGGTATTTTTCTGTGCCGGCCCGAGGAGATTGCCTGGTTCTATCAGGAAGGCGCAAGCCGGATATTCCCGGATCTGTGGCAAGATTTTATCCGGCCTATTCCGGAGGCTGAGCGGGGTGATCTTCTTGAGGCCTATCACCGGCGTCTGACCGGGGATGACGAAGTGGGTCGGATGGCGGCCGCCAAGGCATGGTCCATCTGGGAGGGGCGGACAGCAAATTTGCAACCTCGGCAGAGTGTTGTGGACCACTTCAGTGATCCTTATACCGCATTAAGCCTGGCGCGCATCGAAGCACATTATTTCATGCATGATGCTTTTCTGGAGGAGAACCAGATCCTGCGCGACATCGATCGAATGCGGGATATCCCCGCCACCATCGTGCAGGGGCGGTACGACATTATCTGCCCCATGCAAAGCGCCTGGGAACTTCATCAGGCCTGGCCCATGTCGGAGCTGCATGTTATTCCGGACGCCGGGCATTCCGCCACCGAGCCGGGCACGGTCAATGCCCTGATCAAAGCAACCCGAAAAATGCTGCTTAAGCTTGAATGATCGCCCTGTTGCAACGCGTCACCACCGCCAGGGTGGTAATAAAAGGGAACACCGTGGCGCACATCGGCCCGGGCTTGTTGACGCTGATTGGTGTGGAAAAGAATGATGCCGAGGCCGAGGCGGATCGTTTACTGCAGCGCCTGCTGGACTATCGTGTTTTTGCTGATGCCGAAGACAAGATGAACCTGAGTCTGCGTGATATTAACGGCGACCTGTTACTGGTCCCGCAATTCACCCTGGCCGCGGATACCGGCAAGGGTTTGCGGCCGGGCTTTTCGCGGGCCGCATCGCCGCAGGAAGGACGGCGTCTTTTTGACTATCTATGTAGCCGGGCACAGGCGCTTTATCCACGCATCGCTACCGGCCGCTTCGGTGCCGATATGCAGATCACTCTGACCAACGACGGGCCGGTCACGTTCTGGCTTGAAACCGGGCGTGGCGAATGAAATGAAACAGGTCTGTTAGGACAAATCGATTGAGTGTGCAGACGAACTCGACTAAAACAGCGTGCAATAAGAGCAGGCAGGGCATGAACGCGGGACGCATTGCGCTACGGGCACCGGTGCCCGGGCAGGACTGACCATGACACGACGTATATATATCCTTGTCAGTCTTGCCGTTTTGCTGGTTGCCTGTGATCGTAGTGGCTCAACGCTACCGCTGGATAACGTTTATCCCTGGCAGATCGTCATTCAGCCGGACGGCAAAAGTCGCGTATTTGGCATTACCCTGAACGGATCGCGGCTGGTGGATACCCGGGATGTCCTCGGGAGTGATTTCAAGCTGGCCCTGTTTGAAAATAAGGGGGAGTCACTTACCCTGGAAGCCTATTTCAAGGAAGTCACCCTTGGTGGTATGAGTGGCAGGTTTATCCTGGTCTTGCAGGCTGAACAGGCGGAACTGGAAGCCATGCGCAACCGGTCAGTGAAGCGTCGGGTACTGGATTCGGGGGCGGTACGTTATACTCTGATCAGCGTGGACTACCGCGCTGCGACCCTTAAAAAAGTCACCGGCCTGAACTATATCCCCTACGTGAATCTGGATGAAATGATCGTTCGACAGAGATTTGGACCACCCGCGGAACGTATCGTTGTCGACACGAACCAGCAGCACTGGTTGTATCCTGCCAAGGGACTTGACCTGTTGCTGGATACCCGGGGTAAGGAACTGTTGCAATATGTAGTGCCAGCGGATTTCGATCGACTGCGCCAACCTCTGGGACTTTATGAATAGACAGATGATGAATAATTCATCTCTGACTATTTTATAAGTTTTCTATAGTCAGCTGCCAACAGGTAGCCGCTGCTCCGGAATTCAATCTGTGGAACAGACACGATTTCTCCCGGCCTCCTTGGCCTGGTACAGCGCCTGATCGGCCAGATTCAGCAAGGTCCGGCTGGCATCTTCGGGCACAGTTACTTCATGTGTCTCTGTCAGTACGGCGCAACCAATTGAGACCGTAATATTCGCATCCGTTGCGGCGGCGATACGCAGAGGCCGTACGGCGACGGCGGCACGTATACGCTCGGCAATCTCCATCGCTTCGTCCCGGTCCTTCTGGATTAGCAGGATGGCAAACTCTTCTCCGCCGAATCGGGCAAGTACATCACTGGCACGCATATGTGACTTGATGGTATTGGCGACTTCCCGTAATACGTGGTCGCCAATCGAATGCCCGAAGCGGTCATTAAACTGCTTGAAGTGATCGATATCCAGGAACAGGCAGCTTAATGGCTGACCCTGGCGCTGCGCGCGACTCGTTTCTTCCACCAGTCGTTCATCAAAATAGCGGCGGTTGTGGATCCCGGTGAGTGGATCAATCAGTCCCAGCAGTTTTATGCGTTCGTGGTTCAGTGCGTTCTCGAAGCATACTGCCAGCACCGCTGCCAGGCGTTCCAGAAAATCGGTTGCGGAGCCGGTTATGAAGCGTTCCGGCTGCGAACTGCCGATGTTGAGAGTGCCGATCAGTTGCCGGTTCCGAACCAGTGGAAAAATAGCGCTGCTGTCCGGGGCGGGGTGGGTATTGGGAAACAGCAGGCTGGCGCAATCATCGCGGCACAGGCCAAGACGGGGCCTGAGTACGTCCGGAAGCAGTTGTTTGATGCCGGCCAGGTCTGCGTCAAACAGTACATCCTGATGCTTTTGTAGCAAGCCCAGGCCTTCCAGGATGTGGCGCATTTCATACTCGGGATCTAGCAGCAGCAGGGTCACGGCATCCAGGTTGAAGTTGCGCCGGTAGTCATACAGCAGGGTGTTAAGCAACTCTTCCAGTCCGTTGGCGCTGATAAACTTCAGTTCCTGCTCCTGGAAGCGGCGTAGCTTCTGTTCGTTGTTGTGGGCCTGACTGACATAGGCCTTGAGCTGGCGCCGCAGTTGCGTTACTTCCGATTGCGGGTTGTCTGACACGGCTAACCTCTCTACTAGACGCCAGCAGATTGAAAATAACTATCAGGAACTATTTGCAACATCCTGCTAGATAACTTCTTCAATCACTTCCATGAGCCGCGCCTGACTGACCGGTTTGGTAATGAATTGATCCATGCCGGCGGCAAAGCACTGGTCCCGCTCAATTGTGGTCGAATTGGCAGTAAGGGCGATGATTGGAACATGCCGGTTATCCGGTTCGATGCGACGCCAGTGCTGGGTCACCTCCAGGCCAGTCATCTTCGGCATGCGCATGTCCATCAGGACAACATCCAGGCTGTCGTCCTTCATCAGTTTTTCCAGTGCCGCATTGCCATTGTCGGCAAGGGTAACCCTGTGTCCTTCCTGGCGCAGAAAGGTTGATATGACCTTGGCGATGATTTCCGTGTCCTCGGCCAGTAGCACATGCAGCTTTTTTCCATCCAGTTCGGCACTTGCTGGGGTGTTGCGGCTGGCTTTTTTGCTCGCTTCTTCGGCCACCGGGAGCGGCAGTTCAAACCAGAACAGACTGCCCTTGCCCGGAGTGCTGTCAGCACCGATCTCGCCATACATGGCATTGACCAGCTTGTAGGAAATAGTTGTGCCGAGGCCGGTGCCGTGGCGCTGTTCGGCGGGATTGGTCTGACACTGGTAAAAGGGCTCAAAAATATGTGTCAGTTGATCAGCTTCGATGCCGATACCTGTATCTATGACTTCAAAGTGCAGGCGATTGAGATCGTCATCGTGTCTGGTGTTGCTGACACGCACCTCGACTTCGCCCTGGTCGGTATATTTCACTGCGTTGCTAACCAGGTTTAACAGTACCTGTCGCAGGCGGTTGTGGTCGCCGATCACCATGGCGGGAATATCGGGATCAATCAAGTAGCGGAGTGATATATCCTTTTTCGCAGCCTGGGGTCCGAAGATATTCACAACGCCCTTGATAACGCGTTCCAGATTGAAGGGTGAGTGATCAAGCTGATACTTGCCGGCCTCAATCTTGGACAGGTCCAGCACATCGTTGATCAGCGAATGCAGGGTGATGGATGACTCCTTTAAGCCTTCTACATAGCCGGTTTGTTCCTCATCGAGGCGGGTCTTCTCCAGTAATTCGGTCATACCCAGGATACCGGTCATCGGCGTGCGTATCTCGTGACTCATAGTGGCCAGGAACTCGCTTTTAGCCTGATTGGCACGATCGGCTTCCTCGCGCGCTTGCTTGAGACGTGAAATCATCACATCCAGAAAGAACGGCATGGCTATAAGAAACACCATGTAGACCACGACGTCGTAAATATGTGAATACCAGGTGTCGCTCAGGGTCAAAACAGTACCAAACGCGATGAGTGCTGCAATTGCGGCGGTGAAAAGTTCGCGTCGGCCGTAGCGGATGCCATATCCAAAATAGATCCACGGGAAGAACAGGAACCAGGCACTGAAGGGTCCGGCATCGGTCAGCATCATGGCCACAGCGATGGAACCGGTATCGAACGGTACAGTAATATAACGACGGATGCGGGAGCGGGGTATGACGAACAGGCTGGCCATTACGGCCAGGGTATACAGCAGAAAGAAAACGGCAAAGGCGAAATAGGCGGTATAGCTGGTCGGATAATAGTTGGCATACATGCCGGCGCCGATCAACGCAGTTGCAAATACCCAGATGGCAATCCGGAACAGAGCCTGGTTGAACTCCATATTGGTTTTCAGGGGTTCGGGACCGAGGCGACTATAGAGTTTGTGTATTGGCTTCATGGGCACATTATCAAGGTTATGTGTCGCTCTGTTATACTGAAGATTGATTCAATCATGGTGCCAGATGATGACTGCCAAGAATACCCTCAGATCACCAAAAATCAAGCAACCCATAACCCCCGAAAACAAATGCAGTTTTTGCCCGGGTACCAAGTGTTGCAGCTACCTTACACAGTCAATCGATACGCCACGCAACATGGAGGATTTTGACCTGTTGCTGTGGCAACTGGCGCACCAGAACATGGAGGCCTACAAGGATGAGGATGGCTGGTTTTTAATGGTTCTAAACCGCTGTCAGTTTTTGCATGATGACGGACGCTGCGGTATATACGAGACCCGGCCCCAGTTGTGTCGTGACTACAGTAATGACTTTTGCGAATTTGACGCGCCGGCGGAAGAAGGTTTCGAGTATTATTTTCGCAACTATGATGAGCTGGATGCCTATTGCCGCAAACGCTTCAAGAAGTGGGACAAGCGTTTCAAGAAGTGGGCGAAGGGAAAGAAATAGCGAGCAGAATTAGTGTGATATGTCCGTGTGGCAATGATTTAATGGACAATTTATGTGTGCCCTTGTTTCCACAATGCGTTCCAGTCGACTGAGCTGTTCAAGGCGTGATATCGCGAAAATCCACAATTGCCTGAAATTCCTCCGGATCCTTGGGCGGATGCTGGCTGTCCGGGTTTCTTACCCCCAGCAAATTGCGGATGCCATAATCCCTCGCTGAACGCAGTACCGGCAGACTGTCGTCCACCAGCAAGGTGCGGGATTTATCAAACGGCAGACGCTGGTGCAGTTTGTCCCAGAAAGCCTCCTGCTCCTTGGGCAACCGGAACTCATGCGCGCAAATTATCTCATCCAGGTGGTTGTTCAGGGCAGTCCGGTCCAGCTTCAGCATCAGACTTTTGTGGTGAGCGTTGGTGACCAGAACCCGCTGTTTGTTATGCTGTTTTAATCGATCCAGGAATTCGATCACATGCGGGTGGATGGCAATCAGGTGGTCAACTTCCTGCTTTAGCATGGCGATGTCCAGCCCCAGTTGTTCCGACCAGTAATCCACGCAGTACCAGTCTATGGTGCCTTCGGCGCTGCGGAATTTGGGAAACAACTCCTGTTTGGCTGCCTTGATATCCATGCCCTGTTTTTCAGCATAGCGGAGCGGGATATGTTCCCGCCAGAAATGGTTGTCAAAATTCAGGTCCAGCAAAGTCCCATCCATATCGAGCAAAACAGTATCGATTTGTTTCCAGTCAAGCATTAGCGATCACAATTTTGGGGCGTGGGCAGGGTTTCTACCGTACCTAAAACCGAAATTTTGGTCTAGGCTTTATATATTGTAATTTGTTCAGGAGCAGATCATGCGTATTTTACCCTTCCTGTTGCTGAGTGTATCTGTTTTGTACGCCCCCGGTCTGCAGGCCGGCGAACCGAGTGAGGCAGAGCTGGAAGCCTGGCTTGAAAGCGATGATCCCATGCCGCCTTCGGTGAGCACTGATGGTGTTAACGAAGGCAAACTTGTCTTCCTGGCTTCTCCTCCCAACAAAAAGGTACACCATCATTCCAACCAGCTGGTGATTGATGCAGACAGTGTGCAAAGTGGCTGGATCCAGATCAGGCAGTGCCATGAAAATCTGGATCGTGTCCCACGTGCCCAGATCCTGTTCAATCGTGAGCGGGTGCGTGATATTGAAATCCTCAGTAGTCAGAACATTGAGCAAAGCTGGGTGGAAAAAAACTCAGTTCAATTGGTCAATATCAGCGACAAGGCACTGCTATGCGTAAAGGCGAGATCCCGCGCACTGGTTGCACAGAAAGGAGGTAAATTCCTGCTCAGCAGCGGACCATTCATGCGCCGGTTTCTGGATGGATATTATCCAATGCGGGTAAGCATGGATGTCGATTTCAGTAATAGTGGGCTTCAGCTCGTTTCAGTTTTACCATTAGACCAGCAAGGTTTCGAAATTCAACGCCGTCAGGGCCATATTATCTTTAACGCCTTGTTTGAAGGGCAGTTGCGCACCAAACTTATGTTTACTGGTAAAACACTCTGACACCACCCGCGATATCAGCGCAGCCTGGCATGGAGGTCGTGACGAATAACTGGCACAATAGAACAGATTGGTACGCTATCTGTACCAGACTGACGCGTCACGCCTCCTATGAAAAAAGTTGTACAGCCTGCCGAATATCCTGTCCTGTTGGACGCGATCAAGAAAATTGCCTACGGTGCCGGACGGCATATCATGGAAATATACGATCTTGGTTACGAGATCACCGAAAAGTCGGACGCGACACCTCTCACCGAAGCCGACATGGCGGCGCATCACGCGATCATGGAAGGTCTGTTGGAACTGACACCTGGTATTCCCGTCTTGTCGGAGGAATCCAGACCGACCAGCTTCATTGAGCGATCCAGCTGGTCGCAGTACTGGTTGGTTGATCCGCTGGATGGCACACGGGAATTCATCAAGCGCAACGGGGAATTCACGGTCAACATCGCCCTGATCGATGAGGGTGATCCTGTTATCGGTGTGGTCTACGCGCCGGTGATCAGCTCCCTTTACTATGCCGCACGTGGCCTGGGCGCCAGCAAGCGCCTCGAACTGAATGACCCGGTTGCGATTCATGTCCGCAGTCATTGTCCGCACAAGGTGGTGGTAGCCGGTAGTCGTTCGCACCAGACGCCTAAATTCAAACAGTTTCTGTCACGTCTGCCGGACTATGAGGTCATCAGTATGGGCAGCGCACTCAAGTCCTGCCTGGTAGCGGAAGGGGTAGCGGATATCTATGCCAGGCTCGGCCCCACTTCGGAGTGGGATACGGCGGCAGCACAGTGTATTGTGGAGGAAGCAGGCGGGCGAATCACCGATACGCGAATGAAGCCGTTACGTTATAACACCAAGGACGAATTGCTCAACCCTCACTTTTTCGTGTTTGGCGATCATAGCGTCGACTGGTCGAAATATCTTTCCTGAACCGTTTTACTCCACATCGTACACAGCCATGATGGCTTTCAACTCTAGCAGGACGCGATGGCGGTCTGCCGGATCAAGATTTTCGGTCCCGGCCGGAATTTCACCCCGTTCCAGTTGCTGGATGGCATCCAGAACTGAATCGCAACCGGAGCTGCAAAGGTTGTCTATGCAATCCTGAAGTTTGTGTGAAATTTCTGACATAAATCGGGAATCGGTAATTATTTGGTCATCAATCAAAGGGCCGACAGAATAGCACGACAATATTGATAATGCTCAAAATGAATTGCCTTTCGTTATCATCCGGATTTTGAAGATATATAAATAGTTATATGTAGAATAAGGTATTTATGTTCAGGACACAGATGTAACACAAATATCTTGAAACTGGACAATGTTTGTAAAAATCCAGGCGGGTAAAAGTTGTATACCGGCGAATAGGCAGACTGTTTCTTGCGCAAACGCGCCGTAGCAACAATACTTGAATCAGATAAATCCAAAACAGAATTTCAATTCCGGCAATCAGGGAAGGTTTACCACCTTATGTTTCGATCCCCTCTCAAGGCGCTGTTCGGATTTTTATCACTGACAATAATTGTTGGGTTCGGCATCTATACTTACCATACATGGCATATCGCGCGTCGAGAAGCCATCTTGCAGATGCAGTTTATAAACGAACTACTCATCCAGAGCACCAACGAAATATTCAACTACCAGCAGTCAATACTGCGTATTCTTGGGGATCGTCTGCATGAAGTGGACGCAGAGAATCACCCGGCCCAGGGGCAAAAACTGGTTGATCAGATTCTGCATATGAATCCAGGTATGGCCGGATTTGGACTGGCCGGTGCCGATGGACAATTGCTATTGGTATCCGGGACCACGCCGGGCCAGAAGCTGCCTAACCTGCTTAGCCAACCTGAATCGGCTGAAAGTTTTCGCCAGGTATTGCAATCCAGACGCATGATGATGGGGCGAACGTATTATTTGCCATTATTGCATCGCTGGGTGATTCCAGTACGGGTTACCCTGGAGCCCGGTGGCAAACCACTCGTAATGACTGCTGGTCTCGATCTGGATTCCAGGGCGGTAACCTGGAATGCCCTGCAGCTCCCGCCCGGCATCGAAGTACGAATCATGCGACCCGACGGGCACTGGCAATTTGTGAAGCCCCTGCCGGATTCACAACGTCCCGCAGTGTACAACTATCCCATCATGAAAGAGTGGCAAAAGATGATTAGCGACTATGCCAATCATCAGGGTGATGTGGAACAACATGCCTATAATTATGATGACAATTTGTGCTTTAGTGTCTACCTTCCGCGTCTAGAAATTTTCACCATAGTCAGGATGCCGGAATCCATGTTATGGGCAGACTATCTGCAGCGCATGGCAATTCCATCGTTGATATTTGTGTTCTTTTTAATCGGTGGAAGCATGTTCTATATCGTTTCAATGCGTCAACAACGGCACTATGAAGCCGAGCTGATTCAACAGGCCCATTACGATACGCTGACCGGCCTCCCCAATCGTTTACTGGCCATGGACCGGCTGGGTCAGGCACTGGAGCTTGCGCGCCGTGAGCGACGCAGCGTTGCCATTACCTATGTTGACATGGATCATTTTAAACGCGTCAATGACAGTTTTGGTCACATGGTGGGCGATAAACTGCTCCAGCAAAGTGCGGAACGGTTGAGCAAACTACTACGCGGCGGAGATACCGTAGCACGGCTGGGTGGAGATGAATTTTTGATTATACTTCCGGAAGTCAATTCGGTAGACGCTGCCGAATCCGTCGCGAATAAAATCCAACTTCTTTTTGAAAAGCCTTTCATAATCGATCACCTTGAGATCTACAGCGCCTGCAGTATTGGTATTTCCATGTTTCCCGCTGATGGAGAGGATACAGAAAGCCTGCTAAAGGCGGCCGATACCGCCCTGTATCGCGCCAAGGATAGTGGCCGCAAGACGCATTGCTTCTATTCGGAAGAGATGAACCTGGAAGCAGAGCGCCACATGCATCTGGAATCGGCCTTTCGTCATGCGTTGGAAAACAGCGAGCTATATCTTGTTTATCAACCCCAGGTAAATTTACAAAGCGGTGAGTGGACAGGCTGTGAAGCATTACTGCGCTGGAACAACCCTGCCCTGGGAGAAGTCCCGCCAGTAGATTTTATTCCCATCGCGGAGGAAACGGGCCTGATCCGGGCAGTCGGGAACTTTGTACTACAGAATGCCAGCCAGGACCTTGTCGCCATCCAGTCGGCACTGGGAAAATCGTTCACTATGTCCATCAATTTGTCAGCCTGGCAAATCCGGCAACCCGATCTACCAGATATCATTCAGGGTCTGTTACAAAAATTTAACCTGGCAGCAGATTCACTGGTCATGGAGATCACGGAAAGTACGATGGTGGAAAGCGGCGAGCAACTGATGTCAATACGTGACCTTGGATTGCGCATCGCGCTGGATGATTTTGGTACCGGCTTCTGTTCGCTCAGTTATTTGCAACGATTCCCGGTCAACACCCTGAAGATCGACCGTTCCTTCATTCAAAATATCGATAAGGGTTACGGTGGCGAAAATCTGGTGAAGGCGGTCATAAATCTTGGCATGAGCCTGAATCTTCAGATCGTGGCGGAAGGGATAGAGGACAAGACACAGTTTGAGTTTCTTAAACAAGCAGGATGTCCGACCGGGCAGGGTTTTTTCTTCAGCCAACCGGTTCGACTTGAGAGTATTCTGCAGCATCTATCAAGCATCGATACAAACTCAACGTGATCAGGCATGGGAAATATTAAGGGTAAGGTTTTTTTATTTTTTGTAGGGTTGGTGACCGCATGCCAGCCTGTCTCGTCGCCTCCAGAAACGGGTGAAGAAAGTGAACCTCGATTTGTTGGTATCCGCTGGCAGTGGCAGGGTAGTTATTATAATAATGACACCCGGATAAAGCCCGATGAACCGCGTAACTACACGATCCTGTTTACGCCAAATGGGGATGTCAGAATCAAGGCGGACTGTAATCAGGTGGGGGGTCGTTACCAGGCTGATAATCACCGGCTGGTTATTGAATTACTGCAGACTACCCTGGCGGCCTGTCCTTCCGAATCCCGGGATGATGAATTCAAAAAAGACTTGAGTGCTGTACAACGTTACCTGTTTGACAAAGGAGAGCTGATCCTCGAATTGAAATACGATACGGGAGGAATGCGATTTTCTCCGGCAGATTAATGTGCATGGAAGTTGATTTTACAAACCTGTAATCAATGATCCGTTTCAGCACAAACTGCATGTAGCAGCTTTGCCAGTTGGCGGGTTGCCGGCCCGGCTTCCCCGGCACGACCATAAATGAGATATAACACGCCCTTGTAGATTCCGCCTTCTCGCAGGGGTAATGGTTTTAGCAAGCCAGAGTCGAGCAGGTCCTTGATCTGGTGGCGCGGTAACCAGGCATAACCCAGCCCCTGCGACACGGCAGTGGTCGCGGTTTCCATGCTGCTCACACTCCAGCGGTACTCTGCTCCCAGCCAGCCCATGTCCCGTTTATGCAACATGCCTGAATCCCGGATAATGACCTGCAGTTCCCGCTCCAGGTCGGCCATGGTGACGTCCCGTTCCAGATGCTGCAGGGGGTGATCGGCATGAGCGACGGCCTGTAATTCAAGCTCGATGAGAGGATCGCCCAGATAGTTGACCGGAACATGAGCCGCGATGGCCAGGTCCGCCCGGCCTTGCGCGAGTGCATCTTCCGCGCCCGATAATACGACCTCGGTGAGCTGGACGCGGGTACCCTGGCTATATGGCGCGAACTGGCGCAGTGCCGCCATCAACAGGTCAGTCGGGAACGCGGTGTCCACCACCAGTCGGATCTCTGCTTCACGGCCCTGCTCCAGGCTGTCGGCGAACTGTTCCAGGTCCAGCGCAGCATCGAGCAGGTGTCGGGAACGGCGCAACAACGCTTCGCCGGCCTCGGTCAGACCCGCCTTGCGGCCCTCGATTTGCAGTAGCCTGATGCCAAGCTGCTCCTGTAGCCGGGCGACGGTATAGCTCACCGACGACTGGCTGCGATGCAGATACTCGGCAGCCTGGGCATAACCACCACAATCAACCACCGCCTGTAATACGCGCCATTGCTCAAGACTTACCCGGGGACCCTTCATTGCCCGATCATATCGAATAACCAGATAGGAATGTCCAGTAATGTTCGCTTTTTAAATCAAGCTTTGCATCTATAATCAGTCTCGTTATCAAGCAATGTCGAGGAGTGAATTACATGAGTGCAGAACCTGTTATTGCCCAGAAAGGACCCTACGCGGTTGAACTGAAGGCAGGAGAAGCCTATTACTGGTGCGCCTGCGGCCGCAGTAAGAGCCAGCCGTTTTGTGATGGATCCCATCAAGGTACGGGCATCGAGCCGGTCCAGTTTACCGCGGAGAAAAGTGAAACAGCCTATTTGTGTGGCTGCAAACATACCGCGACCCCGCCGTATTGTGACGGGACACATAACAAGATGTAATCGGCACTGCGAGGTCGGTGTAACAAGATCGTGTTTGCAATGACTTACGCTTGGTCGGCAGGTACCAGACGTGAGGCGAGCACATAAATGCCGAGGGCAAGCAAAATCACCACGCTGAATCCGAACTGAATGGCAAGCAAGGTAGCCAGGACTGCACTGATCACCGATGCGCAGCCATTCACGCCCCAGACCCAGGGGACAAGGTAAGGGGCGGACTGGCCAAGCCGCGTCAGACCCAGTGGAAACGGGATGCCCATGCAAAAGGCCAGCGGCGCAATCAAACCCGCGGCCAGCAGGATCTTCAACAGTGTACTGATCCCCATCAGGTTGTCGAATAGCGGCTCGAGCCAGGTTACGTACGCCAGGCCGAGTGCGACAATACCGAAAATCGAGCCGGTAATGGCTATACGGCTGCGCCCACTGTGGGCAAAGCGGTTTGCAAAGGCGCTCCCCAGACCCGCAAACAGCAGGAACGAGGCCAATACAATGCTGACGGCATACAAGGGGTGATGCAGAAACAGGATAAATTTTTGAATGAAGGCGATTTCAATAAACAGAAAAGCCAGGCCCAACGCAAAAAAATACACCAGACTCCGCCAGTGACTGGTTCCAGAATTTATCTGCCGGTGATTGCGGCGTAGCACGATCAAAGGCAGCAGGATTAGAAAAAAACTGGTCACCACAGCCTGTACCAGTGTTGCCACCAATATAAGGTAGCCCATACCCAGCAGCGGCAAACCACCCTGGCCCCGCAAAGACAGGATTTCCGGCAGGATCCGCCACTTGAAGAAATTGAAGAAGTAGGGCTTGTCATCGGTGGCAGGGGCGAGCTGGAACTTGTAATCCTTCAAAAAAGCGTCGCGTTGTCCGCTTAACAAGGCCTGGGTGCCAGTAAAAAAATAAGGTTGCTGCAGAATATTGTGGCGATTGGCTTCCGCGGCCCGGATACCGGGGTAGTAAACCAGATCGAATGCACGTTGCTGGCAAAAGCGGCGCAGGGTTTCGATCTCGGCCCGGGTAAAGTCTCCGTTCTTGATCAGCAGGGTGCTGGTTTGCCAGCCACGGATCAGCATCAGGCGTTGTTCCGGCTGGCTAACTGAGAGGCCTTCCAGTGCGCTGATTGCTGTGGCAAACAGTTTCAGGGTGTCGCGTGGCGGCAGTTTGACCCAGCGACTGATGGCCAGGTAACCGTCCGGCCTTAGTTTACGAAGGTATTGCCGGAGTGCCTCGACGGTGTAGAGATAACTCTCCGACATGGCATAGAGGCCGGCCGAGGATGCGCTGAAGGAATCCAGCAGCGACAGCTGGATCAGGTCATAGTGATCCGCGTTGGCAGAAACGAAACCACGCGCTTCCGCAATATGTACCCGGCTGGCGGGTGCCGTGTACAGATTACCCGCAAAGTCAGCGTAGTCAGTTTGAACCAGGTCGACAAGCTGCGGGTTCAGTTCCACCGCATCGATATGTGGCACATCAAAATATCTTGCCTGCAGCACGTCGCTGCCACCGCCAGCACCCAGGATCAGGACGTTCCGTGGTAGTCGCAGATGGTAGGGCAAGGCAGAAGGCAAATAGTCCAGATAAGTCAGTTGTTGCCTGTCACCGGTATCGCGGGTGATGGTGGTCATGGCTTCACCATCGGTAAATACCGCCAGCTGTTCGGGCGGTGCCTGTGGTGCCTGTAAACTGAGACCGGGGGCGTGACGGAGCGGAATACGTGGACTCTCCACCACCGTCAGCAAGCCCAGCGGGCTGGAACGCTGCTCAATGATGCGGCTACCGCTTATCTGCAATAGCTGGCTCAGCCCCTTGTAGGGGGAGGTGACCGGTTGCGTCCAGTTCGCCGGCAGTATCCAGGGCAGAATCACGGCCATTGCAAGCAGGGCGAAGAGTCGGCGCGACCGCAAGCCGAGTTCCAGCCCGGCCACTATTACCGCTACAGCAATCAGGCTACCCAGTGCCAGCAACACGCTAGATGGAAATGCCATGAACAGCAGTCCCACGATGGCAATACTCCCCGCCCCTGCGCCGAGCAAATCGGCTGCATACAGATGCGGCACGTCGGCGGTGAAACGGCTGAGCGCCAGCCCGATACAATTGGCGGCAAAGAAGAAGGGCAACGCCAGTAGCAGATAGATCAGAAGCAGCCACAACGGTTGCTCGGCGTCCCACAATACCTCGTACGGATTGAAGGGCAATCGCTGCACGATCAGAAAACAGGCCACCGCAGACACCGCGAACAGCAGCAGGTTGATGAGATAAACCGGCGTGAAACGCGGCAGCAGACGATCACGCGCCAGGCTTAGAAACGTACCGCTGGCACCATAACCCAGTAGTGCCAGGCTAATGATCATGTAGGCGAAGTGATACCACTG
>JAJDNN010000061.1 GCA_022340685.1 Pseudomonadota bacterium
GCGGAAGCAGCGCACCAGTTGGTAGTAGCGATCCATGCCGGACACCATCAGCAACTGCTTGAACAGCTGGGGTGACTGCGGCAGGGCAAAGAAGGCACCTTCGTGGGTCCGGCTTGGCACCAGGTAGTCGCGCGCCCCTTCGGGTGTGGCGCGGGTCAACATGGGGGTGTCAATATCCAGAAAACCGTTGTCATCCAAGTACTTGCGTAACTGCTTTGTGACCTCCGCCCGCAGCTTCAGATTGGCCAGCATGTCGGAGCGACGCAGATCGATATAGCGATAGCGCAGGCGATGCTCCTCCGACACATCCTCGTCGTCGAGCTGAAACGGGGGTGTTTCGGAGGTATTGAGGACCTCCAGTTGCTGGCCCAACACTTCCACCTGGCCGGTCGCCATCTTGGGGTTCTCGGTGCCGGCCGGACGACGGCGCACCTTGCCGGTCACCCGCAGTACATATTCGTTACGTACCCGCTCGGCTGTCGCAAAGATGTCCGGGGTGTCGGGATCGAACACGACCTGCAACAGTCCTTCCCGGTCGCGCAAATCGATAAAAATGACGCCACCGTGATCGCGACGCCGATGGGCCCAGCCGCAAACAGTGATGTCTTGATCGATATGGTGTTCGTTTATCTCGCCGCAATAATTAGTACGCATACAGGTTCCGGATCATGTAGTCAGGCAAAGGCGGGGATGATACGGATTGGCGGCGGCCAACTCAACCTGATTAATGCCACGGGCCGGCGGACAGGTCTTCAGACCTTGGCCGTCTTGCTGGCCTTGGTGCCCTTTTTGCCCGTTTTTTTCTTCGCCTCCTTTTTGGCCGGTTTCGCGGCTGGCTTGTCGTCACCGCTTCCAGCCAGGTTTTTCTTGCCCCCCGTCTTGAAATCGGTTTCGTACCAGCCACCACCCTTGAGACGAAACGCGGCCGCCGATACCAGCTTTTTCAGTTGAGGCTCACCGCAGGCCGGGCACTCCGTGAGTGGGGCATCAGATATTTTCTGCAGGGCTTCCAGCCTGTGGCCGCAGACCTGACATTCATATTCATAAATCGGCATCGTATCTTCCTGGGTGTATTGGTTTATTCGGTTACCTGACGGTTCGCGGGCGAACGCCGAATGGCTGGCGATTATACTGCATTATTACAGCCCCAGGCCGGGCCGTTCGACCCGGGCGCTGCGGTCATCCGCCGCCCGCGCCTTTTCAATGGCCTTGATCAGGCGAGTATGCTCCTGTTCTGACAAGCCGGTGCGAATATAGTCTTCGGCGGCACGCAGCACATCCAGTAGATAGCCATTCAGGTAATGACAGCTCAGTAGTGCCTTGGCCAGAAAATACGGATCCTCACCTGTTTCGCGCATGCGCCCCGCATGTGTCAGCGCCTGTTCCAGTTCTTGCTCGGTAGGCTTGGGCATATCGGTCTCTCTCCTGATTGGTTAGGTAAAACAATAACTGCATTCTACATGCTCGCGACTTGTGTCAGAATGTGGTCATTTCCCCGCACCTCAACCCCGGCCATGACAACCAAAGTAACCCTCCCCGACTCCGGCGGCATGTTGAAAATACGGCGTGTGGCGATTGATACCTATCACGAAAACGTCGCCTTCCTGCATCGCAATTGCGCCCTGTACCGCGCTGAAGGCTTTCAGGCACTTAGCAAGGTGGAGATCCAGGCCAACAACAACCGCATCAATGCCGTGCTCAATATCGTGGACGACGATAACATCGTATCCCCGGATGAACTGGGCCTGGCGGAACAGGCCTTTGACCAGCTGGGTATGGAGGAAGGCCACCTGGTCCAGATCGCCCACACCAGCCCACCCCGTTCCATGGAAGCCGTACGTCGCAAAATCAACGGCGAGCGGCTGACGCTCAACGACTTTCGCAATATTACCCGCGACATCACCGACAACCGCTATTCCAAGGTCGAGATGGCAGCGTTTCTGGCGTCCTCCATGCAATCAGGGATTGATCGCGAGGAAATCATGTCACTGACCCGGGCCATGACCGAAACCGGGGAACAGCTCCACTGGGATGAACCGTTGGTGGCGGACAAGCACTGTATTGGCGGTATTCCCGGTAACCGCACGACCATGCTGGTGGTACCCATCGCCGCCGCGCACGGCCTGTTAATCCCCAAAACCTCCAGCCGGGCCATCACCTCTCCGGCGGGCACCGCAGACACCATGAGTGTCCTGGCGCGGGTCGACCTCACCCCTGAAGAAATGCATACCGTGGTCGATCGAACCCGTGCCTGCCTCGTCTGGGGCGGCAATGCCCGCCTGGCGCCAGCCGACGACATCCTGATTTCGGTGGAACGTCCGCTGGGCATCGACTCGGAGGGCCAGATGATCGCCTCGATCCTGTCCAAGAAGCTGGCTGCGGGCTCCACCCATCTTCTGCTCGATATCCCGGTCGGCCCCACCGCCAAGGTGCGTCACATGAACCAGGCGCTGAGCCTGCGCAAGCTGTTCGAGTTCGTCGGCGACCGGCTCGGTATCCACCTGGAAGTGGTGATCAGCGATGGCAGCCAACCCATCGGCCGCGGTATCGGCCCGGCCCTGGAAGCCCGCGATGTGATGCAGGTGCTGCACAATGATCCCGACGCGCCGGACGATTTGCGCCAGAAAGCACTGTACCTGGCCGGCCGGGTACTGGAATTCGATCCTGATGTCCGGGGTGGTCAGGGTTTTCATCTGGCACGTGATATCCTGGAAAGCGGCCGCGCCCTGAAAAAAATGCAGGACATTATCAAGGCCCAGGGACCAGCCACGCCGATTGCGCCCACCGCGCCGCTGAATATCGATATCACTGCTCCTGAAGACGGCTATATCACTGCCATCAATAACTACCAGATAGGCCGCATCGCCCGTCTGGCCGGTGCACCGATGGATTTGAATGCCGGGGTGGACTTGTACGTAAAACTGGGCGACAAAATCAGTCAGGGTGAGCCGCTGTACCGAATCCAGGCCGAATTCCCGGCCGATTTCGCGTTTGCCCGGGATCTTGCGGAGCGAGACAACGGCTTCCGTATCGGCGCCCAGCCCGCCGCCAGCCGTAGTTACCTGGAAATCTAGCCGATGACACTGGTGGTCAGCCTGCCCGACTACAGCGCCGCCGCCCAGCGACTGGCCGTGCGGCTCGGAATCGACTACCAGCCCCTCAAGGTCCATCACTTTCCTGACAGTGAGATACGGGTACACGTCCCGCCCCTACCCCCCGAGCACGTTATTCTGTGCCAGAGTCTGGACCGGCCTAATGATAAGTTGATCGCCCTGCTGCTGGCCTGCGCTACCCTGCGCCAACTTGGTACCCGGCGCATCAGCCTGGTCGCGCCCTATCTTTGCTATATGCGCCAGGACAAGGCCTTTCATCCGGGCGAAGCCATCAGCCAACACATCATCGGCCGGTTTCTGGCCCAGCAGGTGGACGCTGTAGTGACCGTCGACGCCCACCTGCACCGCATTACCAGCCTTGATGAGGCCATTCCGCTTGAAACCGCCATCAACCTGTCCGCCGCACCGGCGCTGGGTGAATTTCTGGCCCGTCTGGACCTGCAGCCGTTATTGCTTGGACCGGACGCCGAATCAGCCCAGTGGGTGGAGCAGGTCGCCGCTGCTGCTGGCTCCGATCACGTAGTGGCGACCAAACAGCGTTTCAGTGATCAGGACGTGCGCGTCGCCCTGCCCGTGCGGGACTATCAGGATCGCGTGGTGATCCTGGTAGATGACGTGGTGAGTAGCGGCCATACCCTGGCAGAAGCCGCAAAGGGACTGATCGCTGCCGGCGCCCGTGAGGTCCATGGCCTGGTGACCCATGCCCTGTTTGCGGAAGGTGCGCTTGATCTGATGCACGCCGCGGGGATCAACACGATCTGGAGCAGCGACAGTATCAGCCACGAGACCAATGCCATCAATCTGGATGTCATGCTGGCGGCAACCCTCACCCCCTTGCTGTAGGTCACCATGCCTGTCAGACCCTTTCATTTCGTCGTTCTTTTTTTCCTGGTGATTTTTCTGCTGGTGCTGCTCCAGCTGCAAATCCTCGGGGTAGTGCTGGCCAAGCTGGGGCTGTCACCGGGATCGGCTGGCACGTTGCTGTTCGCCACCTTGCTCGGTAGCGCTATCAACCTGCCCCTGTTTACGCTCAAGGGCGATCCGGACATCACGCCCGAACCAATGCCAATGCCGCGCGGTTTTCTGGGCCAGATCTTGCCCTACCAGGGCGTGACTGTGGTATCTATCAATGTTGGCGGCGCACTCATCCCCGTCGGCTTTTGCATCTACCTGTTGTCCACCAAGCCGTTACCCCTGCTTGATGTCTTTCTGGGCACGATCATTGTGACCGCCATCAGCTATGCCGTGAGCCGCCCCATCAGAGGCATGGGGATCGGTATGCCCATCCTGCTGGCGCCGCTGGCGGCTGCCCTCACCGCCCTTGTCCTGAATCCGTCATTCAGCGCACCGCTGGCCTATATCTGTGGCACGCTCGGCGTACTGATCGGTGCCGACCTGCTGCACCTGAAAGACATCAACAAACTGGCCACCCCCATTGCGTCTATCGGCGGCGCCGGGACCTTTGACGGCATCTTTTTTACCGGCATCATTGCCGTGCTGCTGGCCTGAATCCTGCCTAAAATAGAGCGCACCATGCCTTACTACACCATCCCAAACCACGCGCAGCCACTGTCATGACCGGCACCGACTCACGCGCCGTCCTGATCACCGGATGTTCCAGTGGTATCGGCCTGTGTGTCGCACAGGGTCTGCGGCAACGAGGCTACCGGGTGTTCGCCACCGCGCGCAAACTGCAGGATGTGGATCGCCTCAATGCCCTTGGCCTGGAAAGCCTGCCACTGGATCTGGACGACAGCGATTCCATCAACTGGGCAGTGGATGAAATCCTGGCGCGTACCGGCGGTCGGCTGTACGGTCTGTTCAATAACGGCGCCTACGGCCAACCCGGCGCGGTGGAAGACCTGCGCCGCGAGGTCCTGCGCGCCCAGTTCGAGACCAACGTCTTCGGCTGGCTGGAACTGACCAACCGGGTTATCCCCGCCATGCGTCGTCAGGGTCATGGCCGCATCATCATGAACAGCTCGGTGCTGGGCTTTGCCGCTATGCCCATGCGTGGTGCCTACACTGCCAGCAAATTCGCCGTCGAGGGACTGAGCGATACGCTCCGCATGGAACTGGCCGATACACCAATACACGTGGCGCTGGTTGAACCCGGCCCCATCAAAAGCCGCTTCCGGGCCAACGCCCTGCCCCATTTTCTGAACAACATCGATATCGATGCAAGCCCCCATGCCGGGCAGTATCACGCCACCCTGATTCGGCTGGAATCGGAAGGTCCGGTTGTGCCATTCACCCTGCCCCCGGAGGCCGTGCTTAAAAAAGTCGTCCATGCACTGGAAAGCCGTCGACCCAAGGCCCGTTACTATGTAACCGTTCCAACCTACCTGTTTGGGTACCTGCGACGGATCCTGCCGGTGTGGGTGATGGACCACATACTGCGCCGGGTTTGAGCGGTGACCCGCTGCGCAAATTACCGGTCCGGCACTTTGACTGTCAGGCCGGGTATGCTAAAAGAATAACAATACACAGAAGTCCGGTCTCAACCGGCGTGTCGTGTTTACCATGCCAAATAACATCGTTCTGAAACAACAAGGGCTTTTTTCGAAGCAGCGCCGGTTTGAAACCCGGGATGATCGTTACCTGTTTGTTCGAATGCAGGGCGTTAAACAGATGCAGGACTATCAGCTCGACCTGGTTGCGCTCGATCCCGAGAGCCGGTTCAGGATCACCATCGCCTGGCCCTGGCTGACCGCAGCCGCTGCCGCCATCCTCTTGTTATTGCTTATCATCGTGATCGTACCCGGTTTGTTTAACGTCAAACTGGCAGGCTATGCACTGCCTGTCACCCTGGGGCTGAGCCTGGCGGCATTCATATCTCTGCTGATCGGGTTTGCCAAATCCAGTTTCGAACGGGTTTTCGTAGCCAGAAATACCGGTTATCCCCTGGTCCGGTTGTTGATTAATAATCCGGATAAAAAGTCGTTCCGCACCTTCACCAAGCAGTTGAAAGCGCTCATCAATGAAGTCTATGAAAAGGTGCCGGTCGATGATCAACAACGCCTGGCCGGTGAAATCAAAATGCTGCGCCGCCTGGTCGGGCACAATGTCCTCACATCACAGGATTACGAAAAGCTCAAGCTGCAGCTGATGAGTCGGTCTGGCACAGGCTAGTCCGAAACCGATCGACCTACCCGTATATCCCGGCACGTCTACTGCCCTTATAGATCTGCCCAGGCAACACTCGCCAAGAGATGTCGGCTAGTCCCGCAAACCCACGCCCCGCCGCAGCAAAACCAGGCTGAAGATGAACAGCACAGCCACGAAGAACACGATCATTGCCAGGGCCGTGGTGACATCAATATCCGAAACACCGAGCATGCCGTAACGCATGGCGTTGATCATGTACAGG
>JAJDNN010000074.1 GCA_022340685.1 Pseudomonadota bacterium
GGAGGAAATAACACATGCAACGCAGAACTTTTTTGAAAAGCACGCTGGCCGGCTCCGCCGTGGCGGTCGCCGTCGGTGCAGGCCTGCTTACCCCGCGGATGGTCCTGGCCGCCTGGCCCAAGGCCGCCTTTGAAGCCAAGAGTGTCGATGATGCCCTGAGTTCCCTGTTCGGCTCCGCCGACAATACCCCGTCGGGCGATATCAAGATCAAGGCCCCCGACATCGCCGAAAACGGTGCCGTGGTCCCGGTCACCGTGTCCTCGTCCATGAAGGGCGTCGACAACATCGCGATCATCGCCTCCAAAAACGGTACGCCCTTGTCGGCCAACTTCAAACTGGACGCCGGCACCCAGGCCATGGTCGCTACCCGCATCAAAATGGGGAAAACGTCCGACGTCGTGGCCGTCATCAAGGCCAATGGCAAACTCTATAGCGCCCGCAAGAATGTGAAGGTCACCATCGGTGGCTGTGGCGGTTAACCCCAGGCTCATTTTTTAAGAGGATTTACACTCATGGCTAATAGCATCAAAATCCGCGCCCGTGCCAAAGGCAATGCGGTCACCGTCAAGGCGTTGATCAAGCATCCGATGGAAACCGGTCTGCGCAAAGACAAGAAAACCGGCAAGGTCATCCCGGCACTTTTCATCCAGGAAGTCACCTGCAAGGCCAACGGCAAGCAGGTCCTGCTGGCCGAATGGGGCCCCGCCGTGTCCAAGAACCCGTATCTCTCCTTCGCCTTCAATGGCGCCAAGGGTGAAACTGTCAACCTCAGTTGGGTCGATAATACGGGTCAAAGCGATTCCGCTGAAGTCAAGGTTAAATAATTCAGGAGTTAAAAAAATGAAAAAATTCCTTATCACAATTACAGCACTCTCAATGCTGGGCGGCATCGCCATGACGGCACAGGCTACCCCGCAGACGGACCTAAAAGATTTCCGTGCCTTCTTCTTCAAGAAATTCCCCGGCGTCAAGCTGCAGGATTACGGAAACGGCGCCTACGCCCTCGATGCGGATCGCCGTTTCGAATGGGAAGCCATGGAAGAATTTCCGCCCTATGAAGAAGGTGTCGAAATCGGGGAAAAACTGTTCACCAAATACAACGTCGGCAAGTGCTTCAAGAACGGGGGCCTGGGGATCAAGCAGAACTATCCCTACTTCGACCAGAAGACCAAGCAGGTCCGTGACCTTGAAAGAGACATCATGGCCTGTCTGGAAAATAATGGTGTTGATGTCAAGGCCGAAGGTATTAAATACGGGAAAGGCAAGATGGCTGCCATTTCGGCATTCATGGCCTACAACTCCCGCGGCAAGAAGCAGAATGTGGTCATATCCAACGACCCGGCTTCGCTCGAGGCCTACAATGACGGCAAGATTTTCTTCTATGCCAAGCGTGGCCAGCTCAATTTCTCCTGCGCAGATTGCCATATGTACTCTGCCGGTATGCTGGCCCGCGGCAACCTGCTCAGCCCGGCACTGGGGCAAACCTCCCACTTCCCGGTCTGGCGTCGCAGTTGGTCCAAGAAAACCGATGCCAAAAAAGGCAAACATGACCCGCTGGGCGGCTTCGGGACCATTCAGAAGCGTTATGCCGGTTGCAACAAGCAGGTCCGTGCCAAGCCGTTCAAGTTACAGAGCCCGACCTATGATCACCTGGAATACTTCCACACCTACATGAGCAATGGCATCATGCTGAACGGTCCCGCGGTCCGTCATTAAACGCCTCCCTGCTCGATTTAAAAGCCCGGCCCTGTGCCGGGCTTTTTTATGCTAGAATTTCCGCCGGTCGCCGGCCCTGCCGGTCGGCTAGTTGTCCAGCTTGAACCAGCCGTGCCAACAGTCCCGCTCCTTTCGCGCAAATGTGATCCCGGGTCCGGTTGTCTGGGAGTAAAGTCGGACTGGAACATCCACCCCAGGGTCATCACCCCGGTTCAATCTGTCTGAATCAAACCAGGCAACCTGCTGTATGTGAACCGTATGTGATGCCTCAATCAGCACAGGGAGATACTGTATATGGCTGCCGGCCGTAATGAGTGGTTATCAATTCTCACCCCGTTTCGTCTCTGGTGGCCGCGGGTCAACAAAAACAGCTTCCGGATTGATTTTATTGCCGGTCTGACTGGCGCTGTTGTGGTCCTGCCGCAGGGTGTGGCTTTCGCCACCATCGCTGGCATGCCGCCGGAGTACGGTCTATATGCCGGTATGATTCCGGCAGTTGTGGCGGCCCTGTTCGGCTCCTCCTGGCATCTGGTATCTGGCCCCACGACTGCGGCTTCTATTGTCGTGTTCTCTGCCCTCTCTGTGTATGCTGAACCGGCCAGTATGGACTATGTCACCCTGGCCCTGACGCTCACCTTCATGGTGGGTGTCATAGAGCTGGCGCTCGGACTGGCCCGGATGGGGGCGCTGGTTAATTTCATCTCGCATTCCGTGATTGTCGGCTTCACGACCGGCGCCGCGCTCCTGATTGCCAGCAAACAGTTAAAGAACTTCTTTGGAGTCACCATTCCCCGTGGCGGCCATCTGCATGACGTGCTGTACAATTTTGCCCAGCAAGTACCGAATATCAATCCTTACATCACGACGGTGGCGATGGCTACCCTGCTGTCAGGTATTTTCGTAAAACGCTGGCTACCCCGCATGCCCTATATGATTATCGCGATGATCTTCGGCAGTCTGGTGGCTGTGCTGCTAAATCAGCTGTTCGGTGCGGAGACAACGGCGATCGACACTGTCGGCGCGCTACCCAGCACCTTGCCCCCCTTGTCATCACCGAATTTCTCGCTTGGCACCATCAAGGATCTGGCCCCGACCGCGCTTGCCGTCACACTGTTCGCCCTTACCGAAGCGGTATCCATTGGCCGTTCGCTGGGTGCCCGCAGCGGACAGCGTATCAACGGCAACCAGGAGTTCATTGGCCAGGGTTTGTCGAACATAGCCGGCAGCTTCTTTTCCGGCTATGTGGCGACCGGTTCGTTCAACCGCAGCGGTCTAAATTACCAGGCTGGCGCCAAAACCCCCCTCGCCGCGGTCTTCGCCGGCAGCCTGCTGATGGTCATCGTGGTGCTGGTTGCCCCGTTGGCTGCCTACCTGCCAAATGCCGCCATGGCCGGGATCCTGTTTCTGGTCGCATGGGGCCTGGTCGACTTTCACGAAATCCGGCATATCCTCAAGGCCAGTCGGCGCGAAACAGCGATCATGGGAGTCACTTTTTTCGGAGCGTTATTCCTGGAACTGGAATTCGCCATTTTCGCCGGCGTAATGCTATCGCTGGTGTTGTATCTGATGCGGGTTTCTCGCCCCCGTATTGTGACCCGGACACCGGATCCACGCATACCCAACCGGAAGTTCACCACCGATCCGGACCTGCCCCAGTGCCCGCAACTCCGATTTTTACGTATCGACGGATCATTGTTCTTCGGCTCCGTCAGTCATGTTCTGGAAGTCCTGGCCGAAATTGAGGAACAGTACCCGGAACAGAAACATCTGGCTATCGTGGCCGAGGGCATTAATTTTACCGACATTGCCGGCGGTGACATGCTGGTGCGCGAAGCCATGAAACGCAAAGCACGGGGTGGCGATCTATATCTGCTACATGTCAAAAAGGGATTGTGGGAATCACTGGACAAGTGCTGTCTGGATGAACTGGGTCCGAATAACATCTTCCAGTCAAAAAAGGCCGCCGTCACGGCCATTTTTCAGAAACTGGATAAAGACATTTGCCGCACCTGCGACAAGCGCATCTTCCAGGAATGCAACAGCGTACCCTACCTGGAGCCGCCGTCAGAGCAAAAATAAAAAGGTCCGTCTTGCCTTGGGCCTGGTCCAATGCCATTGCGCCCTCCCGCCAGCCCGCTGGCTAGCCTTTTGGGGCAACATTGTGTAGATTTGATTGTTTTGAATTTGGGGTTGTCGTTTACCATTGACATCGGGGCAGCCATTACCTGTGCCATGATCGGCGGGATAAACGTATTATAAAACAACCACTTGCGATCTACTTATTGGCAGGATAAACCGCCATGCGGCATACCTGCATGACGTACCGGGGAACTTGGTGTCCAGACAAACAATAATTCGCCTGATTGCGGCCGCAATTTTCCTTCTTCTTGCCTGGTACCTGGCCTCGGTTGTCCCGAACGCCCAGATTGCCTGGGTCAGCGCCATTCTGTTGCTGACCATCTACCTTTTCTCATTTGAAATTGTCGAGGTCGATGTTGCCGCCATCAGTATTATGGTGCTGCTTGGCCTGACCGGCCTGCTGGCGCCCTTGATGGGCCTGGAGCAAGGATTGATATCAAACAATCACCTGTTTGACGGCTTTTCGAGTAATGCGGTGATCTCAATTATTGCGGTCATGATCCTTGGGGCCGGTCTGGACAAGACGGGCATCATGAGCAAGGTTGCAGCATTCATCCTGCAGGTGGGAGGTACGACGGAAAAGCGAATCATTCCTATCATTTCAGGTACTGTCGCATTTATATCAAGTTTTATGCAAAACGTTGGGGCCGCCGCGCTTTTCCTGCCTGTGGTGAGCCGAATCTCGGCCCGTTCCGGTTTATCCATGTCAAGGCTGCTCATGCCAATGGGTTTCTGCGCTATTCTCGGCGGCACCATGACAATGGTTGGCTCAAGCCCACTTATTCTGCTGAATGACCTGATCCTCACGTCCAACCAGGCACTGCCGGTTGACCAGCAAATGAAAACCTGGTCACTCTTTTCGGTAACACCTGTGGGTGTCGTGCTGGTCATTACCGGCATTTTGTACTTTATACTTGCGGGCCAATTTGTCCTGCCGGTATCCAAACAGGAAAAAGGCGCAGTCGGCGAAAACGCCATGAGCTATTTCAAGCGTGTGTATGGACTGGACTATGCCCTGTTCGAAGTCGTGGTTCCACCAGAAAGCCCCCTGATTGGTAAAATGCTGGACGATGTGGAGCACGATGAAAAGATTCGTGTTATCGCGGCTTTACGTGGAACAGATGATCTGCGTATTGGCCCAGGCAGCATGGCCCGCGATGTTGGAATTGAAGCCAATTCGGTACTGGGGATACTGGCTTCGCCCGATCACCTGATACTCTTTGTCGAACACTATGGCCTTGTCCTGCGAAAAAATCTGGAAACATTTGCCGAAGTACTCGCAACGACCAAGGCAGGGATAGCCGAAGTGGTTATTCCGCCCGGCTCATCCTTGATCGGGAAAAGTGCCCGCGATGTCTGGATGCGCAAGGTATACGGTATTGCCATGGTCGCTCTGCACCGTGGAGGCGAAACCCTGCGCGAAGGGGAAGGTATCCGTGACATGCCCCTGCAAGCCGGCGACACCCTGGTCGTCCAGACTACATGGATTGCCCTCGCCCGGCTGGAAAAGGATCGCGATTTTGTTGTGGTGACCACCGAATTCCCGCATGAGGAACTGCGTCCGCACAAAGTTCTTGCTGCCATTGTGTTCTTTGCCATTGCCCTGTTTCTGGTCCTGTTCACCGACATCAAACTGTCCGTCGCACTGTTGACCGGTGCTATCGGCATGGTTATTTCCGGTGTTTTGAAGATTGAGGAAGCCTATCAAGCCGTATCGTGGAAAACGGTATTTTTGCTTGCCAGCTTGATCCCGTTGGGTCTGGCGGTCGAGACGACCGGCACAGCCAAGTGGATCGCCGAACAAACACTCTCAGTAGTCGGCGATATGCCCATCTGGGTTATCCAGACGGCTGTTGCCATTCTGGCCACTTTCTTTACCCTGGTGATGTCCAATGTTGGCGCCACGGTGCTGCTGGTCCCGCTGGCCGTGAACATTGCCATTGGTGTCGGTGCGAGCCCAGCGGTGTTTGCGCTGACGGTAGCGATTGCTACATCAAATTCTTTCCTGATTCCTACCCATCAGGTCAATGCCCTGATCATGGGCCCTGGCGGTTACCGGGTGCCGGACTTTATGAAAGCCGGCGGCATCATGACCGTATTGTTTATTATCGTCACGATAATCATGATGAATATCGTCTTCGGCTAGATCAAGCGCCGCTGACAAACCCGGGCAAGAATTTATTCTGTTATTCAGTATTTCACCTGGCTGAGAAAATTTATGTTTAACAAACTTTTTGTCCTCTGCGCCTGCCTGATCCTCCCGGCCATGAGCCTGGCCAGCGATACCAATACGACAAGATTAGATCTGACCCACAGCTGGGTCGGCTATGCATCGATTGCCCTGTTTGTAATCGCCTACCTGCTTGTGATGGCCGAGGAATTCACCCACCTGCGCAAGTCCAAGCCGGTTATTCTTGCGGCCGGTATCATCTGGGCCTTGATTGCACTGGTGTATGCCCAACACGATCTGACCCATGCAGCCGAGCAGGCCATACGCCACAACTTCCTGGAATATTCAGAACTGATGCTGTTCCTGCTGGTTGCCATGACCTACATCAATGCGATGGATGAACGTCGGGTTTTCGACGCACTGCGATCCTGGTTAATCCGCAAAGGTTTTGGCTTACGTGCCCTGTTCTGGCTGACAGGTATCCTGGCATTTTTTATTTCGCCCGTCGCCGACAACCTTACGACGGCATTGCTGATGTGCGCTGTCGTCCTGGCGGTAGGTGGTGATAACCTGCGATTCGTTAGCCTGGCCTGCATTAACATTGTGGTCGCCGCCAATGCGGGGGGCGCCTTTAGTCCGTTCGGTGACATCACTACGTTGATGGTCTGGCAGAAAGGCATTGTGGGATTCTGGACTTTCTTTGCCCTGTTCATTCCCGCCGCCGTAAACTTTCTGGTGCCGGCAACCATCATGCACTTCGCAGTTCCTAATGAAAAACCGGTAACCACTGATACGGAAGTCAAAATGTATCGCGGTGCCAGGCGAATTATCATCTTGTTTCTGCTGACCATAACGACTGCAGTCAGCTTCCATAATTTCCTGCACCTGCCGCCTGTGATTGGAATGCTGACCGGCCTGGCCTATTTGCAGTTTTTTGGCTATTACCTGCGTAAGACCAGCCCGCTGAAAGACCGTGAAGAAGCAGGCCAGGTTGGTGAAGTTGTCCCATTCGACGTTTTCAACAAAATTGCCCGGGCCGAATGGGACACCCTGTTGTTTTTTTACGGCGTGGTATTGAGTGTTGGCGGCCTCGGGATGATTGGCTACCTGGAGCTGGCCTCCATCAGCATGTATACCGATCTCGGTCCGACCAATGCCAATGTACTGGTTGGTCTGCTGTCAGCGATCGTGGACAACATCCCGGTCATGTTCGCGGTTCTGACCATGAATCCTGAAATGTCCATCGGCCAGTGGCTGCTGGTTACACTTACAGCAGGGGTTGGCGGCAGTCTGTTATCCATTGGCTCTGCGGCCGGCGTTGCATTGATGGGTCAGGCACGCGGCAAGTACACCTTCTTCAGTCACCTCAAATGGAGCCCGGTCATTGCGCTTGGCTATATGGCCAGCATCTGGGTACATATGTGGGTAAATGCCGGCTTATTTGGCTAAATCCTGCTTGATTGTCTCTGTCTCTCACGGGAACAGCCAGCCCCTACTCGAATCACGGTGAGAATGACCCGCAATCGAAATAAAGTCTGCTCAGACAAAAGATAGAGAAAGCATTATGCGTAACTTCAAGATTAATAACCTGCGCGGCGACATTTATGGTGGTATTACGGCCGCCGTGGTCGCCCTGCCGCTTGCCCTCGCCTTTGGTGTCGCCTCCGGCGCAGGCCCTGTGGCTGGCGTTTATGGCGCCATTTTTGTTGGTTTCTTTGCTTCCCTGTTTGGTGGTACGCCGGCCCAGGTATCCGGTCCCACCGGACCCATGACAGTGGTGATGGCGGCCATCTTTACCCAGTACACTGGCATGTTTCCTGCCAATCCGGCGCAAGGTGCCGCGCTGGCCTTCACGGTCGTGATGCTGGGTGGCATATTCCAGATCCTGTTTGGCGTATTCAAGCTCGGACGATACATCAACCTGGTTCCTCATCCGGTGACTTCCGGCTTCATGAGCGGCATCGGGGTTATCATTATCCTGTTGCAGCTCGGCCCCCTGCTCGGCCACGCGTCTCCCGGTGCTCCCCTCGCGGCGGCTGAAGCCATACCCATGTTTCTGGCACACCCGGTTTTCGACGCCGCGGTACTCGGCGTCCTGTCGCTGGCTATTGTTTATCTGCAGCCAGCACGCCTCAACCGTCTGATTCCTTCGCCACTGGTGGCCCTGCTGGTCGGTACCGGTGTGATGCTGGTTTTCTTCCCTAACGGCAATGCCAGTGTGCTGGGCGAGGTACCCACCGGACTACCCAATCCCCAGTTGCCAGTCCTGGTCCTCGACTGGGATATCATCGTTAGTATGGTGAAGTCTGGCCTGGTTCTGGCCCTGCTCGGCTCCATTGACTCACTGCTGACCTCGCTGGTAGCGGACAACATCACCCGCTCTCACCACGAATCAAACCGGGAACTGATTGGTCAGGGGATCGGGAACACCATCGCGGGTTTGTTTGGTGGTTTGCCGGGTGCAGGCGCGACCATGCGTACGGTGGTCAATGTCCGGGCAGGTGGCAAAACACCCTTGTCAGGTGCGCTGCATGCGCTGATCCTGCTGGCCGTCATCCTGGGTGCTGGTGGATTCGCAAAGTATATCCCCCATGCGGTCCTGGCCGGAATTCTCATCAAGGTAGGGACCGATATTATTGACTGGGATTACCTGAAACGGTTCAGGCAGGCGCCCAAGGCCGGCGTCGTCATCATGTTCACCGTGTTTTTCATTACAGTATTCGTCGACCTCATCACGGCCGTTGCGGTCGGCATGGTTATGGCCAGCCTCCTGTTCCTGCAACGTATGTCCGACCTGCAGGTTAAAAGCATCAGGGTCATCACTGAACCTGGTGAGGAAACACCGTTGTCGAAAACAGAGGCCGACGTGCTTGGCGCGGCGGCCGGTCGGATTCTGCTCTATCACATGGAAGGACCGCTGAGTTTTGGTGCCGCCAAGGGCATGGTACGAATTCTCGCCGCCTATGAGGAATACAATATTCTGGTAATGGACCTGTCTGATGTATCCTCGGTCGATTTCACTTCCTGTCGCGCCCTCGATGACATGATCAGTGATGCCTTGCAGGTCGGGCGCGGTGTATTTCTGGCTGGTGCCCGCCCTCCGGTGAAACAGTTCCTCGAACTGCAGGGGATCCTGCAAAAGCTGCCTGCGGAACACATTCGGACTTCGCGCAGTGAGGCCCTGTGCCTGGCGGCAAAAAGCCTGGATATCGACGTGGAAAGTTGCCCCTAGACCGAGACAGCAAAAAAGCCGGTCACGATTGACCGGCTTTTAGAACAAATGGTGGGGCGTATAGGATTCGAACCTATGACCAATTGGTTAAAAGCCAACTGCTCTACCGACTGAGCTAACGCCCCGCAAACAAAAGCGGGCATTTTACCGGACCCAGCGGGATTCGCAAGCCTGGTGACGGACTGCCGTCTAGATCGCTTCCAGCTTCCGCATCCCGGCTGGCAGCAGTTTCATATCAACCAGGGCCGTGATGAGTGCCTTGCCAAATGAGGCTTCATCTTCATAGACCATCTTGTAGTACTGGACCTTCATGGTCAGGGCACTCCCCAGAATGATGCTCCCCACCGCGAGGAAGGATCCGACGGCCAGGGTCGAGACCCCGGATATCCCCTGGCCAATGGTGCAACCCAGGGCCAGCACACCGCCAACACCCATCATAATGCCGCCAATGACATGGGTGATAAAGTCCCTGAAATTTACGAACCACTCAAATCTGAACCCCCCGGAAACCAGTGCCCAGAAAAATGAGCCCAGGATCACCCCTGCAACAGCTGCCAGACCAAAGGTCACCAGCGTAGTGTCGAAGTTGCTCAGGCCGTAGCGCAGCGTCTGACCGATGGGATTAATGAAGGTGAAGGACTGTACTCCCACGTCTCGGGGCCGGGCGTCAGGGTTATCTTGCAGCATGTCCCAGGATTCGGTACTGGCGTATTTAGTCCAGCTCAATGTTTCACCGTCTGCCGAGATCGTTACCAGGCTGTCGGTTATGAACCAGGCGGCCAGTACGACCAGCCCGACCACCAGCCCGGCGAGGATATTATCGAAGCTGCCACGAAAATCAGGGGATCTGAATATGAACCAGATCATCAATGCGACCACGACCAGGCCTACGACGGTACGGGTGGCAGCGACATCACTGCCTGCCAATCCTGCCACAAGACTGCCAGCATCCTGGCCGCTGGTCAGACTCACACTAGTGGGATTGGTCCAGCTATAGAACAGGGCGGAATAGAGTGTATCGTCCGTCCCCGGAAACGGATTGAGCATGAAATAGGCGAACACCGCGATAACGGCAAATACCACCACTGATTTCAGGTTACCGCCGCCGATGCGGATCAGCGTCTTGTTTCCACACCCGCTCGCCAGGGTCATGCCGACCCCGAAGATAAGGCCACCCAGGATGTATTCCAGCCAGGCAAAATTGCTGCCCCGGTAGGGTGGCAGGGTCGAATTCACATTGATGACGCCGGTTGCTTCCAGCACCACCACGCCCAGCAGGGCAATGGCCATGGCGAACACCCAGGCCCGGAAGCGGCCGGTATCACCCATGTTGACCCAGTCGGACACGGCACCCATGGTGCAGAAATTGGTTTTGTTAACCACCGCGCCCAGTACGAAAGCCGCACCAAATACAGACAACAGGACGGTCATGTGTGCCGCCGCGAATTCCTCGAAAATCATGCTACAACCTCGCTAAAGATAGGGATCGATCCTGCACATCAGCAATTCCACTGTTTTATTTCTTGCTCTGCCGCGGAACCGCGCATAACGATGTAGCATTTTACGGTGATTGTGCGGACCATGCCAGTCAGAACCGGTGCGTCCACGACCGGGGTGCGTAGTGCAATTGTCAAGGTAATGACTATATTTTTTATAGATATCAATTAGTTACAATTTTATAGCGAGTCGGATCGGGAATCCCAGCCTGACTGAATCCGGCGGTGCGCAACCGACACGCATCACAGTGACCACACGCGCGGCCTTCCTCGTCCGGGTCATAGCAGGACACGGTCAGTGCGTAATCCACCCCGAGTCGCTTCCCTTGCTGGATGATTTCAGCCTTGCTCAATTGAATCAACGGCGTCTCAATACGCACTGGATGCCCCTCCACCCCGGCCCGGGTTGCCAGGTTGGCGAGCGTCTGGAAAGCGGCGATGAATTCGGGTCGGCAATCCGGGTAGCCCGAATAGTCAACCGCATTGACCCCGATAAAAATGGCTTCCGCTTCCAGGACTTCCGCCCAGCCCAGGGCCAGCGCAAGAAACACCGTATTGCGCGCCGGCACATATGTCACCGGGATCCCTTCACCGGGTTTATCGGGAACAGCAATGTCGGGATCGGTTAACGCAGAGCCGCCAATGCTATCGAGGTTGATGCGAATGACCTTATGCTCCACGACTCCGGCATTGCGCGCCACCATCCGGGCCGCCTCCAGTTCACACCGGTGACGCTGACCGTAATCGAAACTTATGGCGTAACAGGCATAACCCTGTTCCTGGGCCAAGGCCAGAGTGGTGGCGGAATCAAGCCCGCCCGACACGAGGACAACGGCCCTGGGGATTGGTGTAGATTTGGACATGGAGGCAGGCATTCAGGTTAGTGTAAGTATAGGATCTACGGATAAACACAACGTGTCAAAGACACCCGGTGGTTGTCAGGGATAATTTTAATCCTTGAACAGGATTGGTTCTAACTGCACGTTAATTCTTATAACACCAGCACCAATTTTGATATGAAGGTCAGACTGGATGAAAGCGTACATAATTTATTAATACGACAGTTATCGGCCCGGCTCATCTCCCCACAGGATCTTGTGCACCTGCAATTGAAAGCGCACTGCCAGTTGATCTGCCAGGATCCAGTCAGCCAGTTCGCGTGGTGCCATCTGGCTGTGGACCGGCGAAAACAGCACTTCACAGCGCTCCGCCAGATTGTGTTGGGTTATTTGCGCGACGCTCCAGTCATAATCAGCGCGATCACCTATTACGAACTTGACCTGGTCCCGTTCAGTCAGGCACGGGATATTCTCGTAACGGTTCCGATCCATTTCCCCGGAGCCAGGGGTCTTGAGGTCCATCACGCGGATTACCCGGGTATCAACACTGCTGATGTCCAGCGCACCCGAGGTTTCCAGGGAAACTTCGTAACCTGCGTCACACAACCGGGTCAACAGTGACAAGCATGGTTTCTGAGCCAACGGTTCGCCACCGGTTACCGTGACATATCGGCTGGACCAGGACGAAACCTTTTCGCTGATCTCATCCAGAGTCAGCCATTCACCGCCCTGGAAGGCATAGCTCGTATCGCAGTAACCACAACGCAGGGGGCAGCCTGTCAGGCGAACAAAGACCGTGGGCCAACCAACGCTTCGGCCTTCACCCTGCAGGGAGTAAAAAATTTCCGTGATGCGCAACCGCTCTCCGATCTGCGCGTGTGCCGTCCGTTCTCCGGGCATGAATCATTTGCCACGCTTGAGGCGGATTTTTTGCAAAAGGTTCTGGGCCTGACCCGCTTCGGTCGTACCGGGATAGGACTTGATGAGTTTTTGCAGGACGCTCTCTGCCGCGGTGTAATCCTTCAACTCATACTGACTGTAGCCAATTTTCAACATAGCCTCGGCCACTTTGGGGCTTGACGGATACTTGTCGATCATCGTCTGGTAATCACCAATCGCCTGCTTGAACTTGCGCTGTGCATAGTTGGTTTCCGCAAGCCAGTATTGGGCAATCTGCGCATAACGCCCATTCGGGTATTGCTTCAGAAAATCACTAAATGCCACGCTGGCCTTTTCATAGTGCAGGTTACGCAGCTGATCGAAGGCCTGTTGGTACGCGGCCTGTTCCCCCTCACCCGTCTTGCCCGAGGCCGCGGTCGGTGTCTTTGCCGTGGTAGCCGATTTACTAGCAGCCTGGCTAGCGCCAGCCGCTACCGCACCGGTTGTAGTTGCGGAGGGTGTCCCGGATGTTCCGGCCGTGGCCCGCTCCAGCTGCAGGATGCGTCGATCCAGATCGAGATAGAGATCGCGTTGGCGGTTTTTAACTTCCTCCAGTTTGTGACTGAGCATTTCAGTCTCACCCCGCAGCATTTGCACCTCATTCTCCAGGTTTTCCAGTTTAAGCATTATGTCGACGAGTCCCTGGCTGTTCACCATGCGTTCCAGCCGGTTCACGCGCTGTTCCATTTCCTGATCGCTTGTGGCCGCAGCCACCATCCCGGACAAGCCTGCGACAAGCAATCCTGCGGCCAGTGTTTTGTAGAGACGATGTTGCATCATTGAATTCCTGAATAAAGTATCTCGACCCGGCGATTCAATTTCCAGGCTGCTTCATCATGATCCAGCGCCACCGGGCGCTCCTCCCCAAAACTGATCACCTGGATCTGGTCTTCCGACACACCCTGTAACAGCATTAATTGCTGAACGGCCTTGGCACGACGTTCGCCCAGCGCCAGGTTGTATTCGCGTGTCCCGCGCTCATCAGTATGCCCTTCCAGTACCACCTTCAGTTCCGGATGGGCGGACAGAAACTGGGCGTGAGTGCTCAGTACTTCCCTGCCTTCATCGCTAACCTGGCTGCTGTCCAGATCGAAATAAATGACACGGACCGAGAGGAGACTGTCCGGATTGTCCAGTTGTTTAATATCCAATGGGCCACCCGCCTCGGCGCCATAGCGGGCGTCACCCTGTTGCTTTTCACCGGCTGCCTCGCCAGTGCCCTTGCCTTTCTCCACCGGTTTTAAACCGCTACAAGCCGCCAGGCTTGCGACCATGCCGATCACAAAAAGAGTAGTAATAAATTTTGGCATATCATGCTCCTTGAAGTATTTATGAATTGCCTAGTGCGCCTTGAATGATGACCAGGAGGGTTCCCGCACATCCCCGCTTTTCAGTCTGAGTTTCTGCTGAGCACGTCCATCCACGGAAACAGCAGCCAGCACACCCCGGTAATTATCCTCGGTGGCGTAAATAATCATACTCCCGTTGGGCGCAAAGCTGGGTGATTCGTCCAGCCGCGAATCTGTTATCACCCGAAATCGTCCGGTATTCAGTTCCAGCAGAGCAATGCGGAATTTGCCCTGCTCCCGATGCACCATCGCGATATTCCGGCCATCGGGCGATACGGTCGGACGCGCATTGTAGTTACCCTCGTAGGTAAGACGACGCGGTCGTCCGCTGGCGCCATTGTTGCTGATGCTGACCTGGTACAGCTGCGGTGAACCACCCCGATCGGAGGTAAACACAATACTCTTGCCATCCGGCATCCAGGTCGGTTCCGTATCAATGGCAGAATTGCGGGTGATGCGCTGCAGTCGTTTGGATGCGATATCCATAATATAGACTTCCGGATTACCATCCTTCGACAGGGTCAACGCAAGCCGTTTGCCATCCGGTGAATATTCCGGCGCGCTGTTCAACCCCTTAAAATCGGCAACCCGTTCGGTCTTACGGGTGAATATATTCTGGATATAAATTTCCGACCGCCCGCGCGCAAACGATACATACACCACGTGGTTACCGTCCGGCGCCCAGTCTGGCGACATCAGCGGTTGTGTGGATTCATAGATTACCTGCTCGTTGTAACCATCCGCGTCCGCCACGGCCAGTTGGTAAACGTTACCCTGCTTACCTTTCTTGGTTACTGTCACATAGGCGATGCGGGTATCGAATGCACCGGGCTTGCCCGTAATTGCCTTGTAAATAATATCACTCATCTGGTGGGCGGTGCGCCGCAGATCGCTTTCGCGGCTGCGAATGCTGTAACCGGCCAACTGGGTTCCCTTCAGCACATCCATCAACTGGAACTGAACCTGATAGGTCCCGTCTCCCAATGACTGCAGGCGACCGGCAACCAGGTAATCCACATTGGCGGCGCGCCAGGTGCCAAAATTGACCTGCTTAAAATCATGGGGCCGGGCCACCATGTCCCGTTCTGGGAAAGGTGAAAAGTAACCGCTGCGATGCAAGTCTGCGGCGACAATGTTGGCCAGGGACACGGGAGGCGCGGTTTTACCGCTCCATTCAAAGGGCACCACAGCAATGGAGACTGCCCCTTCCGTTCCTTCGGTGATATCAATGGTCAACACCGCTTCGCCCTGACTTACCAGGGTCAGACTCAGCAACAAAATTGCAGAAATTCGACTCAACATAGGTTTACTCTATTAAAATTTGTTAACAATTTATATCCGGTTGCGCGGCTCAAACTGGAAGATCACTTCCCGGAATTTATCGAACAATCCGGATTCCACCGACGGCACCGGTAATGGCGCGGCGCGGTATACCGCAGATTCTACCGACCGATCGAAGGCCGCATCGCCACTGCTGCGGATCACTTTAACATCCACCACGTCACCACCGGGAATCAAAGTTACTTTTACCTCGCAGACCCGATTATCCGGGGTTCCGGGAGGTATTTGCCAGTACCGGGTGATGTGTTGCTTGATCAAGGCCTCGTGTTTTTTTATCTCGGATTGCATGGCCTGCTGCCGTGCCAGTGCCTGGCGCTCTGCCTCTGCCTGCTGAGCCTTGAGCTCCGCTTCCTGGCGGGCAATATCCGCCTGGCGGGCTTTTTGTTCCTCCGCCTCGCGTTGTTGCCGTTCCTTTTCTGCCTGGCGTTCTGCTTCCACGCGTTTGCGTTCGGCTTCCTTTTTCTGTTCCGCCAGGACTGCTAGTTTCTTTTTCTCCGCGGCGGCCTGCTGTTCACGTTTTTTCGCTTCGGCAGCACGACGTTGCTTCTCCTCAGCCTCACGCTGCTGGCGTTTTTTTGCTTCGGCAGCGCGCCGTTTTTTCTCTGCCGCCTCATTTTGTTTGCGTTTCTGCGCTTCCAGCTTGCGTCGTTCAGCTTCCTTCAGGCGCGTCTGTCGTTGCCGGATCTCTTGTTCGTCGATGGCAACAGCATCTATCGATTCAGGCTCCGGCCCCTGCCGGACGGTTACTGATGACTTGTCAGAAAAGCTGAAGCTGACTAATAACACGGTGATCAGGGCCACATGAAATATCAGTGCCGTAACCGCAGCACGCGGATGTTGACGAATAATCTGCCACATTCTGTTGTCTGCTTAATTCGCCGAGTCGGGTAAACGTGTCACCAGACCAACGTGCTCAATGTTGGCCTGCTTGAGCAATGCCATCACATACACAACCTTGCCATACTGAACGTTCTGATCCCCTTTCACATACACCGTATTGTCCTTGCGATGCTTCAAGGTTGCCTTAAGATGTTTTATCAACGTGTCCGCACTCAACACCTGATCCGGTTTGGCCGCAATATTCAGAAAATACCGGCCCTGTCTGTCAATCGACACAATCAGGGGTTCTTCGCCCTTGGTGTCAATTTGACGACCTTCCTCAGTGCGCGGCAACTCAACATCGACACCCTGGGTTAACAATGGTGTCGTCACCATAAAGATCACCAGTAATACCAGCATCACATCAATGTAGGGGACCACATTGATTTCCGACATGCGCTTGCGACGTGGCCGCTGGCCGATGGGCTGACCCACGCTCATGTCGTCTGACCCTGACGTGACGCATGCACCTGGCGTTGCAGGATGGTGGAAAATTCCTCGGCAAATATATCGTAGCGGCTGACCAGGCGTTCGACGTCATTGGAATAGCGGTTATACGCGATTACGGCGGGAATTGCGGCGAACAGACCCATAGCTGTCGCAATCAGGGCTTCTGCAATGCCGGGGGCCACCGAAGAGATGGTAGCCTGTTTTACCGTACCCAGCGCCATAAAAGAATTCATAATACCCCACACGGTACCAAACAGACCCACATAGGGGCTGGTCGAACCGACTGTCGCCAGGAAGGACAGGTGCATCTCCAACCTGTCGATTTCCCGATTCATGGCCACCCGCATGGCGCGTTGTGCGCCTTGCATCACTGCCATGGGATCCGAACCCAGACTCTTCCGCAGGTGGGCAAATTCCCGAAAACCTGACTCGAAAATGGACTCCATGCCGGACAGTCGGCCGCGATGGGTTGAAACTCGCTGGTAGAGTTCACCCAGATCTGCACCGGACCAGAAGTGGCGTTCGAACTGGTCCGCTTCCCTGCGCGCCTTTTTGAGCACCGACCACTTGATAAAAATGATGGTCCACGACAACAGGGACACGAGTAACAACAACGACATAACAATCTGGACAACCAAACTGGCGTCCAGCAACAATCTGGAAACGGTCATTTCCGCAGTCAACAGCTATTCTCCCGGGTTAATGTATTTTGTTATGGATTCGGGGATTGTGCACACCCGAAAATTTGCCGCATCCAGACTGGCCACCTTGATTTCCCCTCGGCACAACAGTGCGTTATCTGCCTGCCGGATGACGTCCTGTTCGAAAGTCAAGCTGGCCCGCCCATGCTTGATGATGCTGGCACTGACATGCAGCAAATCATTGAACCGGGCCGGTAAAAGATAATCAACCTGCACCGAACGCACTGCGAATATGACGCCCAACTCCCGCTTAAGTTCATCCTGTTCAAAACCATGCTGACGCAGATATTCGGTCCGCGCCCGTTCCATGTACTTGAGGTAGTTGGCGTAGTACACAACACCACCGGCATCGGTATCTTCGTAATAAATGCGCACCGGCCAAAGGAACCCGGTCACGCTTCGGTGGCTTATTTTGTTGCTGATTCTTGTCACGGGGTTTTATTAGTCGGTATCTTCTTCATCCTCGAACAGATTGAGCGTTGAAGGCGCCGCATTATCCGGCGGGTGGGGCATTTCCAGACCAAAATGCAGGTAGGCCTGGCGGGTCGCCACGCGGCCCCGGGGGGTCCGCATTATGAGGCCCTGCTGGATCAGAAACGGCTCCAGCACGTCCTCAATGGTGCCGCGCTCTTCGCCGATGGCAGCAGCCAAACTGTCAATCCCGACTGGCCCGCCACCGAACTTGTCCATGATGGCCAATAACAGCTTGCGGTCCATCATATCAAAGCCGCATTCATCCACATCCAGCAGATCAAGCGCCTTGTTGGCGATATCGATGGTGATTGCCCCGCTGGCCTTGACCTCGGCGTAATCACGTACCCGCCGCAACAGGCGGTTGGTGATACGGGGGGTACCCCGGGAACGGCGGGCGATCTCTTCAGCCCCTTGCGCGTCGATGCTGACCCCCATAATCCGGGCCGAGCGCGTGACGATGGTGATCAGATCGTCGGTCGTATAGAACTCCAGTCGCTGCACAATGCCGAAACGATCCCGCAATGGCGAGGTTAATAAGCCGGCCCGGGTGGTTGCGCCCACCAGCGTAAAAGGCGGCAATTCGAGCTTGATGGAGCGCGCGGCAGGTCCCTCCCCGATCATGATGTCGAGCTGGTAATCCTCCATAGCCGGATAGAGGATTTCCTCGACCACCGGACTGAGACGATGGATTTCATCGACGAACAGCACGTCATGAGGCTCCAGATTGGTTAACAATGCCGCCAGGTCACCGGCCCGTTCCAGCACCGGTCCCGAGGTATGCCGCATGTTGACGCCCAGCTCGTTGGCGATGATATGGCTCAGGGTGGTCTTCCCCAGTCCCGGTGGGCCGAATATCAGCACATGATCCAGCGCCTCATCCCGGCCACGCGCTGCACGAATAAAAATGTCCATCTGCTCACGTACCGCCGGTTGGCCCACATAATCGGCCAGACGGGAAGGCCGGATGGCCCGGTCCAGGGCATCGTCCTCGCCTTGCTGACCGGCAGCAATCAGGCGGTCGTTTTCAATCATGTTCGCATCACTCCGGCAATCATTATTTTTCAATCGAGGCCTTCAGGGCATCGCGAATAATATCTTCACTGCTAAGGCCGGTGCTGTCCACCTGCTGCACCATCCGGCTGGCTTCCGGTGGACGGTAACCAAGCGCGATCAGCGCGCTGACCGCTTCACGGACCGGATCCGGGCTACCCGGCTGCGCCACACCGGACAGGGCGGTCACGTCACCGGCCTGCCAGTCCGCCAGACGATCACGCATTTCAATAACCAGTCGTTCGGCCGTCTTTTTGCCTACCCCCGGCAACCGGGTCAGGCTGGCCGTGTCATTCCCCAGGATGCTGTGCGCAAATTCATCGGCACTCATGCCCGATAAAATGCCCAGCGCCAACTTGGCACCGACCCCGTTGACCCGGATCAGGGCGCGGAACAGGCGGCGTTCGACCTCCGTCGCAAAACCACACAGGATCTGGGCGTCTTCGCGCACAATCAGGTGGGTGTGCAGGGTTAGTTCCTCGCCGAGGGCCGGCAACTGGTAAAAGGTCGACATGGGGGCTTCCACTTCGTAGCCAACCCCGTGCACGTCCAGCAGCAGGACAGGCGGGGATTTGCTGATGAGGTTCCCGCGCAGCTGGCCAATCACACGATGATCCTCACCGTAACCGGCCACGACGCATGCGTCGCAACTGATGCAGACCGACCTGCGTGGCGCTCATCCGGGTCAGGGTGTGACTGGTATGGGCATGGCACAGGGCAACGGCCAACGCGTCGGCCGCGTCCTCCTGGGGGATGGCATTGAGTCCCAGCATAACGCGGATCATATGCTGGACCTGACTCTTGGCTGCATTGCCCTTGCCGACAATGGCCTTTTTTATCTGGGTTGGGGTGTATTCATGCACCGGCAGATGACGTATCGCGACCGTGCTGATCGCCGCCCCCCGTGCCTGACCCAGTTTGAGCGCGGAATCTGCATTACGGTGCATGAATACCTGCTCCACCGCGATGAGCTCGGGCTGGTGCTGGTCGAGAATCTCTGTCAATCCCTGGGTCAGGACTCGCAGGCGTTCCGCCAGGTCTTCGCCCTTGATGCGGATACAGCCGCTACCCACCCATACCGCCCGCCCCTGGTTCATATCGATGACACCGTAACCGGTGAAGCGTGAGCCGGGGTCAATGCCGAGGATGCGGGTCATAAGTTCAATGACGGGTGATGAGTAGCGAATGGCCAGTATATCCGCCCACCGCTTCCCGTGATAGTAAACGGGACACCCGTTTGGCGCCTGTTCCCCGTCACTCCAGTTGAGCCATTACTTCGTCGGAGAAGTCCGCATTGGTATACACATTCTGGACATCGTCCAGATCCTCCAGCGTGTCCACCAGCCGCATCACTTTCTGGGCATCGTCGAGCTCCAGATCCACGCTGGTGGCCGGCTGCATGGTGACTTCGGCCATTTCGGAATTCAGGCCGGCCCCTGACATGGCCTGCTTGATATCCAGAAACGTCTCCGGACTGGTCAACACATCGATGCTGCCGTCATCATTGCTGACCACATCATCGGCACCGGCATCCAGCGCAACTTCCATAATCCGGTCTTCGTCACTGCCGGCCGGAAACGTCAGAGTACCGGTTTTGGTAAACAGGTAGGCCACCGAACCATCCGTACCCAGATTGCCGCCTGCCTTGCTAAACGCATGCCTGACTTCGGACACCGTGCGGTTACGGTTGTCAGTGAGGCAATCGACCATAATAGCCACGCCATTCGGACCATAGCCTTCGTAACGGATTTCCTCGTAATTTTCCCCGTCGGCCGCGCCCGCACCCCGCTTGACCGCCCGTTCGACCGTGTCCTTGGTCATATTGCTGGCCAGTGCCTTATCGATAGCCGCGCGCAAACGCGGATTGGCGTCAGCATCACCTCCCCCCATCCGGGCTGCCACCGTGATTTCCCGGATCAGTTTGGTGAACAGTTTGCCGCGCTTGGCGTCCTGGGCTTTTTTACGATGCTGAATATTGGCCCATTTGCTGTGTCCGGCCATGCTTACCTCGTCGAAGCGATTAGTGAATATTCCAGAATTTTACCACCGCCCGACATAACGCGCAGGCCTGATTGGGATCCTCCGAGGAGGGGTCTGGGTAAAAAAGAAACCCGGGGTAAACCGGGTTCAGTCTTCGTCGGGCAGGTAGATGGCCGTGGTTTCCAGGTCCTGGACCTGGCCACTGTCGAACAGGAAAAGATGTGAGCCGATCTGGATCGCATCGCCGTGTTTGAGCAAACTCCGGGTGATGCGACGGCGATTGAGCTTGGTGCCATTGGTGCTGTCAAGATCCTCGATATGATAATCGAAATGGCCGTCCAGATATTCGTTCGGGCTGCGGGTAATCCGGGCATGATCGCTGCTGACCGCCGGATCATCAAGCTGGATTTCACTGTCGGGATTGCGTCCAATACCCACGCTGTCATTCTCAAGCGGATAGGTACCAATCGTCATGCCTTCATGTTTGAGGAGTAACTTGGCCATGGAATTATACGTCCGTAAAAATACGCCTGACCATCAACCGGCAAAACCGAATTGCAGAACGGTACCGGCCACTTCAATCTTGTCGCCGTTTTTCAGCTTCTGGCTAATGGCGCCGATTGGTACATCATTCAGCTTCGGTGGGTTTTCACGGTTACCGGTGCCACTCATGGGCATCAGGAAATAATCCGAACCCCGGCGGGCAACCACAGCAACCTGAACGCCGGGCGAACCCAGCGTCGTGTAGGGTTTGACCAGTTCAATTACCTGACCTTTCTTGGGCCCTGTCAGTATGCTGACCTGGAACTTGCGCGGCGGGGTATACGTCGATTTGGCGCTGTCCGCGCTTCCTTTCTCCGGTTGAATAATAACCGTACTCTCAAATTCTTCGGCGTTGCCATCTACATACTTCATTTCATGGCGGCCGATACGAATCACATCCCCGTGGTTCAGTTGCCGGCGCGTGACCTTCTTGCCATTCAGGATGACACCGTTGGTGCTGTTAAGATCTTCAACGTAGGCATTTTGTAACATCAATACAACTGCATGCTGACCGCTGACTGTTGGGTCATCCAGTTGAATATCATTGTGTGGCTTACGCCCGATAGTCGTGCGTTCCTTGTTGAGCGGAAACTCCTTCAATACCGCGCCTTCATGAATCAGTATTATTCGTGCCATAAGTAATTAACATTCCCCAAATATATATACTGGCTTATTTGACTTCCTTAGCGCCCACAGAATCAGAATCAGCTTTCTGTATGTTTACTAATATCACCGAGATATTGTCCTTGCCACCCTTTTCATTCGCCAGCGCAATCAGTTCATTGGTTGCCGTTTCCTGATCGTCTTCGTACAACATCATTAATTGCTGTATTTCATCCTCTGAAACCAGATCGGTCAAGCCATCAGAGCACAATAAATACATATCACCATTTTCAGCCGTTTCCTCGAGCACGTCGACCTCAACGGTCTCTGCGATCCCCAGTGCCCGGGTAATCAGATTCCGGCTGGCTGACATCTGTGCCTCTTCCTCGCTAATGTAGCCGTTATCCAGCATTTCCTGTACCAGCGAGTGATCCCGCGTCGACTGAACAAGTTCGCCGTTTCGGAATCGGTAGATCCGGGAATCACCCACATTGGCCATAATGACACGATCCCCATGATAGAGCTGTACAACAATGGTTGTACCCATCCCGGTATATTCAGGATTACTGCTGGCCAGCCCGATGATTTCGTCATTGGCATAGATGATCGCTTCGCGTAATGCATCGGCGAAATCAATCACATTTGACGCCAGCATGTCCGGTGTCAGGACATCGCGCAACGCCTCGCGTATACAGGTCACTGCCAACTCACTGGCAACCTCACCGGCATTGTGTCCTCCCATCCCGTCTGCCAGTAATACCAGCCCCAGGTAGGGATCCCAGGCAATATAGTCTTCATTGTGGTCCCGGACCAGGCCCACATCGGTTACTCCGAAAATTGAGAGTTTACTGCTGTTTTGGATCACGCTGATGCCCTGCTTCTGGTTTTATTTTTTTTACTCGCAATGCGTGTACGACACCGCATCAACGCCTTCGCCATTTGCGAGCCGGTCTGGAAGCGATCTGTCGCTTCCTTCTGCAAGGCCTTGTTAATAATCTGGCTTATACAGGCCGGCAGTTCGGGACGAAACATGCGAATGTCCGGATGTTTTTCATTCGCAATCTTGTACATCAGGCTGGCGAGCGAGTCGGCAATAAACGGCAACTCCCCGCACAGCAGCTGATACATGGTCACCCCCAGTGAAAACAGGTCCGACCTGCCATCGACCTTGTTGCCGGCCAGTTGCTCCGGCGACATGTAGGACGGACTGCCCAAGATCGTCCCGGTCTTGGTCTTGCTGGTGTCGGTCAGGCAGGCGACCCCGAAATCCGTAACCTTAAGCGTACCTGATTCTTGATCATAAATGATATTCGCTGGCTTGATATCACGATGCACCACTTTCTGGGTGCCGGCGTAATCCAGCCCGTCGGCCACCTGGATCATCAAATCCACAACTTCAGCAGCCGGTAACAGGTTGTCCGCCTTGCACCAGGCCAGCAGATTATCGCCCTTGAGGTAATCCATGGCGATATAGGAGAGATCCTGGTCTTCTCCCACGTCATAAATCGTAACAATATTTGGGTGGTTCAGACGACCCGCGGTTTCCGCCTCGCGAAAAAAGCGTGCTTTCACGTCGGCAAGTTTATCACCCTCGAACTCCTGAGCCAGGCTCATGGTCTTGATGGCCACGGTTCGCCCAATCTTGGGATCATGACCCAGATATACCATGCCCATGGCGCCTCGACCGAGTTCCTTGTCGATTTCGTAACGGCCCAACATGGGTTTCTGGACACCCGTGGTACTGATTACCAGGGTGCCGTTGGCGGCCCCGCCGGCTGCCGTGCTGCCACCTCCCAACAGGGCGTCGGATACCTGCTGGGTGCGCTTGATCCGCTCCAGCACGTCGCTGTAGTCGGGTTTTTGCTCGGCGATATACTTGAATACCGCCACCGCCTTGTTGAATTGGCGTTTGCGCTCGTAGTCCAGCCCCAGGTTATATAAATGGTTCAACACCGACTCATCGACTTCTGTCTTACGGTACATCTCAAACGCTTGATCCAGCTGTCCCTGGGCCTGGAAAGACTGGCCCAGTGCCCGGTTCGCAGCTGACAGTTCCTGGTGTATATGCCGCAGGCTGTGTTCCAGGTAGTGCTTACCACTCATTGCCAAATGGCCGACCAGCAGCGCCATTAGCGGCATCATTAACTTTATCCAGGTGGACTCGGAAATCATAAAATAGAATTGCACGTTGAGCAGGCCGATACTGAGCAGGGCCGTGATGGCAAGGCCCGTACCAAGCCGCAGGCGGGGTAGGAATAACATCAAATAGAGCGCAATACCCGCCAGCGCCAGCAACCGTGCCAGGGTGGCCCAGGTCGGAACTTTATACAGTTCATTATTGAGCAGACTGGAAACCGTGTTGGCAGCCACCATAACGGGCGTCATTACTTCGCCAATCGGGGTGATCATGGGATTCACATGCTGGCGGGCCGTCAGACCCACCAGCACGGTCTTGTCGCGAAATGCCGAGCTTTCCACCTTGCGATTGATCACATCGAGAATGGAGTAGGTTCTGAATGCGGGCTGATCCTTTCTGCCCCGATAAAAGTGCGGATAAATGCGTAATTCACGGTCAGTCGGAATGACATAATTATCCAGCGTCACCGCATCTCCCAGCGTAACCTGGATACTGCGAGTCGCCAGGAACCGGTTGCGCGCCGCCATCATAAGTGCGAATGAAGGCAGATAATTGTCACCGTAGCGGAGCACCATGGGTTCAGTACGCACATAGCGATCCCCGCCATAGCCCAGATTCAGGAAACCGGCGCCGCCTGCATATTGCGTCAGAGGCTCGATAGGTGGATAGACTACGTCGGCTTCCGGTACATTTGCACCGATCAATCTGTCCAGCAGGTTGTCAGGATCGGGGATCCCTTCCACATCGCGCAGGGTGTATTTCTCTAAATACTCGGAAAGTTGCGCCTGACCCAACTGTGAATGCTTCTTGTCGATCAGGTAGGGCATAGCGAGTACCACCCGGCCAGCCTGACTCAGACTACGGGCAAAGATCTGATCGGTGCCCATGCGAATTTCCGCCTCACGCAACAGGCGCTGGATTTTATTGTTGTAGTATTTCGGGTTGGCCTCGATGATTGCCTTGAGCTCCTGCAGATACTCCTGACCTAATGCGGTTTGGTCGGAGTCGAAGGGTAAGGCAAACCCGATCACCGACGGTCGTTGTGCGCTGATTCGTTGGGTTGCCTGGGCGAGAATATCGCGGGGCCAGGGCCAGGCGCCCAGTTCCTGCAAAGCGAGGTCGTCAATGGCTACCACCACCACATCGCTATTAGCCGGGTCGCTTGAAGAAAATCGCACACCCAGATCATAGGTCTGCCATTCCAGGTTGCGCATAGGGTCGGTACCGGCAGTCAGCAGGAAAAACAGAACCACGACCATGCTGATAAACCAGTCTGTTTTCCAGTACGATATACTCACTCTAGCTCCAGTCCGGGCCCTTTTTCGTGTTCTTGGTGGGTCGGCAGATCAGATTGAACAGGCTCCGGGTCTTTCGGATCCGTTCAAGTAATAAGTTGTGCCAATTCACAAACTTATCGGCCGAATGGCGCAAAAACATGAGGATTCATGGCAACCCGGCGGTGCCGGGTGCAGATTTTCGTCAAGAATCTACTAACTATTTGTAATTATTCAGGATTTCTCCGAAACCGGCTTTTTTCGCAAACGAATGTGCAATTCCCGCAACTGGGCTTCGGAAACAGGGGATGGTGCCTGGGTCAGCAGGCAGCTGGCGGTTTGGGTCTTGGGGAAGGCCATAACGTCTCGAATAGACGTCGCGCCCGCCATCAGCATCACCAGCCGGTCCAGCCCGAAGGCAATACCACCGTGGGGTGGACAGCCGTATTTCAGGGCATCCAGTAAAAAACCGAACTTGTCGCGGGCCTCGTCCTCGTCGATACCCAGCAACCTGAACACCGCGGCCTGCATGTCGGCACGGTGGATACGAATCGAACCACCGCCTACCTCGGTCCCGTTCAGGACCATGTCGTAGGCGCGTGACAACACATGGTGAGGATCGGCCTCGAGAGCGTCCACCGCCTCGACCTTGGGCGCGGTGAAGGGATGGTGTAACGCCGTATAACGACCACCCTCCTCGTCGTGTTCGAACATGGGGAAATCAACCACCCACAGCGGCCGCCACGCGCCGTCCAGCAAATCCCGGTCATGACCCAGCTTGGCGCGCAGGGCGCCCAGTGATTCATTGACGACCCAGGTCTTGTCCGCACCGAAGAAAATGAGATCACCATCCACCGCAGCGGTGCGTTCCAGAATTGCCTGCACGGCCTCGTCGGGCAGAAATTTCAGGATCGGGGATTGCAGGCCTTCACGGCCCTGGGCCAGCGCGTTGACCTTGATGTAGGCCAGGCCGCGGGCACCGTAGATGCCCACGAAACTCGTATAGTCGTCGATCTCCTTGCGGGTTAGTTCGCCACCCCGGGGCAGACGCAGGGCAGCTACGCGGCCATGTGGGTCGTTGGCCGGACCGCTGAAGACCTTGAATTCGACCCCGGCCATCAGATCACCCACATCAACCAGCTCCAGCGGGATACGCAGATCAGGCCGATCAGATCCAAAGCGGTGCATTGCCTCGGCATGGGTCATCCGGGGGAAAGGATCGGGCAACTTCACCTGCAGCACACTGGCAAACAGATTGCGAATCATCGTTTCCATCATGTCCATGATGGCCTCTTCGTCTAGGAAGGATGTTTCGATGTCGAGCTGGGTGAATTCAGGCTGGCGATCGGCGCGCAGATCCTCATCGCGGAAGCAGCGCACCAGTTGGTAGTAGCGATCCATGCCGGACACCATCAGCAACTGCTTGAACAGCTGGGGTGACTGCGGCAGGGCAAAGAAGGCACCTTCGTGGGTCCGGCTTGGCACCAGGTAGTCGCGCGCCCCTTC
>JAJDNN010000084.1 GCA_022340685.1 Pseudomonadota bacterium
CCATTTTGTTCGGCGATGCCGACCGGGTTATTCTCGGCATTCTGCAAGCTCTGATGTTGTTCGGTCTGCTTTTACTTGGTCAGGACATTGGGGCAGGGTATGCCTTTTACACTGGGTTGGGTATTGCCACCGTGTTGGGCACCTATCAGCAGTACCTGATTCGGCGCCGCGATCCCGAAAAATGCTTCCGGGCCTTTTTGAACAACAACTGGCTGGGGGCGGCGATTTTTGCCGGTATTCTGTTCAACTACTGGTAGGAAGGTGCCATTTCTTTGGTCAGAATTACCGCGACCCCGACCAGTAATCTGAAGCTTGTTCAGCCAAAACAATGGCTTGCCGATGAAAAGATATTACCAGTGTAAACAGGTGCTACGGGTGAACTGTGAAGTTCATCGCTGGTTTGGATTGGTCCCGTCGACTATACTTTATTCGTAGACAAACTGAATTCGTCATCAGCCACATTAACCACAAAACTGACCATGTATCGTTACCTCATTGCTTCATTCCTGCTCCTTCCGGCCATGGCCGGTTTGTCTGTGCACGCGGCTGAACCAACGCATCTGCTGGATGAAATTGATGTCCAGTTTGACTACAAGCATGTGCAAAAAGGGGAGGCAGGTCGCGATCAGATTACGCCGGAATTCCAAAGCCTGTCCTCGGCGCCGGGGACGCGGTTTGAGCAATACGATACCCGTATTCTTTACCCCATTACCGGTAATGGCGTACGGTTCGATGTGGGCATGAACCTTCGCTATATCCAGGGAGTGGCGAGCAATCAGGAGAAGAGCCTGACGCGGCTGGATCAGACTATTCCGGCCTTCTATGCCGCTGCCTTGTTTGATCTGCCTTTCAAGGGGATGTCTGCCGGTTTCGAGGGTAGCCATACCGGGCTGACGGACCAAATCCAGGACTATCGGGCCAAGTTGGGTTATCGCTGGGAGAGCGGCCTTGGCCTGCAGGGTGGCTGGCAACATCAGCAAATGTCCCTTGACAGCGGCGACATCGCGCCAAACATTACTTCGCAGGGTCCCTATCTTGATCTGAACTGGAACTTCTGATTGTCGCGCTTTCCTTCAGGCCCGCGCCACCGCCCAGACGTGGACAGTTTCAACCCCCGCCTTTTTCAACACCCTGGCAAGTTCGTTAACCGTTGTGCCGGTGGTGATGACATCATCGATTATGGCGACATGACGGTAGTTCAACCCTTGTTCAATCCGAAATACATTGCGCATGTTGCGCCGGCGGCTCTCACCATCCAGGTCGCTTTGTGGCCGGGTATCACGGTAACGATGCACCCCTTTTTTTAGCAATGGTAGGGACAGGGCTTTCGCGATAGGCCGGGATATTTCCAGTGCCTGATTAAATCCACGCTGGCGTAGACGGTGTGGATGCAGGGGAACAGGCAGCAGACAGTCAGGGCGGAATGGCGGGTTGGCCAACAAGGCATCCCGCAACAGGGTGCCGAGTAACCGCGCATTGGACAGACGGGCATTGAACTTCAGGCCGGTAATGAACCCCGGCAGAGGGGATTCATATCGATACGGTACAAAGGCAGACTGATAATAGGGAGGCTGTGTTTGACACTGCCCACATAACACACCGGTCTCATGTGGCAGGGGAAGTGCACAACGGGGGCAGGCTAATTGATTGATAGGCAGATCGGCCTGGCAGGATTCACACAGATCGCTGGCTAGACCGCTTGCCGCGCCGCACAGCACACAGTCCGTCGTGGTGAAATAGTGATGCGCATTATTTAACCAGCTGTTAACCATATATCTCCCTTTTGGTTGACAGATACGTCTGCGCCTCTAGAATGGCCGTTTTATCGAGTGTAACCCCTGCACTGCTATGGAATCCAATCTCACCGCGCCCGAAATGACACGCATCAGTGCCGCCAATGCACGCAGGTCGGCCTGCATGTTCAGCCTCGGCAACCTGTTTGCACTGTTGCCCGGCCTGATCCTGGCACCCCTCATTCTAGTGATCCAGCCGGAGGGGAAGAGCCTGATTTATATGTTCATCCTGATGGTGGTGCCCCCCATACTCTGGTTCGGCGCTTCGATCCTGGTGTACATCATTGCCCGGCATCATCCCAACCCGCGCGTCGGTTATTACACCCAGCAAGCCGCCTACCGCTATTACGGCATGTTCGGTATCGTGATACCAGTGGGCACCTTTTTCGGTGCTCACTGGCAACTGTGGATTATGACCGGTGGCATTGTTGCGCTGATTCTGATCCCCTGGTCGATGTGGGACTTGCTGCGCATCAGGCGCGATGACTGGCAGGACATTGATATAGAGAGAAACCCCGTATGAATACCCCCGCCGCCAACACGCTGCAGACCGGTTTGCGCCACAACTGGACCACCGATGAGATAGGGAGCCTGTTCAGTTTGCCGTTCAGTGATCTGGTGTCCCACGCCCAGCAAGTTCATCGTATCCATTTCAATCCCAACCAGGTGCAGGTCAGCACCCTCCTGAGTATCAAGACCGGTCGTTGCCCCGAGGACTGTGGCTATTGCCCGCAGAGCGTGCGCTACGATACCGGTTTGGAGAATGAGGAACTGTTACCGCTTGAAAAGGTAGTGGAGCAGGCCCGTGCCGCCAAGGCCAAGGGTTCCAGCCGTTTTTGCATGGGTGCGGCCTGGCGCGCACCCAGAGATCGGGATCTTGAGCCGGTCATCGAGATGGTGAAGGAGGTCAAGGCACTGGGACTGGAAACTTGCCTGACACTCGGTATGCTCAGCGAAGTACAGACCGAACGACTCAAGGCTGCCGGGCTGGATTATTACAACCATAATCTGGACACCTCGCCCGATTTTTACGGCGAAATTATCACCACTCGCACCTACCAGGATCGCCTTGATACCCTGCAGCGGGTACGTGCAGCGGGAATCAACGTGTGCTGCGGAGGCATCGTCGGTATGGGTGAAGCGCGAGCTGATCGCATCGGCCTGTTGCAGCAACTCGCTAACCAGCCTCAACACCCGGAGAGCGTACCGATTAACTTGCTGGTCAAGGTGGAAGGTACGCCGCTGGCTGATAGCGAGGATCTCGACCCAATCGAATTCGTGCGCACCATTGCTGTGGCCCGTATTCTTATGCCGGGTTCCTTCGTGCGCCTGTCAGCCGGACGCGAAGCGATGAGCGACGAGATGCAGGCGTTATGTTTTCTGGCCGGTGCAAATTCCGTGTTTTATGGTGAGAAATTGCTGACAACACCCAACCCCGCAGCTGACCACGACCGGCTGTTGTTCGAGCGGCTGGGCATCGAGGCAGTTTGAAACTGGTTAAGGCTTAGCGCAAAGGCGCAAGGATCGTCAGCTCGGTATTGGATTCATACCAAGACAATGCGTTTTACCGTTGATGCATTCAGCCTGCCCCATGCTTGCCAACCTACTTGCCTTAGGTCCACCACATTTTATCTCTGCCTTGAATTCGATACGGATAGGACATGGCCCTGATCGAAATGCTGCAACAAAATCTGGCGCAACGACACGCCGCCAATCTCTATCGCCAGCGTCAGGTGCTGGACTCGCCGCAAGGTGTGGTGGTTGAGGTCGATGGCCGGCGCTATGTCAATTTTTCCAGCAACGATTATCTGGGGTTGGCCAATCACCCCGAGGTGGTGCGGGCGTTTCGCGCCGGAGCCGCACAGTGGGGTGTAGGCAGTGGTGCGGCGCATCTGGTGACGGGTCATCAGGCGCCACACCATGCACTGGAAGAGGAACTGGCCGAATTTACCGGCCGATCGCGCGCCTTGCTGTTTTCCACCGGCTATATGGCCAATCTCGGGGTGGTCAGCGCACTTCTGGGGCGGGGGGACACGGTTTATGAAGACCGCCTCAATCATGCCTCGCTCGTTGATGCCGGGCTGCTCAGCAGGGCCAGGCTCCGACGCTATCGTCATACTGATGCGACGCAGCTTCATGAACAGTTAGCCCAGGTGTGTGGCGGGAACAAGCTGATTGTTACTGATGGTGTGTTCAGTATGGATGGTGATCTGGCGCCACTGCCGAAGCTGGCACACCTTGCGCTGCAGCACGGGGCCTGGTTAATGGTGGACGACGCCCACGGGCTGGGTGTACTCGACAAGATGGGCCGCGGCAGTCTGGCGCATTATCAGCTCAATAGCACGCAGGTACCGGTGCTGATGGGCACCCTTGGCAAGGCATTTGGTACTTTTGGCGCCTTTGTCGCCGGCAGTGAGGAACTCATCGAAACACTGATCCAGCAGGCGCGCAGTTATATCTACACGACTGCACTGCCACCGGCGGTGGCAGAAGCGACCCGGACGAGCCTGCGCCTGGTGCAGGCGGAAAGCTGGCGGCGGGAAAAACTGCTGTCGCTGGTAACACGGTTTCGTACGGGTGCAGCGCAACTGGGACACAACCTGCCGGTTTCGGAGACGCCAATCCAGCCCTTACTGCTGGGAGATGCCGCGAACGCGCTGCAGGTCAGCCAGCGCTTGCGTGAGGCGGGGATTCTGATCAGCGCGATTCGTCCGCCGACCGTACCGGAAGGCAGTGCGCGGTTGCGGATTACGTTTTGTGCCGAACATACTGAGGAACAGGTTGACGGTTTACTGGATGCGCTGGCGACCTGCAGGGTCAGCCCATGAGTCTGCAATTACACGTTAGCAGCCAGGGTAGCGGACCGGACATGGTGCTGGTGCATGGCTGGGGCATGCACAGCGGTATCTGGCAGACGGTGGTAAAACAATTGCAGGAACACCATCGCGTGCATTGTGTGGACCTGCCGGGTCACGGTGCGAGCACCCGCGACGGGGAACAGGAGTTTGCCTTGCCGGAGTTGCTTGAGTCGCTGGTGGTCGCGGTCCGGCCCGCACTGGCCGGTCCGGCCTGCTGGGTCGGTTGGTCTCTGGGAGGCATGATCGCAGCCCATGTGGCCGAACGTCATCCGGAATTGGTCAGGAAGCTTGTCATGGTGGCGGCGAGTCTGCGTTTCAGTCGTCACAGCGACTGGCCACATGGGGTGGCAACAGACGTACTCGAAGGTTTTGCCGCAGAATTGCACGCGGATCACAATGCCACCTTACAACGCTTTCTGGCCCTGCAGGTCCAGGGTGAAAAAGCCGCGCACGCAACCCTGCGCCAGCTTAAGCAGCAGGTGCTGGCGATTGACGAGCCGTCCGAGGCGGCATTGCAAAGCGGGCTTGTCCTGTTGCAGGAAATGGATTTACGCGCGGATGCGGGTAGCGTGGTGCAGCCGGTGCTGTTGATCGGTGGCGAACATGATCGACTCGTATCCCCGCAGGCGTTACCCCGTGTTTCAAGCTTGTTTCGCAATGCCCGGGCAGAAGTGATTTCCGATGCCGGGCATGCCCCGTTTGTTTCCCAACCGGACAAGTTTGTACAACTGGTCGAGACTTTCTGCCGTGATGTCTGAATATCCCGGGATACCGGACAAGCGGCTGATGCGCCAGGCCTTTGAGCGGGCCGCCACGCATTATGATGGCGCCGCCATCCTGCAACGTGAAATAGGTCAGCGTTTGCTGGAACGGCTCGATTACATTCGTCTGCAACCATTGCGGATTCTTGATGTTGGCGCTGGTACCGGGCTGTGTCTGCCGGGACTTCAGCAACGTTATCCGAAAGCGCAAATCATTTCCCTGGACATTGCGATTGCTATGCTGCAGCAGGCCCGTAGCAAGCTCTCCAGCTGGCGACGGCTGAAGCGGCGTGACCAGTTTATCGGTGGGGACGCGGAGCAGTTACCGTTCGCCAATGCCAGCTTCGACTTTCTGTTTTCCAGTCTCGCTGTGCAATGGTGCGGAGATCTGCCACGGACCTTAACTGAATTTCGTCGCGTACTAAGACCAGGCGGGTTGTTGCTTTTCGCGACCTTTGGCCCCGATACCCTGAAAGAACTACGTAGTTGCTGGGCGCAGGTTGATAATCATTCCCATGTTAACCAGTTTATTGACATGCACGATATTGGCGACATGTTGGTGCAGGCACGTTTCGCTGAGCCGGTGATGGACATGGAAATGCTGACACTCACCTATCAGGAGGTAACCACTCTCATGCGGGATCTGAAAGACATCGGCGCACACAACGTTACCCGGGCACGGCCACGGGGTCTGACCGGGAAAGCGCGCCTGCACGGCGTTATAGAAGCCTATGAACAGTACCGTACCGATGGGTTTTTGCCGGCAAGTTATGAAGTGGTCTATGGCCATGCCTGGATGCCCGAACAGGAAACCAGGCACCCGGCGTCGGCCAGCGTGTCGCTTGAGAGCATACTTCCCGGGTAAGGCTGCCCGCACATCGGATGCTACAGACCAGAGCCAGGGGCGTGTTCATAACCGGTACCGACACAGGAGTCGGCAAGACGGTCTATGCGTGCCGTCTACTCGAGACCCTGGGGCGTAAAGGGTTACGCGCCGTCGGCATGAAACCGGTTGCCAGTGGCGCGGGTCTGCTGGACGGAAACTGTCGGAATGCTGATGCACTGGCCATGATGAAGGCTGCGCCGCACCCCGTACCCTATGAACGGTGCAACCCCTATTGTTTTGAGTCGGCCATTGCGCCACATCTGGCGGCACAGTTAGAGGGCGCGGTCATCGAATTATCCGTGATTCGCCACGTCTACAAACAACTGGCTGCGGAAGCAGATTTTGTGGTGGTGGAAGGTGTCGGAGGCTGGCAAGTGCCGTTGAACGAGCGCGAAACCGTCGCGGACCTGGTCAGGCTATTGGATTTACCCGTGATTCTGGTGGTTGGAATACGGCTTGGCTGTATCAGTCATGCCCTGCTGAGTGCGGACAGCATCAACCGGCACCAGGGCCAGCTGCTGGGTTGGGTAGCGAACGTGATCGACAGGCAGATGCCTTGCCGGGCGCAAACCATTGCCGCGATCGAGAGTCGGCTGTCGGTCCCGTTGCTGGACGTGATTGAATTTACTAATCCGCCCCTGTCTGAAAAGTCACAACAAGATGTGAATATTAGTATTTTATAAAAAATGCCTTTCTGGCGTTGTCCTATGTTTTTCGTTCAATTGTCGATAATTTTGCGTGGGGACTTTGGATTGATACGGCTGTGAATCAGGCGAATTCCCCGGTCATGCACGTCGCGCGAGGTATTGTAAATCTGTTTGGCAGTCTAGTAACCTAAGATACATAGGGTTATGGGTGCAAAGTATTAGTAAATAAGCAAATACTTTAATAGCTGTTAATTATAAGCCTATTTTATCTTTTTCCTTGCATGCACAAGGGCGTCTGATTAACATCGCACATGCCGAGGGGACTCGAAGACAGGTGATCACGGCAACGAAATTAAGAAACTAAGAGTTCGGCCAAAAAAAGCCGGCAACTGCGGTCTCGCAACAGTTACCTAATCTAGATTTGTCAGTCCTGTTTACAGCGGGCGGGATACAGTTATAGCTGAATAAAAATAAAAACAGCTACAAATATAAAAATCAAACCTACAGAGGTAGAGGTATGTCAGCAATTCAAACTATCAATAAAAAGCTTGTAGGCTTCTTTTGTCTGGCATTGTTAGCGGGCCCGACATCAGCATGGGCTGATTACGCGCTTAATATGACAAAGGGCGTAACCAAAATCAGCGAGGAAGTATATGACCTACACATGCTGGTTCTGATTATCTGCACGGTTGTAGGTATTGGTGTCTTCGGAGTTATTATTTATTCCCTGATTAATCACCGTAAATCAAAAGGTGCAGTAGCTGCCCAGTTCCATGAAAGCACAACGGTTGAAGTCATCTGGACAACAATTCCCCTCGTTATTCTGATTTTGATTGCCATTCCCGCGACCGGGACATTATTAAAAATTGAAGATAGCAGCGATGCCGATGTCACTATCAAGGTGACGGGTTGGCAGTGGAAATGGCAGTATGATTATCTTGATGAAAATGTAAGTTTCTTCAGCAGTCTCTCCGAAGCCAGTAACAAGGCCCGGCAACGTGATTCGGGTATCAATGTTTACGACGTTAAACACTATCTTCTTAGTGTAAACGAACCGATTGTCGTACCGGTAAATAAAAAAGTACGCATCCTGACAACATCAAATGATGTCATTCATGCCTGGTGGGTTCCCGCGCTGGGTCTCAAACGTGACGCGATTCCCGGCTATATTAACGAAAGCTGGTTCAAGGCGGAAAAGACGGGGACCTATCGGGGTCAGTGTGCCGAATTGTGCGGCAAGGACCATGGTTTCATGCCGATTGTCGTTGAAGTGGTTGACCAGGATAAATACAAGCAATGGGTTGTGGCCAAGCAGGAACAGGCCATCGCAGAAGCTGCCGCATCCGGCAAGGCCATGAGTAAATCTGAGCTGATGGCGCGGGGTGAAAAAGTATACAAGGGCAACTGTATGGCATGCCATCAGGACAAGGGTCAGGGTCTGCCGCCTATGTTCCCCGCCCTCGCAGGCAGCAAGATCGCCACCGGACCTGTTAAGGCACATATGGATATCGTTATCCACGGCAAACCAGGCACTGCCATGCAGGCCTTCGCACAGCAATTGAATGATGCCGACCTTGCAGCGGTAATAACCTATGAACGTAACAGCTGGGGCAATAGCGCCGGTATGGTTCAACCATCTGATGTCAAGGCCGCGCGCTGAGACGTGTTTCGGAGGAAATAAAAATGAGTACTGCGACAGCAACACACGACCAACACGATCATCATCCAACCGGCATTACGCGCTGGCTGTTTACCACCAACCATAAAGATATCGGGACCCTGTATCTGTGGTTCTCGTTCATTATGTTACTCACTGGCGGCGCCATGGCGATGGTCATTCGCGCCGAACTGCTCTATCCGGGCATGCAGGTGGTCGATCCAAACTTTTTCAATATGATGACCACCATGCATGGTCTGATTATGGTGTTCGGGGCCATCATGCCGGCTACGGTCGGACTGGCCAACTGGCTGATTCCGATGATGATCGGTGCTCCGGATATGGCCTTGCCGCGCATGAACAACTGGAGCTTCTGGATCCTGCCGTTTGCGGCACTCATGTTGGTGGCGCCGATGTTCATGGGCGGGAATTTCAGCTCCGGCCAGGGCCCGGCGTTTGGCTGGACCTTTTATCAGCCGTTGTCAGGACAATATGACAAGCTGGCCTTCTTTATCTTTGCAGTGCACTTGCTCGGTCTTTCATCCATCATGGGATCGATCAACATTATCGCTACCATTCTGAACATGCGCGCACCGGGCATGACCCTGATGAAAATGCCCCTGTTCGTCTGGACCTGGTTGATTACCGCTTTCCTGCTGATTGCAGTGATGCCGGTACTGGCGGGTGCTGTAACCATGATGCTGACTGACAAGTACTTCGGTACAAGTTTCTTTCATGCGGCCGGCGGCGGTGATCCGGTGCTGTTCCAGCACGTGTTCTGGTTTTTCGGTCATCCCGAAGTTTATATTATGATTCTACCGGCCTTCGGTATCGTTTCGCAGATCATCCCGACCTTTTCGCGCAAGCCGTTGTTTGGTTACGCTTCCATGGTATACGCTACTGCTGCAATCGCATTCCTGTCCTTCATCGTCTGGGCGCACCACATGTTCACCGTTGGTATGCCCGTCGCGGGAGAACTTTATTTCATGTACGCCACGGTGATGATTGCCGTACCGACCGCGGTCAAGGTTTTTAACTGGACGGCAACTATGTGGAAAGGTTCGCTGACGTTTGAGACGCCGATGCTGTGGGCGGTGGCGTTTGTGTTCCTGTTCACCATCGGAGGTTTTACCGGACTGATGCTGGGTGTTGCCCCGGCTGATTTTCAGTACCACGACACCTATTTTGTGGTGGCGCATTTTCATTATGTTCTGGTAACCGGCGCACTGTTTGCAATAATTGCCGCGGTCTATTACTGGCTACCCAAATGGACCGGGCATATGTATGACGAAAAGCTGGCCAAGATTCATTTCTGGGTGTCGGCGATCTCAGTAAACGTCTTGTTCTTCCCCCAGCACTTCCTCGGTCTGGCCGGCATGCCGCGTCGTATTCCCGACTATGCCGTTCAGTTTGCAGACTGGAATTTCGTGTCATCAATCGGAGGATTTGTATTCGGGCTTAGCCAGATCCTGTTCCTGTTCATCGTTATCAAGACTATTCGTGGTGGAGCCAAGGCGACCGATAGGGTCTGGGACAGTGCCGATGGTCTGGAATGGACCGTGCCATCACCGGCGCCGTACCACACGTTTGAAACAGCACCGGAAATCAAGTAAAGAGCTGGGCTCTTCCATTTGGAAGAGCCCACTGATTAATAAAGTGGTACATGGTGGGAACTAAAAAAACGAACATCAGGTTTACAGTTGCCTTACTGGTAATCGTAGTTGTTTTTTTCTACGTCATGTTTCTGCTTAAAGGTATTTGATACAACGTGAATAGCCACAATAAAAAGACAGCCGGGAAACTGGTCGTCATTGCCATGTTGATGTTCGGCTTTGGTTTTGCCCTGGTGCCGCTGTACAGCCTTGTGTGCGACGCATTCGGTATCAACGGGCGTTTTCTGGAGATCGAAAGCGGTGAATTTACCGCTGTTGAAGGTGAGCGACAAGGCGAGCTTCTGGCAAGGCGGGTAGACAAGGACCGTACAGTGAACGTCCAGTTTTTTACCACGGTGAACCAGAATATGGACTGGAAATTCAAGGCGTTGGACAAATCCGTTAAGGTGCATCCTGGTGAAATTACCGAAGTCCGGTTTTATGCCAAAAATATGACTGACAAGGATGTGGTGGCGCAGGCAATACCCAGTCTACAGCCCAGTCAGGCAATCAAGTACTTTACCAAAATGGAATGTTTCTGTTTTACTCAGCAGACACTTAGAGCCGGTGAGGGTAGGGAAATGCCATTGAAATTTGTAGTGAACCCGGATCTGCCCAAAAATATTGGCACTATAACGCTGGCGTATACGTTTTTTGATACCGGATTGAAAGCAAAAGCTGAACAAAAGAAAAACGTCGCTCTAGTTAATCAATAGAATATAAATACAACATCATAAAAATCAGATAAGAAGGGGTAAACCCATGGTACAAGCACAAGGCAGTTATTATCTTCCCAAACCGAGCTATTGGCCGCTGGTAGGTTCAATCGGTCTGTTCCTGACTCTTGGTGGCTTTGCATATGCGTTGGTCAATAAAACCGATGCTGGCATGGGCAATATGACTGCCATGTATGTCGGGATGGCGGTCATAGTGTTTATGCTATTTGGCTGGTTCGGCACGGTGATTCGCGAAAGTCAGGCCGGGAAATTTAATGATCAGGTCGATGTCACTTTCCGGATGGCAATGGCCTGGTTTATTTTTTCCGAAGTCATGTTCTTTGCCGCTTTCTTCGGCGCGTTGTTTTATGCCCGGCAACTGTCAGTGCCGTGGTTGGGCGGGGCGGGTAACAATGCAATGACCAATGAACTCCTCTATCCGGGTTATACGGCAGCATGGCCAACCAATGGGCCGGGTGAAGTCGGTGGCAAGTTTGAAACCATCGGGGCCTGGGGTATTCCATTCTACAATACGCTGATCCTGCTTAGCTCAGGTGTCACGGTGACTTGGGCCCATTGGGGACTGAAAAAAGGCAATCGGGCCCAGTTGATACTCGGCTTGCTGGCGACAGTAGTGCTAGGCTTCACATTTCTTGGGTTTCAAGCACATGAGTACTTCGAAGCCTACACCCATTACAATCTTAAGCTGACAAGCGGAATTTACGGGTCCACATTTTTCATGCTGACCGGCTTCCATGGTCTGCATGTAACCCTGGGCGCAACCATGCTGACGGTAATCCTGATCCGTTGCATCAAGGGACACTTCACCGCCAAGCACCACTTTGCATTTGAAGCGGTTGCCTGGTACTGGCACTTTGTGGATGTGGTCTGGTTAGGACTGTTTATCTTTGTCTACTGGCTGTAACTGACTTTGCCAGGGAAAAGGCGCTGCCCCATGGCAGCGCCTTTTTTATTGGACGATTAAAAGTTAACGGTGTTGGGTGTAATCAAACCTGTCAAATAGCCTAGCATGATAAAAATCAGAAGAATAATGGACAGGGAGATACGGACTGTCAGGGCCTTGACGGTCCGGTTAGAATCCGGATCGTTCTTCATCAGGCCGAACAGGGCTGTGGCCATGCTTATAGCGATGGCTAACAGTAGGATGAGAATGATTGCTTTGAACACCATGAGTACAGTACCGTGAATTGATGATAATGAAAAGTATACACTTTTCATCAACAATCATCAGCCAGGACTTGCGATTTATGACATACAGTAAATGGGTATTCAAACCACGTCTGGTACCTGCGTTAGTTACATTGGTCTTGTTCCCCGTCTTGGTAAGCCTGGGCATCTGGCAGCTGGACCGGGCGGAGCAGAAACGTCAACTCCTGGCGGAACAAATGACCCAGGAACAGCTTCCTCCGATATCGCTGGGTAATGAAGTGCCGGTTGATTTGTCACCTTTTCGCAAGGTTAAAGTTTCGGGGCGGTTTGATACTAGGCACACCTTTTTGCTTGATAACAAGATATATCATGGGCAGGCTGGTTATCAGGTCCTGTCACCGTTAAAAACCGTTAGTGGGGCGGTGATTCTTGTCAACCGTGGTTGGATTCCACCCGGTGTCAGCCGAGCAGATCTGCCGAATGTTGATACACCTGCATCGTCGATAACTATTAGCGGAAGGGTGATAAAATCCGATACGGCGCCGTTGCAACTGAGTCAGGATAATATTTCCGGTGATACCTGGCCGGTTGTAATACAGTGGACTGATTTTGAACAGATGGAAAAGAAGCTTGGTTATCCATTATTACCGAATATTATTTTGCAGGATCCCGAAACACATGGTGGTTTTGTCCGTGACTGGAGTATTGCATGGATAAAACCGGAAAAGAGCACTAGCTATGCGGTGCAGTGGTTTATGTTGTCCGCTGCACTGCTGGTAATATTTTTTATCGTTAATTTTAAAAAAGTAAATAAAGATGACTGAATCTGAAAAAAAATCCAAAAGCGGACGGCGCACTCTTGTTCTGCTTATAGTGTTGTTCAGTGCCCCTATAGTGCTGGCTTATTATATAAATCAACATTTGCAGAAGACCGGAAACTTCAAGACTAAAAATTATGGCGAGTTAATTGTACCTCCCCGTCCATTGATTGATGTGGAGTTACAAAAATACCCATCCGGAATATTCAATTTCTCGAACATACACGGTAAGTGGGTGCTTGTTTACTTTGGCTCTGCCGAGTGCGATAAAAAATGCGAAGAGACATTGTATAAAATGCGTCAAAGCCGTCTGGCCCAAGGGGAGGAATTAAATCGTATAAACAGGGTATATATATCAAGAGATGGAAAACCGGCCGCTTCACTGGTAAAAATTCTATCCGCACATCCCGGGATGATTGTGGCATATGGTAATAGCCTGAATGCCGGTAGTTTATTCAGGCAGTTCAGCAAGGATGGGGAAAAAGATGCAGACCTTTACCTGGTTGATCCGCTGGGAAATCTGATGATAAGTTATCCGCCGGGTTTTGAAGCCAAGGGGCTGGTCAAGGATCTGACACATTTACTTAAAGCTTCACAAATTGGGTAGCCCAATGCAGCGTGATATCATTTTCCGATTAGCCTTACTTGCAACATTCCTGGCCTTGTTCGTGGTGGTGCTGGGGGCTTTCGTGCGGTTGTCAGATGCCGGACTCGGCTGTCCCGACTGGCCCGGATGTTATGGACATGTGGATGTTCCTAAAAGCATAGAGGAAGTCGAACGGGCCAATGCGGTTTATCCGGACCGCCCGGTGGAAGCTCACAAGGCATGGAAAGAAATGATACATCGTTATTTTGCCGGGACCCTGGGGCTGTTAATATTTAGCCTTGCCTGGCTGTCGTTTCGAAATAGACACCGGCCGGGCCAGCAGTTCAAGATTCCGTTGTTACTTGTTGTGGTGGTGATTTTCCAGGCTTTGCTGGGCATGTGGACTGTAACAATTAAACTAAACCCGACGATTGTTATGTCACATCTGCTGGGTGGGCTGACGACTATGTCGTTGTTATGGTGGGTGACTCTGCGCCAGGGACATCTATTTGAAGTCGGATTTGATAAGGAAGTATTAAAGAAATTAAAGGTCCCGGCATTAATCGGTTTATTGCTGGTGATTTTCCAGATCATGCTGGGTGGTTGGACAAGCGCTAATTATGCAGCATTGCATTGTTCTAACACTATCCTGACTTGTCAGGGCCATGTAATTCCTCCGCTGGATTTCAAGGAAGCCTTTACGTTGTGGCGAGGGACAGAACTGAATTTTGAGGGCGGTGTACTGGACAACACTGCCCGGGTGACGATTCATTTCATGCATCGCATTATGGCCATTATTACCTTCATCTACCTGTTCTGGTTAAGCCTTACGATTCTGTTGCAGCAGAAATATAAATCCTTGAAACCGGTGGCGGTGGCGTTGCTTGTTATCGTACTGGCACAGGTGACACTGGGAATATCAAATGTTGTATTTATGTTGCCCTTGCCGGTCGCCGTCGCACACAATGCCGGAGCTGCAATTTTATTACTCAGCATGGTCACACTCAATTCTGTAGTCAGACCCGGAGAGGAAAATGGCGACTCCTGAGTCGATTAAAGAGGAACCACCTCGCTTTGATGTAATGCAACTCTGGTGTGATTACTATGAGTTGTGTAAACCGCGGGTTGTTGCACTGATTATATTTACCGCCGTGGTTGGTATGTTGTTGGCAGTGCCTGGCATGGTTCCACTGCAGCCCTTGATATTTGGCACCCTGGGTATTGGCCTTGCAGCGGCATCGGCGGCGGCCATCAATCAGGTGGTGGATCAGAAAGTGGATGCGGATATGCGCCGCACGCAGAACCGGCCTTTACCCACCGGACACCTGAACAATACCCAGGCACTGATTTTCTCGGCTGTGCTGGGTATTGCCTCAATGATTATTCTTGTGGCACTGGTGAATTTGTTAACCGCTTTCCTGACACTACTGTCGCTGATCGGTTATGCCTTCGTTTATACCATGTATCTAAAACGTGCCACGCCACAGAATATCGTGATCGGCGGCGCAGCTGGCGCCGCACCACCGGTATTGGGCTGGACAGCGGTCACCGGTCAGCTGGATCCCAACAGCCTGCTTCTGTTCCTGATTATCTTTGCCTGGACCCCACCCCATTTCTGGGCACTGGCGATTCACCGTGCCGAAGAATACGCCAAGGTGGGGATACCCATGCTGCCGGTGACACACGGAATTCCGTTTACTCGCCTGCAGGTTTTGTTTTACACCATTATTCTGGTGGCAGTAACCGCCTTGCCCTTTGCCGTGAAGATGAGTGGATGGCTGTACTTCAGCGGCGCCATGCTGCTGGGGGTGATATTCCTCTATTACGCTATTCGGATGCAAAGCGGCAAGGATGAGAGGATTCCAATCAAGACCTTTGCCTACTCTATCGTCTATCTGATGTTGATTTTTGCCCTGTTACTCATTGATCACTATGTCCCATTGCTGAAACAGGCCGTGGCCTGAATCAACCTCCTTCACTTGCTGCGCCTGGGCAGGCGCGTCCCTTTCTCCTCTGCCGGAAGGTCTAACCGACGGCGAATGGCGTTGCCCTGAATCCGTCTGTACTATAATTTGCGACCGGTGAGTACTTGCCGATACCTTGATGAATATTTTAGAATATTCTAATTTATAAAATAATTCAGAGTAAATTACTGGGTTATTGACAGCAAGGCGCCTTGCAGCGTCCAACAATCAAGAGATATAACATGGCCAATTCGACTGCACAGGTTGAACAATACAATTACGATATTGTTCGCAAATTCACCATCATGGCACTGGTGTGGGGCGTTCTAGGCATGACCGCCGGCCTGTATATTGGCTCCGAACTCGCTTGGCCGCTTCTGAATTTCGACATCCCACAGATTACCTTTGGACGTCTGCGTCCGGTGCACACGACGCTGGTAATTTTCGGTTTTGGTGGCAGTGCCTTGTTTGCCACGTCTTACTACATTGTGCAACGTACCTGTCAGACCCGCCTGTTCAGTGATGGAATGGCCACCTTCACATTTTGGGGCTGGCAGATCTCGGTCGGTGTGGCTGCAATCAGTTATATGATGGGGTACACCCAGGCGCGGGAATATGCCGAGATGGTCTGGCCCATCGATATACTCATTGCCGTAACCTGGGTTGCTTACCTGGTTATCTATGTCATGACCCTGCGCAAGCGCAGCCAGCCACATATCTATGTCGCCAACTGGTTTTTTATCGCATTTATCCTGGCCACTGCAATTCTGCACATTTTCAATAATCTGGCAGTACCGATTAGTCTATTTAGCCTGACTTCCTACAGCCTGCAGGCCGGGGTGCAGGATGCCATGACCCAGTGGTGGTATGGTCATAACGCTGTCGGCTTTTTTCTGACTGCCGCTTTCCTGGGCATGATGTATTACTTTGTCCCGAAGCAGGCGGGCCGGCCGGTTTATTCGTACCGCCTGTCGATTATTCATTTCTGGGCCCTTGTCTTTTTGTATATGTGGGTCGGTGCACATCATCTGCACTGGACAGCCCTGCCGGACTGGACATCGACTCTCGCGGCCACATTTTCAATTCTGCTGCTGATGCCTTCCTGGGGAGGCATGATCAACGGCATCATGACCCTGTCCGGTGCCTGGGACAAACTGCGGACCGATCCGGTGATTCGTTTTTTAATCGTTGCCTTGTCCTTTTACGGCATGTCAACCTTCGAAGGTCCTCTCATGTCCCTCAAGAGTGTCAATGCCCTGTCGCATTACACTGACTGGACCATTGGACATGTACATTCCGGTGCGCTTGGCTGGGTGGCAATGATTACCTTCGGCTCGCTCTATCATTTAATTCCGCGCCTGTGGGAAACCCGGATGTATAGCAACAAGCTTATTTATCTCCACTTCTGGCTGGCGACGATTGGTATCGTAATTTATATCTCTGCCATGTGGGTGGCCGGTATCGGTCAGGGCTTGATGTTGCGTGCGTTCGACCAGTACGGCAACCTGGCCTACACGTTTATTGAAACCGTAAATTTCCTTCATGAGCCTTACGTGGCACGGGCGTTGGGAGGTTTATTCTTTGTCCTGGGTATTATTGTGATGACATTCAATACCTTCATGACCATTCGTCAGGGCCGGCGTGAGCAGGCCCTGCTAGAAGCCAAGCTCGCCGCCAAGCTGGCGCAAGCCTGATTACGACAGGATAAGAATATGAAGCATGAAACAATAGAAACTAACGTTGGCTGGCTAATCATCCTGACCATGATAGTGATCAGTATTGGTGGACTTGTAGAAATTATACCTCTGTATTTCATCAAGGACACGATAGAAACCGTCAAAGTAGATGGCAAGGATACGGTTCATCCCTATACACCACTTGAATTGCGAGGCAGGGACATTTATATGCGTGAAGGTTGCTACCTGTGTCACTCACAAATGATTCGGCCGTTCCGTGACGAGAATATCCGTTATGGCCATTATTCCCTGGCGGCGGAATCCAGGTACGACCATCCGTTCCAGTGGGGTTCGAAGCGTACTGGCCCAGATCTGGCCCGGGTCGGTGGCAAGTACTCCAATGAATGGCATTTACAACACCTGGTGAATCCGCGCGATGTGGTGCCAGAATCCATTATGCCGAGTTACCCGTGGTTAACCGAGCCGCTGAAGTTCAACGCGATAAATGATCGACTCAAGGCCCTCAAAGCGACCGGCGTTCCATACTCCCAGACACAAGAGGAATACCAGGCCAATGTTGAGCGGTTCGGAAAACCAACCGCCGACATGCTGGATATCAATAATGCCGAACAGAACCTGATTGACCAGGCCCAGGATGGAAACTATGACGGCAACCGGAACGACATTACCGAAGCGGACGCGTTAATTGCCTACCTGCAGTCGTTAGGCACGATGGTTGATTTCAGCAAATTTGAAGAAGGCTATTTCGCCAAATTCCGCTAACGGATCGGATATGACTGAGTTTTTCGACTGGTTTACACATCTGGAAAATACCAAGCCATTTGTGCTGGTGCTTTTCTTTGTAACCTTTATTCTGATTGTTCTCTATGTATTTACAGGCAAAAAGCGCAGTCAACGTCTTGAGTCATACAAGAATATTCCTCTTAACGATGATGAAGCCGATCATCACAAGGACCTGAATCATGAGTAAAGAAAAAAAACAGCAAGCCGTTCAGACCACAGGTCATGCCTGGGATGGTGACTTGCAGGAATTCAATAACCCGTTACCAACCTGGTGGCTGTGGGCCTTCTACGGCACAGTGATTTTTGCCATTGTATACTGGGTGTTGTTTCCCGCCTGGCCAGTCGGCAAGAGTTATACAAAAGGTGTCCTCAACGATATTACCTATACCACCCCGGCTGGCAAGCAGGTTACGTCGCACTGGAATACCCGCGCCCTGTATCTGGAGGAGATGGAGAAGGCCCGCGCTGAGCACGCCGCCTATATGGAGCAGCTCCAGTCAGCCAGTCTGGCCGAAATTGCAAACAACGAAGAATTGAGTGCCTTTGCCTATTCCATGGCAAAGGTGCTGTTTGCCGACGACTGTGCCGCCTGCCACCAGGCCGGTGCGAATGGCGTTATCGGTTCCTATCCGAACCTGCTGGATGATGACTGGTTGTGGGGTGGCACTTATGATCAAATTCACGCATCTATTGCCAATGGACACAATGGTTTCATGCCGGCTTTCAGCAAAACACTGAATTCTGCACAAATGGATGATGTGGCCGAGTACGTGATTAGCCTGTCAGGTTCTGACGTGAACCCGCAGAAGGCCGAGATTGGTTCCAACATCTTCAATGGTGAGACCGGCGGCTGCTATTATTGCCATGACAAGGGTGGCGTGGGTCGTATCAGTCAGGGTGCGGCAAACCTTACTGACAGTATCTGGACCATTGCCGATGTGCCGGGACAGGCAACCCTTGAGGGAAAGAAGGCTGTCGTCAAGCGGGTCATTGCCAACGGTGTAAACCGCAAGATGCCGGCCTGGAAGAATCGGCTGAATGATACAGAGGTCAAAATCCTGACCTTCTATGTACACGAACTGGGTGGCGGCAACTAGTCCGCCGAACCAACATACCTGACACACTTCGGGAGGATGCGTCTGTTTGGCAGGGGTATCCTCCCGTTGTTTTTATTTTCTGCGGCTTGAGGCAATGAATGTCTGACCCGATCTATCAGCCACGCGTGCCGATTTTCCCCCGTTCTGTTAAAGGCCGGTTTCGGAATATCAAATTCACGATCCTGGTGCTGGCCTATGGCACTTACTTCTTGTTGCCCTGGCTGCGTTGGGATCGTCCCAGTGGACCAGATCAGGCGGTGCTATTTGATCTGGTGGGCCGGCGTTTCTACCTGTTTGATTTGGTGGTATATGCCCAGGATATTTTCTGGCTGGCCGGAGTGCTGGTTATTTTCACCCTGCTGTTGTTTTTCGTGACCGGCTTGGCGGGACGGGTGTGGTGTGGTTATTTCTGTTTCCAAACTTTGTGGACCGATGTCTTTATGCTGGTAGAGCGATGGGTACAGGGTGATCGCAATGCACGGATCAAATTGGCCAAATCACCCTGGACGGCCGGCAAACTGGCGCGGATGGGCAGCACCTGGGGACTGTGGTTGCTGGTGTCACTCCTGACCGGCCTGTCGTTTACCCTTTACTGGGGCAATGCCCCGCAGCTGCTGGTCGACATGTTGCACGGAGAAGCACCGTTCGCAGCCTATGCCACCACTGCGTTTCTGGCCGCCACCACATTCGTGATGGCGGGGTTGGCCCGGGAGCAGGTTTGTACCTATATGTGTCCCTATGCCCGTTTCCAGAGTGTTATGTTTGATCGAGATACATCAATTGTCGCCTATGATGAAGTGCGGGGTGAAAGGGAACAAGGTCGACGCAAACCCGCCAAGGGATTAATGAACTATCAGGAACGAATTAATAGTGGAGTGGGTGATTGCATCGATTGTGGTTATTGCGTCCAGGTGTGTCCGGTGGGTATCGATATCCGCAACGGGTTACAGTACCAGTGTATTTCCTGCGCCCTGTGTATCGATGCCTGTAATACGATTATGGCCTCCATCAATTATCCTGTCGGTCTGATTCGTTATTCTTCGGAAAACGAACTGGAAGGAAAACAGACTCATCGCCTTAATCTCAAGAATCTGGGTTATGCGCTGGTATTGATCGTCACAACCGGGCTGCTGGTCTGGAGCATTTTGACCCGTTCCGCATTTGAATTGAATGTGCGCCAGATTCGCCAACCCCTGTCGGTTACGCTGTCCGATGGCCGGATCCAGAATCGCTATGAAATCAAGATCAACAATAAAACTGATCGGCAATACCGTTTCAGGTTAACCCTCGAGGGGCTGGAACATGCCGAACTGGATACGGGCAATTTCAGGGATATCGTCTTGCTGCCTGAGCACACTATCCAGATCAACGCCAAAATACGCATGCAGCCGGAGTATGCCACAGCCAGGCGGGAAGCATTCCGCTTCGTACTCCAAGCTTTGGATAGTGGTCATGTCGAGCCCGTGTCTCATGAATCAATGTTCTATGTTCCGACGGTGAGCCTGAAATAATAATGACGGATTTGCTGTTCTCACTGTTGGGGGGTGTTGCGCTGATTAGTGTGGCATTTCTGCTGCTACGTCGCTTTACGCGACTGGGTAGCAAGACTGTGGGTCTGGTAATGCTGCTACTGGTGATCGGCGTGTATGTCCCGCTGTCCATCTGGGAGTGGCCCGGTGCGGATGTGTTTGCAATTCATATCGCCATCTACCTTGTCGTGGTGTATGTGCTGGCCATTATCAGTACCAGTCGCGCATCGCGCCTGGAAGGGAAAAGCGGTTTGCACTGGGGGCCGGTTCTGATCATCCTGTTCTTCATGGTGGTGATTGGTGTGGATTCGGTATTTATCATGCTGGCCCAGAAAGGGGTTGATATCGGTGTGACCCGCTGGTTATTACCCGAACCGGGCAGTGGCGGCAACATCAGTTCTTTTTTCCCAGGCACGGTGAGCCGGGATTTCTACCAGAAGGAAGAGGACTACAATGCCTATCTCGCGCGCATGCAGGCGCAACAGGAGCGCGGTTGGGATGTAAAACTGGGCTGGGCAACTGATCCCCGCGCCGGAGAAGCGCTGGTATTCAAGGTCAGGATCAGGGATCGGCACGGGCAAGCAATCAGCGGCGCAAGGGTGCGCGGACGGTTTATGCGCCCCGGTGATGTGCGACGGGATCAGAATTTCTCCCTGACCGAAGCTCGGCCGGGCCTGTATCAGGCAGAGGTGCGCCTGCCTGAACCCGGTCGCTGGACGGTTGCGCTGGATATTCACAGGGACGACATCGTGCATGAACTGAGCGCAGTCACCAGCGTGGCAGAAGCCGGTCACTGACATGAGCGAAGCGCAACCGACCTGCTTTCATTGTGGATTGCCCGTGCCGCCGGGCAGCCGTTATCCGGTGGAGATCGATGGTGTGACGCGCAATATGTGTTGCCCCGGTTGCCAGGCCGTGGCCCAAGCCATCGTCGATGGAGGCCTCATCGATTTTTACCGGCACCGGACAGGCACCTCGGCCACAGCCCATAATCTGATTCCTGATGAACTCGAAGCACTGTCAATTTACGATCAACCGGAAGTGCAGCGCAGTTTCGTGCGAGATGAGTCTGACGACAGTACACACATTAAGCAGGCCGCACTCATCCTCGAAGGGATAGTCTGCGCCGCCTGCATATGGCTCAACGAACGTCATGTCAACGCGCTGCCCGGCGTGATCGAATTTCGTGTCAACTATTCCACGCACCGCGCCAGCGTCAAATGGGATGATGCCATGATTCATCTGAGCGACATCCTGCGCGCTATTGCAGCTATCGGTTACATTGCCCACCCTTTCGATCCGGGCCGGCAGGAACAACTCTACAAAAAAGAACGTCACCAGGCGCTTAAGCGGCTCGCAGTTGCAGGCCTGGGCGCCATGCAGGTCATGATGCTGGCGGTTGCGATGTATGCCGGTGACTACTACGGTATGGAAAGTCACATGCAAATTTTTTTCCGCTGGGTCAGCCTGGTGATCGCAACACCGGTGGTGTTCTATTCCGCCCGGCCCTTTTTCCAGGGCGCATGGCGCGATATCCGGCGTCGACAGTTGGGCATGGATGTGCCTGTCGCCCTCGCGGTTGGGGGCGCCTACTTGGCCAGTTGCTGGGCAACAATCAGCCACAGTGGTGAAGTCTATTTTGATTCGGTGACCATGTTTACCTTCTTCCTGTTAGCGGGTCGCTACCTGGAAATGGCTGCCCGTCACCGCGCAGGCCAGGCCACAGAGGAACTGGTCAAGATGTTGCCGGCTATGGCCATGCGGCTTACTCCACAGGGCGTGGAAGTGGTGGCAGTCGCCGAGCTGCGGCCGGGCGACCGGGTTCGCATCAAGCCCGGCGACAGTATCCCGGCGGATGGCCGGGTGGTAGAAGGACGCAGCAGCGTCGACGAGTCACTGCTGACCGGTGAAAGTCTGCCGCTCACTCGCGGGGTTGGTGAGCGCCTGGTTGGGGGCAGTGTGAATGTGGAAAGTCCGTTGGTTATGGCAGTGGAAAAAGTTGGCGAGGATACGGTGCTGGCGGCGATCCAGCGCCTGCTCAACCGGGCCCAGTCAGAAAAACCCCGTCTTGCCAGTATGGCGGACCGGGTAGCGGGCTGGTTCGTCGGCGTGATCCTGTTGCTGGCAGCCCTCACCGGCTGGTGGTGGCAGCAGCACGATCCCGCCCAGGCTGGCTGGATCGTGCTGTCGATGTTAGTGGTGACCTGTCCCTGCGCACTCTCCCTGGCCACCCCGGCGGCGCTGACGGCCGCGACGGGAAGCCTGACGCGCATGGGCGTGCTGACCACGCGCGGTCATGCTCTGGAGACACTGGCGCGTGCCACCCATATCGTACTGGACAAGACCGGGACCTTGACGGTCGGGCGACTGGTGCTGGAGAAGGTGAACGTCCTCGGGGTGCGGGACGAAGCGTCCTGTCTGCAGATTGCCGCAGCGCTGGAGCAGGTCTCGGAACATCCGGTTGGTCGCGCCCTGGCGAAGCAGGACTGCGGCGGCTTGCAGGTCGAGGATGCCAATGCAGTTCCGGGCCTTGGCGTAGAGGGGCTGGTGGATGGGATCAGGTTCCGAATCGGTCGGCCTGATTATGTGGCGGCCCTGTCAGGTACCCTCGTCGAGCCCGGTGATGAGGCTACGCAAACCGAGGTTGTACTGGGTGATGAACGCGGTCTGTTAGCCCGTTTCGCGTTGGGCGATGCGCTGCGCCCGGGCGCCGAAGCCGCGATTGCCGAGTTGCGACAATTGGGGCTGTCGCCAATGCTGTACAGTGGTGATAGCCTCGAGGTGGTAGCCCGGGTGGCAAATCAGCTGGGTATCGCGGACTTTTCTGCCCGCATGCGGCCAGATGACAAGTTGCAGTCTCTGAAGACGTTGCAGGCCAGGGGTGCGGTGGTGGCCATGGTCGGGGATGGCGTCAACGATGCACCGGTGCTGGCAGGCGCGCAGATCTCGCTGGCCATGGGCAGTGGCACCCAGCTGGCGCAGGCCACAGCCGATATGGTGCTTCTGTCCGAAGATCTGCGGCATATTCCGGAGGCTGTCAGGATGGCGCGAGCCACGCTGCGGGTGATCCGCCAGAATCTGGGTTGGGCGGTGATCTACAATATGGTGGCGTTACCACTTGCGGCAGCAGGGTTCGTGGCACCCTGGTTGGCCGCGATAGGCATGTCCGCCAGCTCCCTACTGGTGGTACTGAATGCGCTGCGTTTGAATAAACCGTATACTGCCACCCAGGCCAGGCCGGCCCGGCTATCTTCCGCAAGCCCCGTCGCTATGTCATGAGTATTTTGTTTTTGTTGATCCCCCTGGCGATGGTGTTTCTCGGCATCGCTTTGTGGGCGTTTCTGTGGGCGGTGAAAAGCGGCCAGTTCGAGGACATGGAAGGTCCTGCCCACCGGATCTTGATGGATGATGATGATCCCCGTATACCGGGCCGCAAGCCTGACAAGCCGGACAACAAACCGGGGCGTGAACCGGACGCTTGAAGCCGTTTGGCAGGTAAATTAGAATTTACTGAAATACAGAGCAAGACAGGATTCAGACCATGAAAGACATGTTTACCTTGCAGGGCTTTGCGATGCCCATCATTATTGCGCTGGTTGTGATCGCCTATCTGAGTTTTTTCTCGGTGATTCTGGCCGGTTAATGTCGCTGGCTCTGCCATAACAAAAAGGCCCTATTTGGGCTTATTTATTGACTGGCAATAAAAAGCCCCCATAAAGGGGGCTTTTGGTTTGTGTCGGTGAATCAGGCTGCCATGGCGACTTTCAGCTTGCGGATGGCGTTGGACTCCAGCTGTCGGATCCGCTCGGCGGAGACGCCGTATTTGTCGGCCAGTTCATGCAGGGTAGACTTGTCATCAGTCAGCCAGCGCTGGCCAATGATGTCGCGGCTGCGTTCATCCAGCTCACCCAATGCTGTCGTCAGCAGCTGGTGGTTCTGCTCTTCCAGCTCATCGGCCTCCGCCACACGGGACGGTTCCTGGCCCTGGTCCTGCAGATAAGTTACCGGGGAGAAGGTTTGGCTGCGTTCTTCATCGTCATCCGGCTCATCGAAACCAATGTCGCGGCCGCTCATGCGTGATTCCATTTCCAGCACGTCCTTGGCTGTTACACCGAGATCTTTGGCCACCGCCTGGACTTCCTCATGGTTGAACCAGCCAAGGCGCTGCTTGGAACTACGCAGATTGAAAAACAGTTTACGCTGGGCCTTGGTGGTGGCGACCTTGACGATACGCCAGTTCTTCAGAATAAATTCGTGTATTTCAGCGCGGATCCAGTACACCGCGAAGGATACCAGTCGAACGCCGACAGTCGGGTCAAAACGTTTGACCGCCTTCATCAGTCCGATATTGCCTTCCTGGATAAGGTCCGCCTGGGGCAATCCATAGCCGCTGTAACCACGGGCTACGTGCACCACAAACCGAAGGTGTGACAGCACCAGCTGCTGGGCGGCCTCCAGATCACCCTGATCCTGCAAACGGGTCGCCAACTCTTTTTCTTCCTCAGCACTCAGCATTGGAATGGAACGGGTAGCCTGAATATAGGATTGCAGGTTACCGGTCGGCACCGCCAGTTGTGTTTGAAGACTCTTGGTCATGTAGCTATCCCCCTGAAATGAATCGAACCAATATTAGCACTCGCTACATTTGAGTGCCAACAAGCAGAATAGTTCATTCCAGCCAGGTCAGATTAACCTTTCAAAAACAACAACTTAAATATGCGCGAATCAGGGAGTCAGGGGATTGTCATGCAGGGGGGAGAGACGCTGGCCTTGTGAGTCGGAGATGCAGACCCGGTTGCGCCCGGTCTCCTTGGCCAGATACAGCCCCTTGTCGGCCAGCATCAGAAAATCACTGATATGCAGGCCCGGATGGGCTTCTGTATTGGTGACACCGATGCTGACCGTGACATTCACGTCGGCCGGTTTGTACTGCTCGATTTCGCGGCGCAGGATTTCGGCCCGCCGCAACATGGTGTCGGTGTCGCAGTGACGAGCCAGGACGCAAAATTCCTCGCCACCGAAACGCACTACCATGTCCTCGGGGAATACATGATTAAGGGCCTTGCCAAGGGCGGCCAGGACGTGGTCACCCGTAATGTGGCCCAGGGTGTCATTGATATTCTTGAAGTGATCGATATCAATAATCATCGCTGCCACGGGCTGGTTTTCGGTTGCGCCCAGGTACGCCTCGCCGTTATCGACCAGATAGCGGCGGCTGCGTACGCCGGTCAGGCTGTCGGTAACAGCCACCCAGCGCATGGCTTCGGTCTGCTCCTTGAGCGCGTCGTACTGGTGCTTGATCAGCAGCAAGGCGCGTACCCGGGCCAGCAGGATCTCCTCGACGATCGGTTTGGCGACAAAATCGTTGCCACCGGCATGGAAGACTTCCAGTTGGGTATTGTGATCGTCGGCACCTGTTAATACCAGCACCGGCAGTTCCTGCTGGGAAAAATGGAATTTAGCCCGAATCGCATGCAACAGATCGCCGCCGGTCATGTTGCCGATGGTATAAAAGTCGGTAATCAGCAAGTCGTAGTGTCGGACCTCATTAGGGTTGTCGCGCTGGGCCTGGAGCAGCTTGAAGGCTTCGTCGGCCGATTTGGTGTGAATATAGGTAAGGCCATGTTTTTCCAGCATCTTGCACATTACGGCGGCGGATGTCGGGCTGTCTTCCACAAATAGAATATGGCCTGACAGGCCAGAATTGCGCTGAATGAAAGCTTTGATAAAGGTCCCGAAGGCCTTGTAGCCATTGGATTTGTCGAAATAGTCAGTCACGCCGGCCTCGAAGCCTTCGCGCAGCAGACGGCTGTCGGCATCGCCAGAAACGATGATGACCGGGGTGTAATGATGGCTTTTAGAATCACGAATGCTGTGACTCAGCGCCAGACCATCCATATCGGACAGCAGCAGGGCCGTGGTCACCAGATCAAATTTCTGTGTGGCCAGCTTTTCCAGTGCTTCCTGGCCGGACGCGGCGCCCTCCACCTCGGTGTCGTTCAGTTCATCACGCAAAATGCGTGACAGGATTTCGCGGGTCAGAGCCGAGGTATCGACCACCAGAATTCGGGTTGGTTTTGGTTGTTGTTCTGTCATATCGAATTAACTTATCGGCCGGCAACGCCAGTCATTTAGACTTAGTTTTGGTGGGCAGATCAGGGTGGATCGGGGCTGTCCCGATACAACACAAGACAAACTGATTTAATCAGCTCGGTTCGATGTCGCGCAGATGACGGCCGACGGCCAGCCAGGAACCGGTCAGGCCTAGCAGGATACTAAACAGGAGCAGTAACAGAGTGGCAGAGAGGTCCAGTCCGGTGACTGCGAAGCGATGCTGGTACAGGCCAGCCAGCTGTTCAATGGGACCGCCGAGTACCGATAAGGACAGATTAACCAGCAACCAGGCAATGGCTCCCCCGAGCAGGCCGTACCAGAATCCGGTGTATAAAAATGGTCGCCGGATGAACGCATCGGTGCCACCGATGAGCTTCATTACTACGATCTCGTCGCGCCGGTTCTGGATCGCCAGGCGAATGGTGTTACCCACCACCAGGAGTACGGCCAGTGCCAACAGGGCGGCCAGCACCAGTACGCCGCGCCGCACAATATCCATGATAACGAAGAGCCGCTTCACCCATTGCATGTCGAGCTGGGCAATGTCGACCGCCGGAAATTGCTGCAGCCGCCCCAGCAGGCGATCCGCCGCGGTAGGATCGTTATCCTGCCAGGCGGGTCGCACGACCAGTACCGCCGGCAGCGGATTGTCCTTGAGCGCTTCCAGAGCGTTACCGAA
>JAJDNN010000097.1 GCA_022340685.1 Pseudomonadota bacterium
GGGTGGCCCTGGCTAACCCGGTGGAGGTCACTCCATGATGACTGGCGGGCATACCAACCAGTTTCAACTGACCCTCGGTGCCTTGCTGACGGGCCTAGTCGATCTGAGTCCGGAAGCGGACCGGACCCTGACCGGTCTGACGCTGGATAGCCGTGAGGTCCAGCCGGGCGATTTGTTTCTGGCCTGCCACGGCCGGCAGGTCGATGGTGGGGCTTTTATTGATGCGGCCATTGAGAATGGTGCGGTCGCGGTCGTGTGGGAATCGCGACCCGGTGCGCTGGCTATTCCACTGGCCTGGCGACGCAATGCCAAAGGCGGACCGATACCGGTGATCGCGCTTGAAAACCTCTCCCAGCAGGTGGGTGTTATCGCTGATCGTTTTTACGGTCACCCGTCCCGGGCCCTGTTTATGACCGGCGTTACCGGTACCAACGGAAAAACCAGCGTCAGCCAGTTTCTGGCGCATAGCCTGAGTCCGGATGCTCCCTGCGGCATCATCGGCACACTCGGGCATGGCCTGTACCGTCAATTGCAAGAGAGCTCCCATACCACACCCGATGCGGTTACCGTGCAGCGCTGGCTGGCTGATCTGCGTGAGCATGGCGCGGCCAGTGTAGTGATGGAGGTGTCATCCCATGCGCTCGATCAGGGTCGGGTCAACGGGGTTGCATTCAATTGTGCAGTATTTACCAACCTGAGCAGGGAACACCTTGATTACCACGGCGACATGCAAAGCTATGCGAAGGCCAAGGCCAGCCTGTTCAGTTCTCCCGGGCTGCAGTATGCCGCGATTAACGTGGATGACGCTGCGGGTCGCGAGCTGGCGGCGTCGCTGCCGGACTCGATTACACAATTGCGCTACGGACTGGACGCGAGCCACTCGCCCGACGTGCTGGGGCGTCGGGTTAGCCTGACACCGGACGGCATCGATGTCGACGTGACGACCCCGGCCGGTGAAGGCAGCTTTCAGGCGCGTGTACTCGGCCGGTTCAATGCCAGCAACCTGCTCGCTGTGCTGGCTGTATTGCTGATGCATGGCATTCCACTCAAGGCTGCCCTGGCCCGGCTGGGTTCAGTGCGTCCGGTGCCGGGCCGCATGGAAACCTTTGGTGGCGGCGAGAAACCGCTGGTGGTTGTCGACTACGCGCATACCCCTGACGCTTTGGAGCAAGCACTGCGCGCGTTGCGCGAACACGGTCCTGTTTGTCTGTGGTGCGTGTTCGGTTGCGGCGGGGATCGCGATGCCGGCAAACGCCCCGAGATGGGCGCCATTGCAGAACGGCTGGCTGACGTGGTGATCCTGGCCAATGACAATCCTCGCAGCGAGGATCCGCAGGCGATCATCGACGCCATACGCCACGGTATGACGCAGCCGGAGCAGGTTCACAGTATTCCGGATCGGCACGCGGCGATTAACGATGCGATCGGCCGGGCCCGGCCCGGCGACATTGTGCTGGTGGCCGGCAAGGGTCATGAGGCCTGGCAAATCATTGGATCTGAAAAGCGTCCTTTTAGTGACCGTGATGTTGTTCTTGATTGCCTGGACGCGTGGACATGAATGTGGCGCAGAAACTGGACACGCAAACGACCGGCTTCGCCATGTATCTGCGCGAGGCGGCCGAGGCCATCGGGGCGCGCAGTGCAGGCGAGGACGTGCTGCTGCAGGGTGTCAGTACCGACACCCGGAACCTGCAACCGGGTCAACTTTTCGTGGCCCTGCATGGTCCGAACTTCGATGGCCATGCCTACCTGGATCAGGCAAAACAGCGGGGCGCGGCGGCCTGCATGGTGGAGCACGCGGTTCCGAACTGGTCGAACCTGATCGTCGAGGACACCCGGCGCGGTCTGGGCTACCTGGCCCGAGCCTGGCGGCGCCGCTTTAACCTGCCACTGGTGGCGGTGACCGGCAGCAACGGCAAGACCACGGTGAAGGAAATGATCGCCACGATTCTGTCACGGCGCGGTGAAACACTCGCCACTCAGGGCAACCTGAACAACGATATCGGCCTGCCTCTTACCCTGTGCCGCCTGGGTGCCGTCCATCGCGACGCAGTCATTGAAATGGGTGCCAATCATCCGGGCGAGATCGCGTGGCTGACCGAACTGGCCGAGCCGCACGTGGCCATCATTACTAATGCCGCACCAGCCCACCTGGAAGGTTTCGGGAGCCTTGAAGGCGTGGCCCGGGCCAAGGGCGAGATCTTCGCTGGTCTGGACGAAACGGGTACCGCCGTGATCAATGCGGATGATGACTTCGCGCCCCTGTGGCGGGAACTAGCCGGCTCACACGGTCAGCTCAGTTTCGGTCTGCGCCGCCCGGCCGATGTCACGGCCGGCTGGCAGGCTACCGCCACCGGCAGCCATCTGGTGGCGCGCACTCCGGCCGGCGAACTGGAACTGGCGCTGCCTTTACCGGGTGAGCATAACGTCATGAATGCCCTGGCGGCGATCGCCGCCGCTGTGGCGATCGGTATTCCCCTGGCAGACATCAAGGCCGGGCTCGAAGCGGTGCAGGCGGTGCCTGGACGGCTGCAATCGCGGGCCGGTCGCAACGGCAGTCGCATTGTGGACGACACCTACAATGCCAACCCGGCCTCACTGGCGGCCGCGCTGCGGGTACTTGGCGGGTTTGACGGACGCCATGTGCTGGTGCTGGGGGAGATGGGTGAACTTGGCGCCGAGACCGAAAATCTGCACGCTGCAGCCGGCCGGCTGGCGCGCGAGGCCGGGGTGGACTGTCTGGTGACCGTGGGACCCATGGCAGCAGCCGCAGCCGAAGCCTTCGGTGCAAACGCGCAGGCTTGCGCAAACCACGCCGAGGCCATCAGTGCCGTGAACGAAAGGCTCGGCCCGGCAGTGACTGTGCTGGTGAAGGGATCACGCCTCAGTCACATGGAGGCGGTTGTAACCGGGCTGCAGGAAGGGGGGGCGGACTGACATGCTGTATCATCTCGCCCAATACCTGCAGGAATTCCACAGCGGTTTCAATGTCTTTAATTACCTGACGTTCCGCGCCATTCTGGGCGTGCTCACGTCACTGATGATCTCTTTCATCATCGGACCGGGCATGATCCGCAAGCTGTCCCAATACAACATTGGCCAAACGGTACGCAGCGACGGGCCCGAATCCCATTTCAGCAAGGCGGGCACACCGACCATGGGCGGGGCATTGATCCTGGTTGCGATTGGTATAAGCACCCTGTTGTGGTCGAACCTCAACAACCGCTATGTGTGGGTGGTAATGGCCGTGACTTTTCTGTTCGGGGTCATCGGTTGGGTGGATGATTACCGGAAGCTGGTCAAACGCGATCCGAATGGCCTGTCGGCACGTTACAAGTACCTGGCCCAGTCCGCGGTGGCCATCGCTATCGCAATCTATCTGTACCGCACCGCCGCGCCGGTGGAGACACGCCTCATCCTGCCGGTCCTGAAAGACGTCTCTATCCAGCTTGGTGTGGTGGGTTATGTCTTGTTGACCTATTTCGTCATCGTCGGCACAAGCAACGCAGTTAACCTGACGGACGGGCTGGATGGTCTGGCGATTCTGCCCACGGTGATGGTCGGTGGTGCCCTGGGCGTCTTTGCGTACCTGTCGGGCAACTCGGTGTTCTCCGGTTACCTCGGGATTCCCTATGTTCCCGGGGTGGGGGAATTGGTGATCTTTGTCGGCTCGCTGGTCGGCGCAGGTCTGGGCTTTCTGTGGTTCAACACCTATCCGGCCCAGGTCTTCATGGGTGATGTGGGGGCACTGGCGCTGGGTGCGGCGCTGGGCGTTCTGGCGGTGCTGGTGCGGCAAGAACTGGTGCTGTTCATCATGGGCGGGGTGTTCGTGATGGAAACCGTGTCGGTGATCCTGCAGGTGGGTTCCTACAAGCTGACCGGTCGACGGATCTTCCGCATGGCGCCGTTGCATCACCATTTCGAACTGAAGGGTTGGCCCGAACCGCGGGTCATCGTGCGCTTCTGGATTATTACGGTCATTCTGGTACTGGTCGGGCTAGCGACCCTCAAGGTGCGGTAACGGATGTTGGCGGCAATCACACAGCGGATGAATGTTATGGCAGAGGACAAGAGTTTTCTGGACAAGCGCATCCTGATCATCGGTCTGGGCGCCACGGGTCTGTCTTGCGCCCGATTTCTGGCGTCGCAGGGTGCCGAGATCGCCGTTACCGATAGTCGGGTGTCGCCACCTGCCCTGGCACAGTTACAGGCCGAGCTCCCCGACGTGGCGGTATTCGTAGGTGGTTTCGCACCGGAAGCCGTCAAGCGGGCCGAGTGTCTGGTAGTGAGCCCCGGGGTGTCGCTGCGAGATCCGCTGATTGTTGAGGCACGGGCGCGCGGTGTGGAAATTCTGGGTGACGTGGAAATCTTTGCCCGCTTCGTCGAGGCGCCGGTGATCGCGATCACCGGTTCCAACGGCAAGAGTACGGTTACCACCCTGGTTGCTGAAATGGCACGTCAGGCCAGAGTCAGAACCGCATTGGGGGGCAATATTGGTACACCGGTGCTGGATTTGCTTCGCCAGGAACTGAAGGAACAGCCGGAATTGTATGTGCTGGAATTATCCAGCTTCCAGCTTGAGACCACGACCAGTCTGGAGGCGGTCGCCGCGACGATCCTCAACATCAGCGAAGACCACATGGATCGCTATACCAGCCTGAGTGATTACGTCGCGGCCAAAACCCGCATCTACCACGGTAACGGTACGCTGGTGGTCAACCAGGACGATCCCCAGGTGCGCGCCACCCTGGCCCTGGTCCAGCGTGGCCGGTCCGTGTTGCGTTTCAGCCTGACCGAGCCGCAAGACAACGATTTTGGCCTGCGTGAGGCCGACGACGAGACCTGGTTGTGTCGTGGCCGCGAGCGGTTGTTGCCGGAGCGGGAATTGAAAATCAAGGGTCGGCACAACACCGCCAACGCCCTCGCCGCGCTGGCACTCGGAACGGCGGTGGGCCTCGCGCTGCCGGCCATGCTGCATGTGTTGCGGGATTTTACGGGTCTGCCGCACCGCACTCAGTGGGTGGCCGAGCGGGACGGGGTGGTCTGGTACAACGACTCCAAGGCTACCAATGTGGGGGCCGCCCTGGCGGCGATCGAAGGCATACCGGCCCAAAAGATTGTGCTTATCGCCGGTGGGCAGGGCAAGGGCCAGGATTTTTCACCGTTAAGGAACGCTGTCGAGTGGCACTGCCGGGCTGTCATTTTGCTGGGCGAGGATGCGGAAACCCTGGCACAGGTTCTGGCCGGAACCGTTGAACTGATTCGCGTGCAGGACCTGCCCGAAGCGGTAGGCAGGGCGGCCGATCTGGCCCTGCCAGGCGATGCAGTGCTGCTGTCACCGGCCTGTGCCAGCTTCGACCAGTTCACGGGTTACGCAGACCGGGGCGAGAAATTTATACAGGCGGTGGAGGCTCTGGACGGATGAATATGCAGGCCATCCCAGCCCTCCGTGGCCGACCCCCGCGTCGTGCCAGTCGCACGGACGCACGGGGATCCTTTGCGCCATGGCATCTTGACCAGGGATTGTTGCTGGCGGTGGGAATTCTGTTGGTACTGGGTGTAGTGATGGTCGGTTCCGCCTCCAGTGCCATCGCCGAGCGGCAAACCGGTACGGCGTTCTATTACCTTTGGCGCCAGCTTGTCTATGTGGGTTTCGGACTGACTGTTGCCACAGCCGTCCTGTTCCTGCCGTTGCGCCTTTGGCAGGCGGCGGGGCCGTGGTTGATATTGGCGAGCATTTTCCTGCTACTGCTGGTGTTTATTCCAGGCCTGGGTCGTGAAGTGAACGGGAGTTTACGCTGGGTGCGGCTCGGGTCCATGAGCGTGCAAGTCTCAGAATTCGCCAAACTGTTCGTGATTCTTTATCTGGCGGGCTATCTGGTACGGCATCGTGAGGCGGTGCAGACCAGCATGGGTGGATTCCTGCGGCCACTGGCCTTGTTGCTAATCCTTGCCGTGCTGTTATTGCTGCAACCGGACTACGGTGCAGTGGCGGTAATGTTGATGACCGCCATGGGCATGATGTGGCTGGGCGGTGCACGGCTGTTCCAGTTCCTGTTACTGCTGCTGTCGGTAAGCGGGGCGTTGGCGCTGTTGGCCCTCATCTCGCCCTACCGCATGGAACGACTGACCGGTTTTCTCAATCCCTGGGCCGATCCGTTCGATAGCGGTTTCCAGCTCACCCAGGCGCTCATCGCCTTCGGCCGCGGCGAATGGTTTGGCGTCGGTCTGGGCGCCAGCGTACAAAAACTGTTCTACCTGCCAGAAGCACACACCGATTTTCTGTTTGCCGTGCTGGCGGAGGAGCTGGGACTGGTGACAGTTCTACTGGTAGTGGGTCTGTTCCTTTTCATTGTGATGCGGGCGTTTGTCATTGGGCGGCGTGCCGAAACACGGGAGCTCCCTTACCACGCCTTTGTGGCCTATGGCGTCGGTTTCTGGATCGGCCTGCAGGCCTTTATCAATCTTGGCGTGAACATGGGTGTACTGCCCACCAAGGGCCTGACGCTGCCCCTGATGAGTTACGGCGGCAGCAGTATGGTCGTGATGTGCGTCGCCATCGCCCTGTTGTTGCGCGTTGATAGCGAGACCCGGCAAAACGACCGGCTTACCCAACGGAAGAAAAAGGCATGGTAGCGCGGGTACTTATTATGGCGGGCGGTACCGGCGGACACGTTTTTCCGGCCCTGGCAGTTGCTCGCCACCTGCGGGAGCAGGGTGTTGCGGTCACCTGGCTGGGTACCCGTCGTGGGCTGGAGTCACGCGTCGTGCCCGCCGCCGAATTCCCCATTGAATACATCTCCGTGACGGGCCTGCGTGGCAAGGGGCTGGCTGGCTGGTTGTTGGCACCCCTGCGTCTCAGTCTGGCTCTGACACAATCCATTGGCGTGTGCCGACGCCACCAGCCCGGCGCCGTGCTGGGACTGGGTGGTTTCGTTACCGGTCCGGGCGGGGTGGCAGCCTGGTTGCTGCGCCGCCCACTGGTGATCCATGAACAGAATGCCGTAGCAGGCCTGACCAACCGGCTGCTGGCCCGCCTGGCCCGGCGTGTCCTGGAGGCGTTCCCCGGCAGTTTCCCGCCCGGGATTGACGCCATTGAGACGGGCAACCCGGTGCGCGAGGACATCGTGGCATTGCCGACTCCTGCACAGCGGTTTGCCGGCCGTCAGGGTCCGCTGCGCATTCTGATCATCGGCGGCAGTCTCGGCGCCCAGGCATTGAATGAAACCGTCCCGAACGCGCTAGCGAAACTACCAGCCGACCCGGCGTTGCAGGTTCGCCATCAAGCCGGGCGCGGCAAGGATGTGGCGACGCAGGCTGCTTACACGGCGGCCGGCGTTGGTGCCGAGGTGATCCCCTTCATCGAGGATATGGCCGGTGTCCTGGGCTGGGCAGATCTGGTTATCTGTCGAGCCGGGGCCCTCACCATCTCGGAGCTGGCGGCGGCCGGCCTGGGCGCTGTGCTCGTACCCTATCCCCATGCGGTCGACGATCACCAGACCCGCAATGCCCTGTTTCTCAGTGAGGCCGGTGCGGCCCGTCTGATCCTTGAATCCGAGCTGAGTGTCGATTCGCTGGCCGGTATCCTGAAAACGCTATTGGCCAACGGCCGCGAGGGCCTGCTGGAGATGGCCGAGGCGGCCCGGCGACTGGCCCGACCCGACGCAACCCGCAAGGTGGCTGGTGCCTGTCTGGAGGTGATGCATGGTTAATTTAGGCCGTCGCGTCACGGACACGGCTTCGGCCCGGGGTGAGCCGGGGATGGGCCGCATTCGGCGGATCCACTTCGTTGGCATCGGGGG
>JAJDNN010000105.1 GCA_022340685.1 Pseudomonadota bacterium
CCTGGTTGCACCCAGGAAACTGCCGCGGCGCAAGCTGACGACACTCGCCGGTCATGCCGCACTGATCCATGCCCTGTGCCACATCGAGTTCAATGCCATCAATTTGGCGCTGGATGCTGTCTACCGTTTCCGGGATCTGCCGGATGCGTACTACGGTGACTGGCTGCAAGTTGCGGAAGAAGAGGCATACCACTTCGGTCTGTTGCGGGACCATCTGCAGACACGGGGTTACGATTATGGTGATTTCCCCGCACACAACGGCCTGTGGGAGATGGCGGAGCAGACCGCCGATGATCCCCTGATACGCATGGCACTGGTGCCACGGGTACTGGAAGCGCGAGGTTTGGACGTTACCCCGGACATCAAGCAAAAACTGGCCGGGGCTGGTGACGACGCCGGCAGTGCCATTCTCGATATTATTCAGCGCGACGAAGTCGGACACGTACAAATAGGTTCACGCTGGTTCCGTTACCTGTGTGAACTGCGCGGCCAGGATCCGGATAGCACGTTTCGAAAGTTGCTGTCGACCCATATGAAAGGCACAATCAGGGGCCCGTTGGATCGTCAGGCACGTTTGCGCGCCGGATTCAGCGAGGTCGAACTGGATTATTTGGAAGGAGCAGGATGACGTTGAAAAAATTTACTGGTTTATTACTCGCAATTGGAATCTTGCTGATTGCAGGGTGCAACAAAAACGAGCCCCCGAAAGTCACGGTGCCAGCATCCGGCAGTATCTTATTGAACTTTGTTGAATATGAGAAAAACGTTGAACCGTATCCGACGCGAGTAGTGGTAACGCCGGAATTCATGCGCTTTGATGATGGTGAAGGATCGCTCGATTTCATCCTGTTCGATCGCCAGAAGAGCATCATTTACAGCGTCAATAGTACCGACCGCACCGTACTGGCAGTGGAACAGCAGAACATGGATATCAAGCCCCCGTTTGAACTGAAACTGACCCAGCAGAATCTGGGTGGGATGCAAGGTGCGCCGCAGATCGATGGCAAGCAACCACAGCATTATCAATTCAGCGCCAATGGTGAGGTTTGCTTCGATGCGATCCTGGTACCGGGTTTGATGCCCGATGTGGTGAAAGCCATGCAAGCCTTCGATGATTTACTAGCGAGCGACAGCAAGGTGACATTCAGTATGATTCCCGCTGATTTGCATAATGCTTGCGACATGGCGATGAGCACCTTCGCGCCGGGTCGGCACTTGGCTTATGGTTTCCCCATTCAGGAATGGAGCAAGGCAGGGGACGGTCGCACCCTGGTCGATTATCAACTGGATTATCAACCCGACATGTCGCTGTTTGTGCTGCCGACGGAATACCAGCATTTCACGATCCAGGATTTTCGTGAAGGCAAGGTGAAAATGCAGGAGTGATCCTCCACTCTGGCAAAGGTAAGTAAACTGGGGCATTTGGGAAGAAATACCTGGCCGTGGCCCCGCCGATACCCGTTTCCATTGAGAAGGGCCGCATAACGGGGCTGGCACCAGTCATCAGGATGCAACGCGCAATCGCCATAACGGAATGATCCGGCTAAGAATGTAATTTAGCCCGGACGATTCTACAGAATAAGAATTAAACCAGAAAATATCTCAAACATGTTCGCGTTCTTCATAAGCCAGTTTGCGCAGACCCTCAACGGCTTGTTGGACAACGCTGTTTTCCACTTCGCGCGGGAAGACCATGTAGGCGGGATGTATAAACTCGGGTGAATCGGCTACTTGGAACAAGCGTCCATCCTTTATCAGTGAGCGGGCCATTCGACTTGGAAGAAAACATGAACCACCGTTGGCCAGAATTAACTGAATACCGAGCCAGCCAATGTTGACCCGTTGGGGAGGGCGATCAAGATCAGGATAATTTTCTTGATGCTTGGCATAGAATCCGGGTCCCCAGTTAACATAGATGTAATCATCATCAGGCCATTTTGTGTCGGGATTCGAGCTGACAAATACCAGGGTCTCGTCAAACAGGTGTTCGACAATCAGGCCCGGGGCATGACTGGGCGTGTACATGACACCAATATCCAGTGTGCCTTCAATCAGTCGGCTCATTAAGTCTTCTTCAAAACCAATGTCACTATGGATGGAAACATCGGGCGCGGTCTTTCGCATCCACCCGACCCAGTTGGGCAGAAAATCCTCCCACAATGCGATTCGTCCGCCAACGCGTATGCTGGCGCGATAGCGGGAGGGAAGACCTACATCATGACGCGCCTGTTCCACGGTTAATGTAAGCGTCTTGGCATGGGGGAGAAAACGACGTCCTGCCTGGGTTAATTTGGCTCCTGCACGGTTTCGGATAAATAATTTCACACCGAGTTCGGCCTCAAGATTCTGGATCCGCGCGCTGACTGTCGATTGGGTGACATGCAGGCGGCCAGCGGCTTCAAGAAAGCTGCCATGGGCTGCAATCGTGAGAAATGTGCGCGCCTGATCGATATCCATAATTGAAAAATTTAGCAGTTAATATCGGAATTATCGATATTATTGTTGAATTTATTTCGGTTGTCAGGATTTATGTAATACGAATAAGATGCGCTTGCTGAACGGCGGGCGATAGCCATGCCTCCAAAATCCAGCAACCCGCAACTTCTATGCAGCAGGGCCAGTCATTGGGTGGTAATTCATGAAAAACAGGAAAAAATCGAATCGGCCGGTCCGTGCTGACTATGAGCAGGCCATGCAGAGCATGGACTCATATATCGATATTACCCTTGATGATATTATGGAATTGGGTAAGCGGGCTGAGTATTTTGCGAGCCAACGTCTCACTGAATCACTTGGCGTGAGCGGGATCATGGGTCAGCCTGTAATTAGTGTGCGTCCGAATAGTCGAATGTCAGAAGCAGCACACCTGATGGTAACCCGGCGCATTAGCGGATTGCCCGTGATCGATGAAGCAAATCGTTTGGCGGGAATCATTACAGAAGCGGATTTTTTACGTGCTCTGGGCATGCCCGTTCATCAGCCACATCATAATCTCTGGCAAACACTGGAATCGATGTTTAAGAATTTTTCACAACATACCGAACTGGAATCACCTGATGATCTGGTTTCAGAACACATGACACGCGATGTCATCTGTGCACCGCCTGATAAAGATGTGCATGATATTGTGGATTTAATGAAGCGCCACCAGGTGAAACGCGTGTTGATATGTAATGAAGATGACCATGTAGTGGGTGTCGTGACGCGATCTGATCTGGTGAGGATCTTTTTTGACAGATT
>JAJDNN010000123.1 GCA_022340685.1 Pseudomonadota bacterium
CTCAAACTACCGCCTGTCAGCACGGTTACCGAAACCAAACCAGCCAGCCCGACTTCCGCGGTGTCCAGCCTCGAATCCCTGGGTGAATCCCTCGGCATGACCGACAATAACCAGGATGAGGTGCTGGAACCGGATGTCGCCTTTCAGTTCGACATGGCTGTCGATGGCCCTGACGCCCTTATTGCCCGCTGGCAAATCGCACCCGACCATTACATGTATCGTGACAAAATCAAGATTAGCGTTACCGGCGAGGGTGTACAGCTGGGTCAACTGGAACTGCCGGATGGCCAGAAAAAGCACGACGAATTCTTCGGCGACATCGAGGTTTACCATAATGAAGTCGAGGCACGCATACCCCTGCTACGCAGCAGCAAGGACCCGGTCGACATCACCATCGATGCCACCTACCAGGGGTGCGCAGAAAAGACCGGCATCTGTTATCCACCCATCAAGAAACATCTGAGCTTCTCGCTGCCGGCCGCCACCAGCCTCACCACGCCGGCGGCGGTTGCCCTGGCTACTCCAGAAACGACATCATTGGCACCGCCTGCTGTTGTATCAGAGCAGGATCAGATTGCCGAGTCACTGGGCAGCGGCAGCACTCTGCTCATCATTGTCACTTTCTTCGGTTTTGGCCTGCTGCTGGCATTCACGCCCTGCGTGTTCCCGATGATTCCCATTCTGTCCAGTATCATCATCGGCCAGGGCGAAGGCATTACCACCCGCCGTGCCTTTACCATGTCGCTGGTCTATGTCTTGGCCATGGCACTAACCTATACCGCGGCCGGCGTGTTCGCCGGTCTGGTGGGTGAAAACCTGCAGGCCGCGTTCCAGAATCCCTGGGTTCTTTTGGTCTTCGCAGCTGTGTTCGTGGCGTTGTCCTTCTCCATGTTCGGTTTTTATGATCTGCAGCTGCCTTCCGCCCTGCAGAGTAAGCTGACCGAGGTCAGCAACCGGCAACAGGGCGGCACCCTGGTGGGAGTTGCCATCATGGGCTTTCTGTCCGCGCTTATCGTCGGCCCCTGTGTCGCCGCTCCCCTGGCCGGTGCGCTGATCTACATTGGCCAGACCGGAGATGCCGTGCTCGGCGGTATCGCCCTGTTCGCCCTGTCGCTCGGCATGGGTGCACCGTTGATTGCCATCGGGACCTCGGCCGGCAAATTATTGCCCAGGGCCGGCGGCTGGATGGATGCGGTCAAGGCTGTCTTTGGCGTGATGCTGCTGGCGGTGGCCATCTGGATGCTAGAGCGCATCCTCCACCCTACCGCCACCATGCTACTGTGGGCCGCCCTGTTAATTATTTCCGCCGTGTACATGAAAGCCCTCGAACCGCTTGGCAGTGAAAGCAGCGGGTGGTCAAAACTCTGGAAAGGGATCGGCGTCATGTTGCTGATCATCGGCAGTTTCGAGCTGATCGGGGCAGCCGCTGGTGGTCATGACTACCTGCAACCCCTGAAGGGACTGAGTACGGGGAGTGGCGGTAGTGGAAGCCAGTCTGCCAACCAGCAACACCTTGTCTTTAAACGTATCAAGACGGTCGACGATCTGCAGCGGGAACTTGCCAGCGCCAGCAGTCAGGGCAAACCGGTGATGCTCGATTTTTATGCTGACTGGTGTCTCTACTGCAAGGACTATGAAAAATATGTGTTCACCGATCCGCGGGTACAGCAGGCCCTGGCAAACGCAGTCTTGTTGCAGGCCGATGTCACTGCCAACGATGATCAGGACAAGGCGTTGCTGAAGAAGGTCAAGGTCATCGCACCGCCCGCCATTTTGTTTTTTGACAAGGCGGGTAAAGAACAAAACGGTTATCGTGTGGTAGGTTCCATGGATGCCGATCAGTTTCTGGACCACCTCAATAGCGTATTCAAATAACACATGAAAAAAACCGTGTTGATTATTGCCGTCGCCGTGGCGGGGATGGCGGGGGGCATTTATGTCAGCCATTGGCAAGCCTCCCATCCAACGCCAAGCACCATTAAACCAACCACCGACCAGACCAGCCAGCTGCGGCCAGACTTTGCATTGCTGGATACAGAGGGGCAACCGCGCAGCATCAAGGATTGGGATGGCAAGGTCATTATGATCAACTTCTGGGCGACCTGGTGCCAGCCCTGTCGCCGCGAAATGCCGGCCTTGCTAAAATTGTACGAAACCTACAAGGACAAGGGTTTTGTGATCGTCGGTGTGGCCATTGATGATAACCAGAGTGTGATCGATTACATCGATCCAATGGGTATCGAATATCCGGTACTGATCGGCGACCAGGAAGGCATCTACATCACCAAAGACTACGGTAACCGGCTTGGCGTTCTGCCCTATACCGTGGTCATCGATCGCAAGGGCAAGATTGTCTATCGTCACCGCAGCGAGATTACCTACACTGAGGCCGAACAGATAATCCGGCCTTTATTGTAACCATCCTGCCCATACGCCGAATCCGCCGGCAAATAGGGCGAAACCCGAACTTCTTCCCTGCAAAACCGAAACAGACAATATGACCGCATTTATACCCGGATCGGGTTGATTTTTTCATGATCTGCGCCGAACTTGCCGACATTTCCCATTTTCTAGACAAATCCGGTATGATCATGCAAAATTGTTCACATCAATCCTGGTGAATGCCAAGAAAGATTAAAAATAACGCTATCCTGCAGGCAAAAGTCACTAATCAGCCTGGATATCGCCTATTTACTAGAGATACCCTGAACCGATGGCAAAAATACTGGTTATCCATGGCCCAAACCTGAATCTGCTTGGCACCCGGGAACCGGACCATTACGGGACCACCAGTCTGGCAGAAGTCGACGCATCACTTGCCAATACTGCAAAGCAGGCCGGACACAAGCTGACCAGCATCCAGAGTAACGCAGAGCATGAGTTGGTGGATGCCATTCATCAGGCCAGGCAGGATGACGTGGCCTGGATCATTATCAACCCGGCCGCTTTTACCCATACCAGTGTGGCGTTACGTGACGCCCTGGCCGCTGTCGAGATTCCCTTCATCGAGGTGCATTTATCTAATGTGCATGCCCGGGAAGATTTCCGCCACACATCCTATTTTTCTGACCTGGCTCGCGGCGTGATCAGCGGCCTCGGTCCCTATGGTTATACGCTCGCGTTGCTGTCAGTGATCGACAGCCTCGGACATGTTTAAACATTATTGCTAACAGGTTTATTTTATGGATATTCGCAAGGTAAAAAAACTCATTGAATTGATCGAGGAATCAGGTGTCTCGGAAATCGAGATTAAAGAAGGAGAAGAATCGGTACGTATCAGTCGCTATCGTGAAAATACGACACCGATGATGGCCGCGCCCATCGCCGCACCCGCCCCGGCTCAGGCCGCCTTAGCACCTGCTGCAGCACCGGCGGCAGAAACTCACGCGGATGATGCACAAATCCCCGAAGGACATGTCATCAAGTCGCCGATGGTCGGGACCTTTTATCAGGCGCCCACACCCAGTGCCAGTCCCTTCGTGGAAATGGGACAGACTGTCAGTGTCGGGGACACACTGTGCATTATCGAGGCAATGAAACTGCTAAACCAGATCGAGGCCGACAAGGCAGGTACCATCAAGGCCATCCTGGTGGAAAATGGTCAGCCCGTCGAATACGACCAGCCCTTGTTTATCATTGACTAGGTTCCTCTCCCGCTGGATAAATCAATCCGGGCGTCAATCACCATGATGTTCGGGTTTACCTGCAAATGATGACAGACAACACAAAAAACCAGACATGCTTGAAAAAATTCTAATTGCAAACCGGGGCGAAATTGCGTTGCGTATCCTGCGCGCCTGTCGTGAACTCGGTATCAAAACCGTTGCCATCCATTCTGATGCCGACCGCGACCTGAAACACGTACGTCTGGCCGACGAGTCTGTCTGCATCGGTCCAGCTCCGTCGATTAAAAGTTACCTCAATGTGCCCGCCGTAATCAGTGCAGCCGAAGTTACTGATACAGTCGGTATACATCCCGGTTATGGATTCCTGTCAGAGAACGCCGATTTCGCTGAACGCGTTGAGGAAAGCGGTTTTGTCTTCATCGGCCCACGACCCGACACAATTCGCACCATGGGCGACAAGGTGGCCGCAATCCGCGCCATGCAGGAATCCGGCGTCCCGTGTGTACCCGGATCCGACGGTCCACTGGGCGATGATGAGAAGGAAAATATCCGACTTGCGCGCGACATTGGCTACCCCATTATTATCAAGGCTTCCGGCGGCGGTGGTGGACGCGGTATGCGTGTAGTCCACAGTGAAGCGGCGCTACTGAACGCCATTTCCCTGACCAAGGCCGAGGCTGGCGCCGCGTTCAACAATGACGTGGTGTACATGGAAAAATTCCTCGATAACCCACGCCATATCGAAATCCAGGTGCTGTCTGATGAGCACGGTAATGCCATTCACCTCGGTGAACGCGATTGTTCCATGCAGCGGCGTCACCAGAAAGTCATTGAGGAAGCACCGGCGCCCGGAATTGATGAAGCCACACGTAACTTTATTGGTGAACGTTGCGCCAATGCATGCAAGGAAATCGGCTACCGTGGAGCAGGCACCTTCGAATTCCTGTACCAGGATGGCGAATTCTATTTCATAGAAATGAATACCCGCGTACAGGTGGAACACCCGGTTACCGAGATGGTTACCGGTGTGGATATTGTTAAGGAACAAATCCATATCGCCAGCGGCGAACCCCTTCGCTACCAACAGAAAGATATTGTGGTGCGCGGACATGCCATGGAATGCCGCATTAATGCTGAAGATCCCGACACCTTCATGCCCTCACCCGGCACCATCACGGCCTACCATACACCGGGCGGACCCGGGGTACGGGTGGACAGTCACATCTACAATGGTTACCGCGTCCCGCCTTACTATGACTCCATGATTGGGAAGCTGATCACTCACGGCGAGGATCGTACTTTCGCCATGGCGCGAATGCGTAATGCACTGAGCGAAGTGGTCATCGAAGGCATCAAGACCAACATCCCCCTGCAACAGGATTTGTTCAAGGATGCTGCTTTCCAGGCCGGCGGCACCAACATTCACTATCTCGAGAAAAAGCTGGAAGAGAAGTAGGGCAGGGTAGTGAGTGACGAGTGATAAATTAAGACACGCCGAACCCGATTTGATTTAAATAGTGTCGTTCCCTGTCCCCGTGAATCCAGTGTTCGTCAAAACAACCGCTCTTCCTCGCCTCTCGTCGCTCACCCACCGTCCCTGATGGCCTGGCTGCAACTGGAACTCGAGGCGAGCCCGGCGTCGGCCGAGGCACTGTCGGATTTGCTACATGCGGCTGGCGCCAGTGCGGTTACCTTGCAGGATGCCGCCGACCAACCCCTGTACGAACCCCCACCCGGCGCCACGCCGTTGTGGTCTGCCACCCGGGTGATTGGCTTGTTTGAGTCTGACACCGATATCCCCAACGTTCTGGCGCAACTCCGGGCACAGTTGGGCGGTGATTTACCGGCCTGGCACCTCAATCCTCTCGAGGATCGGGACTGGGTACGGGCCTGGATGGATGAATTCAAGCCCATGCGCTTCGGCAAGCGACTGTGGATCACCCCTTCCGGTTACACCCCGCCAGATCCATCTGGCGTCAATATCCTGCTCGACCCGGGACTCGCATTCGGAACCGGCACTCATCCCACCACCGCCATGTGCCTGCGTTGGCTGGATGCCCATCCACCAGAGGGGCTGGACCTCATCGATTTTGGCTGCGGCTCGGGTATTCTCGCCATCGCCGCCGCCTGCCTGGGCGCCCGTCACGTCATCGCAGTGGACACTGATCCCCAGGCACTTATCGCGACGCGGGATAATGCCAGGAAAAATCAGGTCGAAGCGCGAATCGAGCCTTGCCTGCCGGATCAGTGCCCCTCCGCCCAGGTACCCCTGTTGCTGGCCAATATCCTGGCCGGGCCACTGATGGAACTGGCACCACAGCTCTCGGCACGGGTGCAGTCGTCCGGCCATATTGTGTTGTCGGGCATTCTGGCCGAACAGGCGGAGGCAGTCATAAATTGCTACCGTTCCCGATTTGACATCCAGATCAGCGAGCAACAGGCCGATTGGGTTTGCCTGTCCGGGGTGCGCCACTGATGCCGATTGCACTATTTGGTATGGTCGATTGTGCAATGCCTGGCAGCTTCTTATACTGGCTCTATTTTCTGAAGGACTGACGGCTGCCGACAGATGTATACCTGCTGCCCGCATTGCAAAACCTGTTTCCGGATCACCAAGGCGCAGCTTGACGTTGCGCAGGGCAAGGTACGCTGTGGCCGTTGCAAGGAGATCTACAACGCCAAGTTGCACCTGCACGACGAACCGCCGGGGTCCCAGGCCAGTTCAGACACCCAACCCGCCACCAAACCGTCCGGTCTCGCAGGGCCCGATCTGGATCTGTTTGCTGCCCATGCCGACACATCTACACAAACACAGAACACCACACCCGAAGATGATTTGATTGAAGAGACGATCATTTTTGCCGACACCGGCGAGTTCGATATACCAGCCGAGGAAACACCTGAATCCACCGCGGAAATTGATACTGCCGATTTAGATGAGACCTTCACGATTGGGGCAGAAGATTCGCTGGATGATCTGTTTCTTGATGATGAGCTGGACGATGTACTGGATGATGAACTTGACGACGATCTGGATGAAGATCTGGATCTGGACGATGTACTGGATGATGAACTTGACGACGATCTGGATGAAGATCTGGATCTGGACGACGAACTGCTCGATGGTGAACCTGAACCCACCGCAATCATCGAAACGGGAAATGTCGCGGCCGAATTTCTCAGCCAGTTTGGCAAGGCGCAACCCGATACCCGGTCGGACGATTCCTCAACACAACAAGGCGAAGACCCCGCGAAGGTTGTCGACAACCCGGAACCCCCGTCCCGCTACCAGTATGTGGATCCGGAAGACCTGATCAAGGAAGAAAAGGATATCGCAGAACTACTGGAAGAAATGAATGCCCAGTTAACCCAGGATAACGATGAACAGGTAAAACGCAACCCGCTCATGGCCGGCCTGGATGTGGACGCCAACCCCGACAGCCTTGTCGAGTCCGGTAAACCCCAGACAGACATACCCGCTCCGCAACCAGCACCACCACCGCAACCCCCGGCCAAAACTGATGAGGATGATTTCGAACAGAGTTTTCTCGCCTCGCTGGATGCCACCATGAGCCGGACGGCGGCCACGCCCACAAAACCGGCACCCATGCGTCCAAATGCCCCGCCATCCGCACCCGACACAGCCCCCCTGTTCAGTACCCCGGCTCACCCGAGACCGGCCGGATCATATGAGGCTGAAATGCCGCTGCGGCTGCGTGAGTCACTGGTAGTGGAAAAGCCGCCGTTCAGCCCGATCAGGTTTATTTTCAGTCTGCTGGCAATCGTCATCCTGCTCGGCACACTGCTGGTGCAACTCGCCATGTTCCGCGGCAGTGAACTGATTGAGAAACTCCCTGCGATGCAGCCTGTGGTGGACCGGATCTGCAGCGGCCTGCCCTGCCGCTACAGTGGTCCGCGTGACGTTAGCCAGATCAAGCTGATTAATCGCGATGTCCGGCTGCACCCGTCAGCCAACAACGCGCTGCGGATCAACGCGACCTTCGTCAACCGGGCTCCGTTCAAGCAACCCTACCCGGTCATGACCATCACCCTGTCCGACCTGAGCGGCGCCGTGATCGCCCAGCGCAGTTTTACCCCGGCCGAATACCTGGGTGGCATGAACCAGCCAAACTTGCTGATGCCTTCAGGCCAGCCGGTGCGAGTAAAGCTGGAGGTGGTCGATCCTGGCAAGGATGCGGTTAACTTTGAATTTACGTTCAGCGACAGCATCAAACAAAACTGACTCCACTTGGCAAGCTTTTTTTGTCAACTTTGTCGCTTTATCCTCCGCACAAGAATGGGTATGATTGACAGCCCGTTCTCGCCCGAATAACGGTTACAAAAATACAACAAATAACCCATGCAAATTGGACCCCATCACATAAACAACCGTCTGATTCTTGCGCCCATGGCCGGTGTTACGGATTTGCCATTCCGGCAGCTCTGCAAACAACTGGGGGCTGGCATGGCCGTGTCGGAAATGGTTTCCTCTAACTCCCTGCTATGGGGCAGCGCGAAAACACGCCGCCGCGCTGACCATACGGGTGAAATCGAACCCCGTTCGGTTCAGATCATGGGGACCGAACCAGAGCGGATGGCCGAAGCGGCCCGTTTCAATGCCGACCAGGGCGCGCAGATCATCGACATCAATATGGGTTGCCCGGCCAAAAAAGTGTGCAATGTACTGGCCGGCTCTGCCCTGCTGCGCGATGAAAGCCGGGTTACCCAAATCCTGCAGGCCGTGGTCAAAGCTGTCGAAGTACCGGTTACTCTGAAAATTCGCACCGGCTGGGACCAGAACAACCGCAATGCCGTAACCATCGGCCAGATCGCCGAAGATGCTGGCATTCAGGCGCTCGCCATCCACGGCCGCACCCGCGCCGACCAGTACAAGGGATGCGCGGAATACGACACCATTGCCGAGGTCAAGCAAACCCTCGGCATCCCGGTCATTGCCAATGGCGATATTGATAGCCCCGAAAAAGCCGCCTTTGTACTGGAGTACACCGGTACCGATGCGGTGATGATTGGCCGCGCAGCCCAGGGCAGGCCTTGGATTTTCCGCGAAATAAACCATTATCTGGAGACCGGCCGTAAATTGCCGGACCCGGATCTGACCGAGGTACGCGATATTCTGCTCGGCCATCTAAACAACCTGTATGCGTTCTATGGTGAATACACAGGGGTGCGCATGGCGCGCAAACACATCAGCTGGTACAGCAAGGGAACGGCGCATGGCGCTGCATTCCGCCAGGCTGTGAGCCAGGTCGACACAATCGAACAACAACTAGCGATGACATTTGCTTTTTTTGAACACCAGATAGCCAGGGAGGAACTAGCGGCATGAGTGAAGCATTACAACTAGAAACTGCCGTAACCGATATTAATCAAGCCATGCGTCGTAATGATGGCAAGCCTCTGAACCAGTGTGTGGCTGAAGCTATGGCCGAGTACTTTCGCCACCTCGATGGTTACCCGTCCGGCGAGCTCTACAAACTGGTCCTGGCCGAAGTCGAAGAACCTCTGCTCCGCGCGGTACTCGACTACACCCAGGGTAACCAGAGTAAAGCTTCCGAACTGCTTGGTATCAATCGCGGTACCTTGCGCAAAAAACTCAAGCTCTACGGCCTGCATGAGTAACTATTTCACCGCAGCGGGTCGCCACCCTCTGCACTCCTCGGCATTCGTTCAGGGTAATTAAGAACGCGCTTTTTTGCTTGCTAACATTAAAGCAATTTCTGTTCCAGCGTTCCATGATTAAAGGAACTTCTACAGAGACACATCGCAAACACGCCGCGTCCTGCGCAACATTGCGTTAATTACAGAATGGTATCCGACATGTCCAAAATTACCCGCGCCCTGATTAGTGTTTCCGATAAAACCGGAATTGCCGATTTTGCCAGGCAGTTACATGAACAGTTCGAGATCGAAATCCTGTCTACCGGCGGCACTGCCCGCCTGCTCGCTGATAACGGCATCCCGGTGATGGAGGTTTCCGATTACACCGGCTTTCCGGAGATGATGGATGGCCGGGTCAAGACCTTGCATCCAAAAATTCACGGAGGGCTGCTGGGCCGACGTGGTACGGATGATACCGTAATGGCGGAACACAGCATCCCACCCATCGATATGGTGGTGGTTAACCTGTACCCCTTCGAACAGGCTATCGCCAGGCCTGACTGCGATCTGGCCACCGCCATCGAAAATATCGACATCGGTGGTCCCACCATGTTGCGTGCCGCAGCCAAGAACCATGCCGCAGTCACCGTGGTGGTGGACGCGGATGACTACACCCGGGTGCTGGAAGAGATGGCCGGTAATGACGGTGCCGTGAGTAACGCAACCCGCTTTGATCTGGCCACCAAGACATTTGAGCATACTGCAAGATATGACGGGGCAATTGCGAATTATCTGGGCACTATTCAGCCTGACGGCAGTATGACTGAATTCCCCCGGACCTTTAACAGCCAGTTCATCAAGACCCAGGAAATGCGATATGGAGAAAACCCGCACCAACGCGCGGCGTTTTACATCGAGTCCCAGTCAACCGAAACCGGGATTGCCACCGCCCGACAACTGCAGGGCAAGGCGCTATCCTATAACAATATCGGTGATACCGATGCCGCACTGGAATGTGTCAAGCAATTTCACGGATCTCCGGCCTGTGTCATTGTCAAACATGCCAATCCCTGTGGTGTAGCGCTGGGCGAGTCCCTGCTGGAGGCCTACGAACGAGCCTACAACACCGATCCCGAATCGGCATTCGGTGGCATCATCGCCTTTAATCAGGAACTGGATGCTGAAACCGCCAAAGCCATCATTAACCAGCAGTTCGTGGAAGTAATCATTGCGCCCACGGTGAGTCAGGCCGCCGTTGGCGTTATCGCCGCCAAGAAAAATGTACGCCTGCTGGTGTGTGGCATGTGGGACAATGAGAACCACCACCGGCTTGACTACAAACGGGTTAATGGTGGCCTGCTCATCCAGGATGCGGACTTGTCGCTTTATCAGGATTTAAAGGTAGTCACACGCCGCACACCAAGTGAGCAGGAAATGAACGATCTGCTGTTCTCCTGGAAAGTCGCCAAGTTCGTCAAGTCCAATGCAATTGTCTATGGCAAGGATCAAATGACGATCGGCGTTGGTGCCGGACAGATGAGCCGGGTCAATTCGGCGCGCATTGCCGGCATCAAGGCGGAACACGCCGGGCTCGAGGTTACTGGTTCGGTAATGGCCAGTGATGCATTTTTCCCGTTTCGTGACGGACTCGACCAGGCCGCAGCCAATGGGATCACCGCAGTCATCCAGCCGGGTGGTTCGGTGCGGGATGAAGAAGTGATTGCGGCAGCCGATGAACACAACATCGCCATGGTATTCACCGGTATGCGTCATTTTCGACATTAGCTGGACTCAAAGTGGGCCAGGACTGTTTCAGCCCGTTACTTACCTCACCGGCTGGAGACCGATAAGCGGTCGCAAATTTGTGACATCATGCCCCGGCCTGACCCCTGTCTAGACTATACTTTTTCCCATGTTCAGGTTCCTTACTCGCTCATTGTCAATTTGGTCCGTCTGCTCCCTGTGTGGCTGGCGTCTGCGGTTGCAGGCATGGTGGTTGGGTAATGACAAAACCTTCCTGATCTTTCTGCCGGTGCTGATCCTGATCATTACCGCCTTTACAATCGTGATTGCCAAGTCCGTGCAGGAACGTGGAACAAACCGGGATCTCACCTGCCTCGCCATGAACGTTTATCATGAAGCCCGCGGTGAACCCCGGGCTGGCCAGGTTGCCGTGGCCCGAGTCACCCTGAACCGGGTGGCTTCCACTCGCTATCCCGATACGGTGTGTGAAGTGGTGTTCCAGAAAAAATGGGACCGTATCCGGCGCCGTTATGTGAGCGCCTTTTCCTGGACCGAGTTGGACGTCAGGGCGAAACTGGACAAGAAAATATGGCAACAAGCCTGGCAAGTGGCCGATGAGGTGTATCATAACGACGCAACAGATGAGCTGACCGGTGTCCTTTTCTACCACGCCGACTACATCAGACCCAGCTGGGCGCGCAAGAAAGCCCGTGTCGCCCGCATCGGCCAGCATATCTTTTATAAATAGCCGGGTAGCGCCGACCCCCTGTTCCTGAAATCGTTTCGTACTGGCGGGCCGCAGTAACCTCACAACCACGTTTATTACAACCGGTAATCTTATGTATCACGGCGAACGTTTTAACAGCATCAGTCATCTAGTCGGGGCCGCACTGGCCCTGGCCGGCCTTGTAGTACTGGTAGTGTTCGCTGCCTTGCAGGGCGACCCATGGAAAATTGTCAGTTTCAGCATCTATGGCGCCTCCCTGTTCCTGCTTTACACCCTGTCGACCCTGTATCACTCTCTGCGCGGACGGGCCAAACAGATTTTCATGAAGCTGGATCATGTCGCCATTTACCTGCTTATCGCTGGCAGCTATACCCCGCTAACCCTGGTCACCTTGCGTGGTGCCTGGGGCTGGACCCTGTTCGCGATTATCTGGGGACTGGCTATCGTCGGCATCATCGTGGATGGTCTTCACAAGGAAGGATCACGCACCATACAGATGATCATTTACCTGTTGATGGGCTGGCTGATCCTGGTTGCCCTGTATCCTTTGATTGAGGCCCTGCCCGCCGGGGGTCTGTTGTTGCTGGCGCTGGGGGGTGTGTTCTACACCAGCGGCATTATTTTCTATGCCATCGATGAAAGAATGAAACACGCCCATGGCATCTGGCACCTGTTCGTCCTGGCCGGCAGTATTTCGCACTTCCTGGCAATGCTCCTTTACGTCTTGTAGAGATCGACAGAGCGCCTGGCCTACGTCATGTCAGGGATCCGGTTTCGGTATCCCTCATTCCCTACTTGGGATCCCTGCCTGCAATATGCTGTCCGGTATACCCCTGTCGCGTTACGCTTTAAAATGACCGGGTTACCAGCCACCAGCGAAACCGGACCAGACTATTTTTTGCATGGTCTGTAAAACGAGGCAGCGGAATTGTTACTCACTGATCACACCCCGGATAAACAGCAAACACGGATTGCATACTGCCACCCTGCCTTGCGCATCGCCGCGTTGATCCTGCTACTGCTCGGACTTGGTGTAGAGCAGGGTGTCGCCGACGAAACATCCATACAGCATAACCTCGTCCTGCCATCCGGTGAAGAGATCCCATTCGAGGTTTTCGGACAAGGCAATCGGCTGCGCGTGCTCTGGATTGCGCCCAATTTCGGTATCCGGCCGCGCCATCGCCATGTCGCAGAAGCACTGGGACAGCGCGGCATGGAAGTCTGGCAGGTTGATTTACCCGAAGCCCTGTTCCAGCCCGCCAACAGCGACACCCTGCGACAAATTCCTCCTGGCATGGTTGCCGATATCATAACTGCCCTGTCGGATCATGGCCGTCACCCGGTGCTGGTTATCAGCAGCATCTATGGCGCTATTCCGGCACTGCGCGGAATCCATGCCTGGCAGACCCGGTATCCCAAACCCGGCGTACTGATCGGTGCGATATTTTTTACCCCCTACTTCTTCACCCATGTGCCGGCACTGGGGGCAACACCCACATTTATTCCCGAACTGTACGCCACCAATATTCCGATTTATATTTTTGAGGCGGAAAAAAATGGCAATCGCTGGCACTTGCCCGCCATGCAGTCTGCCTTACAGCAACATGCACCTGTATACACCGAGATCATGGGCGGGGTAACTTCATTGTTTTATGAAGATGATTCGTCAGCCCAGACCCTTGCCATGCTGGAAGTAATACCAGACAAAATCATCCGCGCCACCGGAATACTGCGCCAGCATAAAACGCCACTCACTGCCATATCCCTGCCGGAAGCAATTGCGATACCGGACACAACGCAAACGCAGCTGGATTCCAGGCTCCAACCCTACCGTGGCAATATTCATCCGCAGCCTATCTTGTTACAGGACGCCAGGGGTCACCGATTCGAACTGAAAAACTTCAGGAACAGGATCACGCTTATCAATTTCTGGGCCAGCTGGTGTCCACCCTGCGTAGATGAAATCCCTTCCCTGAACCGACTCAAGAAAAAGATGGCAGGCAAGCCCTTTGATCTGATATCCGTCAATTATGCCGAGTCACCGGAGCACATCCGCACATTCATGAAAAAAGTTGCGGTTGACTTTCCTGTACTGGTTGATCCGAACGGTCAGCTGACCGGCAAGTGGAATGTCGTGGCGTTTCCTTCCACTTTCGTGATTGGCCCAGATGGCAGGATCCATTACGGCGTGAATGCGGCGATTCACTGGGATACACCCGAGGTAATCGAGCAACTGGAGCAGTTGCTGACAGGGAAGTAAGCAGGTCTGGTTTCAGGAATCCGCGGCCGCTGAACCCGATTTGAACAAGTGCGGCAAGGCCTCACGCACAATTTCATGCACACGTTGCAACGTGATGCCAGCCTGCTGCTCTTCATACATGCGATGTTCAATTGGCCTGAGCCGAAATTGTGGCCGGTGTGAAGACTTGCCGATATGAATCTCGACTTCGGCATGCAGGATCCCTTCATAGCCGGGTGGATCGCAGGACAACATCCCAACAAACGGTTCTATGTCCGGGTAATCCACCTCCCACAGCTCCAGGTAGCGAGCAAAATCCTGTTTCGTAATAACCGCCCACACCCCCCATTTGAATTCTCGTTCACTATCCGCCACAGGAACGGATAGCAGTCCCCGAATCAGGCACACTTCCTCATCGATGACGCACAAGTCATCATTGATCCGTATGCGCTTCTCTACTTCATCTTCCGGAATCAAGAAATAATGATAAGGCCGTTTATAGGCGATATCCATTGGCAGTTCGCCATGCGCTTCATCGCAATATTCACATTTGTCTTTCATATCATTCTGTCAATTATCAGTTCCAGTTCTGTTCCGAATCTGTTTCGTCCGTTTCAGGTATTCACGAAACGTCCCCTGTTGCCGCCTAATCCTGATAATAATAATCATATTTCTCAAGTACAGACTTCATGAAGTCCCATGCCTCCGCATAGGAAAGGCCACTGTCAGCCGGAATAATTATCTTGATATACAGCTTGTTGGGATGCGCTTTTTTGAGCTCAGCCAATTTTCTGTCCAGGGTGTTGCGTGACACGCTACTTAACTGTTTGTCAGCCTGGTTGCGAAACTGAATTTTGTACTTGCCGTTCTGCTTGCGGTAACGCACCTCGACCACATATTTTCCCTTGGGGGTACGCGCCGGTTTGACCAGCTTGTCGTATTTCTTCTTCAACACGCCGTACTCACCCTGCAGCGCTGCCAGCTGCTCCGAATTATGACTGTCCTCCTCCAGTAAAGTGTTGATGCGATCTGACTGACGACGATTTTCGGCTTCGAGGCCGGTCACCTGGTCTTGCAACCCTTCTATCCGGCGGGATTGTGCCTGGTACTGCTGTTGCAGCTCGGCAAATGCCTCACTGGCCTGCCGCAATTGAGCCTGTTGCCGCAGTAAATGATCATTGGCCGCGGTGAGATTTTCCTGCAGCTGACGCTTGTCGCCTTCAAGCGACTTAAGCGTACCAGCCTGCTGGGCTGCCAATTCTTCGGCCTGCATCAATTGCATGTTCAACATGGACAACTGGTACTGGGTTTGCGCCAGTTGTTCTTCCAAAGTAGCGTTTTCCTCTGACTTGAAACGCAGTCCTTCCGAAGCGTCGCGTTCGGCCTGAATACTCTGCTTCAGATTTTCAAGTAATTCCCAGTTGCGGATCACCAGTACCACACTGGCCAGCATGAAAATCATGACGATCACCGTCATGATGTCGGTAAAGGAGGGCCAGAAATGTTCCGCAGAGTTCCCGGCTTCCTGATTTTGCCGCAGGTCGATAAAACCCTGCTGCATTATTCCGCATCTCCTGCCGGTAGACGGAAGCCATCACGCAAGATGGCCTTGATCTCTGCGATGTCACGCGTTAGCACATTCATATCTGAACCCAACCGATTTATGATACCGTTGAGCTGGCTACCCGCCTCGGTGTATTGCGACTGGCCCAGCTCCATTTGCCGGGCCACCTGATAAAGACTACTGACCAGCCCCCGTACCTCCGCCAGCATGCTTTCCTCGCTGCCTGAAAATTTCGGCAACAGATAGAGGGTCGTCACCTGTTCCAGGTTACCCAGCAAGTGAGTCTGTACATCCGTAAGCTTGAGATAGAAATATCCATAAAACAGGTAACTGACAATGGCCGTTATGGTGGTGGACATGGCGGTGGACATGCCATGGATCACCATCCCCATGTCGCCGCCAATGCCCTGGCTGACATCCATCAGGTGCGAAGCCCCCAGGAGTGCAATAGACAGAGAAATGATGGTGCCCAGTACTCCAACCAGAATAAGGATGCTGTTGACGAAGCGGGGGAACGACAGCCGCGTGCTTTCGCCGGCCAGCAGTGTCGAAGCCAGCGCCGCGTGATTGATGGCGGCATGCTTCTCGTGCAGTTGGGAGACAGCCAGGTAGCGCTGGCTTATCAGGGAATTAGGGTTAACACCCTTGAGGGTATCAGACAAGCCTGCCTCGACATTTCCGACAACCTTGTGCAGGGCGGCTTCTTCACGCGCATAGCGCAGCAGCAACCGCGCGATTCTGACCAGCCCCAGAATGAATAACAGCACAATAGAGCCGTTAATCACCCAGCCAACGATGGTTAGTTGGTCACTGAAGTAAAGGGACTGTAGATAGTCCAGATTCAACCCGAGAATCGCCATCAGGATCAGGATGCCGACCAGCAGCCGCATCAGGATCTTCCGGCTCAGCCCCGTAGTGAGGGTATGCATACGTGGTCCCTTGTTATTCCAGAACATAGTCAACTATTCTACCTGCATCTCAGCCATATAAATGCAGATTACCGCACCACCTGCGCATCATTCCAGCATGCTGCGGGTATCAGCTATATTTCGATATCCCCGGCCAGTACGTTGATTTTCCAACCGCTCTGTTTGCGTATAGCCAGCCACTGGGGAATGTCCCGTTTCGGCAATGTGATATTGCCGCCGTCCACATTTATTTCGTACATTCCGGTGAGCTCCATGTCCTTGATATTTACGTACACGTCCTCAACCACAAAATCTTCATGTCCAGTCTGGATGTTCAGCTTCGGGAATGGCGGAAACGGCAAAAAAATATCCTTGGTCAGATTGATCTCGACATAATTCTCCACGTTGCCGGACTTGGAATAATTTTCTTCCGCCAGGAGTTCCCAGAAACAATGTACTTTATAAAGCTTTTCCATAATCATTCCCCGCAGTTTTCTGTTCTGATTAATCGCTGTCCATTATACGTATTTTGTTGCCGTCAGGTTCCCGGTGAATCCACTCGACAAAGGGTCGGAACTGGCAATCTTTGTCATCGCCCCATGGCGCGATTTGCAAACCAGATCCACCGCTGCGCCCGCGCAGTGTGAATCCGGCCCGATATCAAAATCCTCTCCCGACGCCAGTGCCCGACAATACGCCACCTGTTTTTAATCGTTTAAAATTCGCATACAATTCTTAACGCAAGCATACCCCTCATCCGCACAGCATGGGAACCTGTCATCCAGAGACCCTGAAAGGAGCAGCATGACAGGCCGAATTTTTCACTGGATTGATCGCAATATTCTTGAATTGGGCCGTGAATTCAGGCTTTCCTATCTACCACCACTGATGGTCTATCTCGCTGCCGGTATCTCCGGTCTGACCGGAATTGTCGGCACCTTTTTCGTCAAGGACTACCTCGGTCTGTCCGCTGCGTTTCTTGCTTCGCTCGGATTCTGGATCAACGTGCCCTGGTCGCTGAAAATGCCCGTTGGCCATTTAGTAGACCTCATGTGGCGCTATAAATCTATTCTGGTCTTCATGGGAGCTGGCCTGATCGCAGCCAGTCTCGGAATTATGATTGGCCTGCTGGCTTATCCCAACGCCATGCATCAAATTATGCCGATCGGGACATGGTATGTTGTCAGCACCCTGCTGGGACCTGTCGGCTACGTAATCCAGGACGTAGTTGCCGATGCCATGACCGTGGAAGCTGTGCCGCGTGTGAACCGTGATGGTGAACCGATTGCGGCTGAAACCATCCGTTTGATGCACACAACCATGCAAACCCTCGGTCGTGTCGCCATCATAAGTGGTGGCATTATCGTAGCTCTGCTAAATGTCTTCATGTTCGAAAACGTTGACACCATGGGTGAAACCGAAAAGGTGGCGACTTATATCCAAATCTATCAATACGCGTTCTTTATCCCGATCATCTCGGTACTTGGCGTCATGCTGGGCGGCTTGCTCAAAACGCGTGACCTGCGCCGGTTACACCGCAAGGGAATTGAGTGGAAGGCGGCCTGGGAAATGCTCCATGGCCAATTGGAAAAAACCACCCCCAACTGGTGGATTCTGGGTGGCAGTCTGACATTCGTCATCTTTACCATTTCCATGGGGCTGAGTGACGTACCCTATAACCAGGAAATCATCTTCGCCGGCTCGATGGCCATCGTAGTTTTTCTGATGACCCGCCTCGTACGGGTTCTCGATGTGGAGGCACGCCGGGTGCTGGTTGGCACGGCGATAATAATTTTTGTTTACCGCTCCATGCCGACACCCGGCCCAGGAGAAACATGGTGGATGATCGACGAGCTAGGGTTTGATCAGCATTTCCTGTCCATTCTGTCACTTATTGGCGCGGGCCTGGCCCTGTTTGGCATGTTCCTGTTTCGCCGCTTTATGGCGGAGAAATCCATTGCCTATGTGATGGTGAGCCTGACCATCGTCAGCACTTTTCTCTACTTGCCGGTGATCGGTATGTATTACGGCCTGCATGAATGGACTGCTGCCCTGACCAATGGTGTGGTCGATGCCCGGTTTATTGCGTTGGTCGATACGGCGCTGGAATCACCACTCGGCCAGGTGGCAATGATTCCCATGCTCGCCTGGATTGCCAATTCCGCCCCGGCGAATCTCAAGGCCACCTTTTTCGCTGTGATGGCCTCGTTCGTAAACCTGGCCCTGTCACTGGCCCAGCTGGGCACCAAGTACCTGAACGAAATCTTTACGGTCAGTCGGGAAGTAAAACAAGATGTTACGGGGGCCCTGCCGGTACCGGCGGACTACAGTGAACTTGGGATGCTGTTAACCATTGCAGCGGCGATCACCTTCGCACTGCCAATCCTGGCAGTCTTGCTGGTCAAGGCAACACCCTTGCGCAGCGCCTGATAACCGTGTTGCGTAATGATTGAAATTTACAACCTGGTTGCGTGTTACTTCAGATAAAACTTTTCCCAGGGATCGCTTTCTTCCGGCTTAGCAACGTCCGGCTCACGGTTTAAAAACAGGTTGAGATAGGACGTTACCTGTTTTTTATCATCATACGGACCATTGATGCCCTCACGGGTCAATACAAACCAGCCCTGTCCCATGACATGGAAATAACGCTCTTTGTTAATCCGGTGTTCTTTACCGGCACGACTCGACTCTTCCATGGCGTGACCTCCTGTGGGTTACTGTCTAAACGTACAAAGAGTATAACCCTAAGGTCATATCGTATATCGGTATAAAGTTTGAAACGCCGGCGGCGCAAGGTAACTGGATCACAGTTTCGAGGCCCACCAGGACGCCGCCTTCTTGGCTTCAGTGAAGGATGGCAGATGTTAAATCTCGCGTTCAGTCACAGCTGAACACCGTCTCACCCGGTACCTTTAGCAGCGCAAATTCATCCCCCACGCTGCCATCCACCTTGATAAATACGCCGTGGAGCTTTTGGCCCTGAACACTGAATACCAGCGCACCCATTTCTGCCTCACTAACCGCCATGGCGGGGTGGTCCAGCGGACCCTGATCGACCTTCGACGAGGATCCAATAACGGCATAGAGTGTCCCATTATGCGCGCCCCGGGCCGGTTTCTGATAAATGAACTGCCGATCCCGTTCCAGTTCCGGGCCGCGACGCATCGATGCTGTCAGGCTGTCAGAGGTACCATAATGGCAGGCCAACAGCGTGGAACGTTCGTACATGTGGGAGTGGCCGGACAACACCAGATCCGCACCGGCTTGCTCCAGCAGCGGTAACACATTCTCCCGCAGGGCAAACATCCGCCCACCGCTGTCGCGACGATTATCCGAGTTATGGGAACCGTGGGTATAGGGCGGGTGATGGAACACTGCGATCAGCCAGGGTTGCCGGTTGGCGGCCAGATCCTGTTTGAGCCATCGCAGCATGGGTGCGTCCCGACCCAGGTCGCTGGCCACGGTATCCAGCACCACAAAATGCACCGGGCCGTAGTCAAAGGCGTAGTAATGCTCGGTACCGGACGGTATGCCTCCCGACTCAGCGTGGGCAGGTAGGCTGAAAATATTGAAGAACGCCCGGCGCCGCGCGTCGTGGTTACCGTAGATCGGCCACACCGGCACATTGCGCAGTATCATGCGATACGGACTGAAGAATCCGGCCTGGAACTGCTCGTTGCTGCCTGAGCGATAAGCGTTATCGCCCGTGGTAAGCAGCAGATCCAACGGCGGTCGGCCGGGCCGGGGATGCTGCGCCAACCAGGCCAGCATGGCATCGCGCACCCGGGTCTGGTCTGGATTGGGGTAACCGGGATCGCCCAGAACGGCGAAACGCACCGCGATCGGTGCACCGGACGGCGGTGGCGTGACGAACCAGTAGGAAGGATCCCCATAGCGCCGCGTGTCATCCGTGCCGATCTGGTAGTAATAGCGCGTCCCCGGCCGCAAACCGGTCAGGCGAACCTCATGTTCCTCCGCGGCGGCGTGCTCATCAACCTGTTGCGGAAGGTAGTCCGGCCGCATGCCGTAGCGCACCACGTCCCGCTCCGCCGTACGGGTTTGCCAGCGCAGCGTCATGGCGTCGGGTGCCGGCATTTGCAGGTAGGGTGCACGATCACCGGTATAAAAGCTGCCCAGATACACATCCACCGCGCGGCCCACGCCATACAGCGCGGCCAGTACTACGATGCCTGCCATGAAATAGAACAGCCAGCGAACCGGACGGGGCAGAGAGCGAATTCGGTTAATCAGGGTCATTGGCGATTGTTTGAAATGGTTTGACGATATTCTGGAACTTTTTCAGTGAAAACAAATACTTTTTTGTCTCCCGCCAGACTATTAGAATAGCGCTTCCGAATCAATCACCCCTGCCAACTCGCGCCATGCAAAAACTCCCCCGACTACTGCACTTTCTGATCAATTTGTTACTCCTGGATCTGGTCCTGCTGGGCCTGTTCCGGCTGGCGTTCTGGCTCTGGTTCAAGAATCCCAGTGATCCCGTTCCGACCCCCGACCTGTTGCACAGTTTCTATCTTGGCTTCAAGTATGACCTTCGCCTCGTGCTAATCACAATCCTGCCACTGTTCCTGCTTGGCGGACTGCGCGGGTTGAGTCCCTTCGAATCACGCCTGATGCGTAATCTCTGGTTCGGCTATCTGGCGGCGGTGTTCGCGGTGATTATCTTGTTCTATTTCATGAACTTCGGCTACTACGCTTACCTGCACACGCCAATGGATGCCACGGTGCTGCGTTTCGCCTACAACTTCAGCACCTCCATGACCATGCTGTGGGAAACCTATCCGATGATCTGGATCGGACTCGGTCTGGCATTGCTGATCAGTGGCTTTGTCTGGCTGCTGCACCACTTGTTGTGGCGGGCAGAGACCTATGCCAACCCCCATCTGCGCGGCTGGCGCAAGGCTCTGGTCGCCACTCTCAGCACCCTGCTGCTGATCTTCGGCCTGTATGGCAAGTTCTCCTGGTACCCGTTGCGCTGGAGTGAGGCCTTTGCCATGCCCCACGCCTTTGCCCCGGCGGTGGCGATGAATCCGGTATTGTATTTCCTCAATACCGTCAAGAATCGGGAAGTCAGTTTCAACATCGACGCCACACGTGCCTCCTACCCGCTGCTGGCTGATTACCTCGGCGTTACCGACAAAAATGCCACCCGCCTGGACTACACACGGATCATCCAGACGCCCGGTCCGCTGGCAGCGAAGCGACCCAACATCGTCATGGTATTCCTGGAATCCTTCGCCTCCTACAAGACCGGGCTGTTCGGCAACCCGCTGAACCCCACGCCCCACTTCGATGCCCTGGCCCGCGACGCCATCTCGTTCAGCCGCTACTACGCACCTCATACCGGCACCGCCCGGTCAGTTTGGGCCGCTATCACCGGGATCCCGGACGTGGAAGCCAGCAAGACCTCGACCCGCAACCCGCTCGTCGTCAACCAGCACACCATCGTCAATGCCTTTACCGGCTACGAGAAATTCTACTTCCTCGGCGGCAGCGCTAACTGGGGCAATATCCGCGGCCTGCTGCAGCACAACATCCCTGGCTTGCACGTCTACGAGGAAGGCAGTTATACCTCGCCGCGCGTTGACGTGTGGGGTATTTCCGACCTGGACCTGTTCAAGGAAGCCGACCAGGTCTTGGCGAAAGCGCAACAGCCGTTCTTTGCAGTGATCCAGACCTCCGGTAACCACCGCCCCTACACCATTCCTGAGGACAATCACGGCTTCAGACTGGTCAAGCATGACGACCAGACCCTGCACGACGCCGGCTTCATGTCCAACGAAGAGTACAACTCGTTCCGCTTCATGGACCACAGCATCGGCTTCTTTATGCAACAGGCACACAAGGCGAGTTACCGGGACAACACCATTTTTGTCTTTTATGGCGACCACGGCATTACCGGCTATGGCGGCAAACAGACCCCGGAATTTGAAAGCAAGTATTTGCTCACCGGCTTTCACACACCGCTGTTGATTTATGCGCCAAAACTGATCCCGCCCCGGCAGCTGGACACCATCGCCAGCGAAGTGGATTTGCTGCCCACCCTCGCCGGTCTTGCTGCGCCGGGTTATACCAACACCACCCTGGGCCGGGATCTGCTACATCTCCGCTCCGCTGCGCAGGACTACGCCTTCACCATCACCCACTACAGCAACCCGGAAATCGGCCTGATCGGGCCGGATCATTATTTTCGCATGTACGCTGACGGCAGCAACAAGCTGTTGTTGGCGACCGCGTCGGGACAACCCACCGAAAACGTTATCGACGAACAACCGGGCGTCGCCGCCCAAATGGAGGCCCTCACCCGGGGAATCTATGAAACCGCCAAGTACATGCGGTTTCATAACGGGAATCAGTAAGCGCGAGAAGGCAGCCTTTCATGCGCTAGCGCCATGCCTCAGCGCCCTGACTCATACTGCCCCGACAGGACAGGCCAGACAGTTGACGTCACCCTGACTGACGGGCATAGTCCTGCCGCTAAATTCTCCCTCAATGGAAACTGACGCATGAAGATTCTGGTCATAGGCGGCGGCGGGCGGGAACATGCCCTGGCCTGGAAAGCGGCCCGCTCACCCGGGGTAAGCACAGTGTATGTGGCGCCGGGCAATGCCGGCACGGCGCACGAACCGGGCTTGAAAAACGTCGCCATCAACGCTGTGGACATTCCGGCGCTGGTCGACTTCGCCCAGCGCAACAGCGTCGACCTCACCATCGTCGGGCCAGAAGCACCGCTGGTGGCGGGGGTAGTCGACACCTTCAGCGCCGCCGGCCTGCGCTGTTTTGGCCCCCGCCAGGGTGCAGCCCAACTGGAAGGTTCGAAGGCGTTCACCAAGGATTTCCTGGCCCGCCACAACATCCCCACCGCCGCCTACGGCAATTTCACCGATGTCGAAAAGGCCATCACCTATATCAGGGCACAAGGTGCACCCATCGTGGTCAAGGCCGACGGTCTGGCGGCCGGCAAGGGTGTGATTTTGGCCCGCACCGAAGACGAGGCCATCGACGCGGTGCGGGACATGCTGGCCGGCAATGCCTTCGGCGAAGCAGGCCACCGGGTCGTGATCGAGGAGTTTTTGACCGGTGAGGAAGCCAGCTTCATTGTGATGGTGGACGGCGAGCACATCCTGCCAATGGCCACTTCCCAGGATCACAAGGCCCGCGACGAGGGCGATACCGGTCCCAATACCGGCGGCATGGGTGCCTACTCGCCGGCCCCGGTGGTAACCCCAGAAATCCATGCCCGCGCCATGCGCGAGGTTATCGAGCCCACAGTACGGGGCATGGCTGCCGAAGGCCATGCCTATACCGGCTTTCTGTATGCCGGCCTGATGATCGATACCGGGGGCAACCTGAAAGTGCTGGAATACAATGTCCGTTTCGGGGATCCGGAAACGCAGCCCATCATGATGCGCCTCAAGTCGGATCTGGTGGCCTTGTGCAATGCAGCTCTGGACGGCAGGCTGGACAGTGTCAACGCAGAGTGGGACCCTCGCCCGGCATTGGGGGTAGTGCTGGCCGCCGGCGGGTACCCTGCTGACTACCGCAAAGGTGACGTGATCACCGGCCTGCCCACCGACTCACCGGATACCAAGGTATTCCATGCCGGGACATCAGAAAAGAACGGCCAGGTCGTGACCAGCGGCGGACGCGTTTTGTGCGCTGTGGCGTTGGGCAACACCGTGGCCGAGGCCCAGCAAAAAGCATACACACTGGTGGATCGCATCCACTGGGATGGCATGTATTGCCGGCGGGACATCGGATATCGCGCTATCGAGCGTGAAATGGCAGCCAAATAACGGCATTCTGTTGATAAATGCCCATAACATGATGCACGAATCCTGTCGCGCCGAATGGGAGAATTCGCCACTAATTTCAAGTAGAATACGCCGTTCACAACGAGGCGGGTGCCATACAGCACCTCAATACAACCAATTTTTAACAGGGCACACCGCATGACGGGTACCCTGGAATAATTTTAAAGATCACCACGCTGAAGGAGCACCCATGTCTGCCAAACACCCTGTGATCGCGGTAACCGGTTCATCCGGCGCCGGGACAACAACCGTCAAGAATGCTTTCGAGCACATCTTTTTCAGGGAGCACATCAAACCCCTGATCATCGAAGGCGACAGCTATCATCGCTATGATCGTGCTTCCATGAAGGACGCCATCGCCGAGTTCGCCAAACAGGGCAAACAGCTCAGTCACTTCGGTCCGGAAGCCAATCATTTCGACCTGCTGGCCGATACCTTCAAGGCTTACGGTAAAACCGGCCACTGCAAGCGCCGCTACTACCTGCACAGCGATGAGGAAGCGGCCGATCACAATGCCCGTCTCGGTACTGACCTCAAACCGGGCCAGTTCACGCCGTGGGAAGAGATCACCGCAGACACCGACCTGCTGTTCTATGAAGGGTTGCACGGTGGCGTGGTGGACGGCAAAGTGGATGTTGCGGCCCATACTGATCTGCTGGTCGGCGTGACACCCATTGTCAATCTGGAATGGATTCAAAAAATACACCGCGACAATGCCCAGCGTGGCTACTCGGCCGAGGCCATCGTCGACACCATCCTGCGCCGGATGGATGATTACGTACATTTCATTACGCCACAGTACTCCCGGACCGACATCAATTTCCAGCGGGTGCCAACGGTGGACACATCCAACCCGTTTATTGCGCGTGACATCCCCACCCCGGATGAAAGTTTTGTTGTCATCCGTTTCAGTGATCCAACTGGCGTGGATTTTCAGTCCCTGCTCAATATGATCAAGGATTCCTTTATGTCGCGCCGTAACGTCATCGTGGTACCCGGCGGCAAGATGGGCTTTGCCATGGAAATTATTCTCAATCCGATCATTCATGATTTGATCAAGAAGAAAAAATCCAAGAAAGGCTAAGTTCGCCTTGTTGCGGATAACTAGCCGGGCAAAGCCCGGCTATTTTCTTTGAGCGAATGACGCTAGCATTAGGATCTAAAACTTATCGACAATCATCCCATGCAAACCTTCAAACTCGGACACAGTCATCACGCCAACTGGCTCACTGCTGTTGATGAGTGCCTGCAACAGACCGGCAGTACCAGCGATGCCAATCTTGGTTTTATCTACCTGACCGACAGCATGGCCGAACAGCTCGGCAATATTCTACGGGAGCTGAAAACCCGCACCGGCATCATGCACTGGGTGGGCAGTGTCGGACAGGCCATTCTTTGCACCAACACGGAATACAGCGACGAACCGGCGTTGGTCATCATGGTGGCGGGATTTCCGGATTCCAGCTTCAGTGTGTTCGATCTCGCCAAAGACAGCCATCATCCCGTGCCGGAAGCCGAGGCTGCCGGCCTCCGCTTTGCTATCGTGCATGGTGATCCGCGCAATGGTCAGTTACCCGAACTGATTGAACAGTTGCCCGAACGACTGGGTAATGGCTATCTGGTTGGCGGACTTACCTCGTCCAACACCCACTACTACCAGATTGCCGATGATATCATCGAGGGCACGCTGTCCGGCGTCGTGTTTAATGACCAGGTCCAGGTCGCCACAGGCGTCAGTCAGGGCTGTAGTCCCATCGGACCGGTTCATACCCTGACTGAATGCGACCACCACATGGCAATCAGCATCGACCAGCGACCGGCACTGGACGTGTTCAAAGAAGATATCGGCGAAGTACTGGCACGTGACATCGATCGGGCCGCCGGTTATATCTTTGCCGGCTTCCCGGTTGTCGGCAGCGATACCGGAGATTACCTGGTACGTAACGTGATCGGAATTGACCCGGAAAATAACCTGCTGGCGATCGGTGACCATATGACGCGCGGCGCCCCGATTATGTTTTGCCGACGCGACAGCAAAAGTGCTGCTGAAGATATGCAACGTATGTTGTCCAATCTGAAATCGCGCCTGAGCGGGCCTCCGCGGGGAGGGATCTATATTTCCTGTGTTGGCCGGGGGCAACACCTTTTTGGCGAATCGGGTCGGGAAATGAAAATGATCAGCGAAGCACTCGGTGACATCCCCCTCGCCGGGTTTTATGCCAACGGCGAAATTGCCGGGCAAAACCTGTATGGCTATACGGGTGTATTGACGTTATTCCTGTAAAATCGATTTTGCTCAATGCTAAAACTCGCAAGCACATGAACGCCAGGCTTTGTCTAATTCTTTTAGACGGAGTGCTGTTGTACCCCGGTAATCAGACACAACCCCTGGATAACTGGAAAGATGAAATACCGCAAGCTGGGTAACACCGACATCGACGTCAGCGTCATCTGCCTCGGCACCATGACATTTGGACAGCAAAATAGCCAGGCCGAGGCCTTTGCGCAGATGGATTATGCGCTTGAGCAAGGCGTGAACTTTTTCGATACCGCAGAGTTGTATAGTATTCCGCCCAAAGCCGAGACCTATGGCAGCACCGAAACGATCATCGGCAACTGGCTGAAAGCACGCGGTACGCGCGACCGGATAACCCTGGCCAGCAAAATAGCCGGCCCGGGTAAAGACTGGATCCCCCATATCCGGGACGGACGGAGTGTGTTCGACCGGATCAATATCGAGGCGGCACTGAATGATAGCCTGCGACGCTTGCAGACCGACTGCATAGATCTGTACCAGTTGCATTGGCCCGAGCGCAAAACGAACTTTTTTGGCCAGCTGGGCTATGCACCACAGGATGATACCTTCACTCCCGTCGAGGAAACCCTGACCGTACTCGCCGACCAGGTTGCCGCTGGCAAGATCCGGATGATTGGCCTGTCCAATGAAACCCCGTGGGGTGTAATGCGATTTCTTGACACCGCCGAACGGCTCGGTCTGACCCGCATCGTAAGTGTACAAAATCCCTATAACCTGCTGAACCGAAGTTACGAAGTCGGACTGGCAGAGATTTCATGGCGTGAACAGTGTGGCCTGTTAGCCTATTCACCCCTCGGCTTCGGTGTTCTGTCAGGTAAATATCTGGGCGGGGCTCAACCACCAGGCGCACGCCTCACCCTGTATCCCGATTACCAGCGCTATAGCAGTCCCGCCGCTATCAGTGCCACAGAACGTTATGTGGCACTGGCCCATCAACACGATCTTGATCCGGCGCAAATGGCCCTAGCCTATGTTAACAGCCGTCCGTTCCTCACCAGTACTATCATTGGTGCCACAACCATGGCGCAGTTACGATCCAATATTGCCAGTATCGATTTGTCATTAGCCGACGAAGTGCTGATAGAGATCGAGGAAATTCATAACCTGCATCCAAATCCCAGTCCTTGAGAACAGGGACGCGGGTCGCGTGACAAGGAGGAATATCGATGCTATGCCTGTTTTGCAAAATTGCTAATGGTGAGCTGGATTCGGACATTGTCTATGAAGACGCCGATATCGTAGCCTTCCGGGATATACATCCGCAAGCGAAACACCACATCCTCGTCATTCCGCGACGTCACATTGCCACGATCAACGATACCAGTCCGGAAGATGCCAGCCTGCTTGGCAAGTTGTTTATTGTGGCCCGTCATCTCGCTCGGGATCTGGGATTTGCGGAAGATGGCTACCGCCTTGTAATGAACTGCAACCGCGATGGCGGACAGACCGTGTTTCATATACACCTGCACTTGCTCGCCGGTCGGCAAATGCATTGGCCACCAGGTTGAGTGAGGCGTATGAACGCCTGACCGTGTTCCGGTTTGGCCGGAACCCGGCTATGCCTATACGAAATCAATAAAAATCGCGGACCGATTATTGCACTGATTCAGACTATACTCACACAAGCAGGCGTGATTCGGAAATGACCGGCGCCATACAATCGATTTAATAAAAAAGGCCCCTAATAAAACACTAAGTTATTGTTTTAATTAGATAGTAAATTGTTATACCCCTAAATGACGTATTTAAAAACGTCATTTAGGGAATCTAATTATAGCTAGGCTTTTAACAGATAAAGAAACCATACATGTCTTTCATAACCGCCTTTTTTTATGACAGATTCATGGCTAAAACAGAAGAGGCATGCCTAAAAGAATGGAGGCATGGACTTCTCAAGCAAGTACGCGGTGAAGTGCTGGAAGTTGGCGCTGGTACTGGTGTAAATATTAAGCTCTATTCTGACAAAGTTACTAAACTTGTTCTTACAGAACCTGACAAACATATGCGAAAGCATTTAAAGGAAGAAGCAGACAATTCCCACCTGGAAAATATCAGTGTGACCAGCGGAGCAGCAGAGCAAATCGAGGCCAGTGATGATTCATTCGACTATGTCGTGACATCACTGGTTTGTTGCTCGGTAACGGATCTAAAGGCCTGTTTACGAGAAATCAGGCGTGTGTTGAGACCAGGGGGTAGCCTGGTTTTTTTGGAGCATGTAGCAGCTGCTGATGGCACTTCAAGAAGACGATGGCAAAATTTAATAAATCCAATGTGGAAAATAGTCATGGGGAATTGCCACCTGAATAGAGAAACCGAACAGGCAATAGTTACTGAGGGTTTCGATATTATTCAAATTAAGAGAGAAAGCATGCGAAAAGCTCTGCCAATTGTTCGGCCCACAATACGCGGTATTGCAAAAAAGCCTAACAAGCGCATGCAGCCGGACGCAGCCACGCCGCGCCACTGATACGAGGCGTAATGTGTAAAATGAATTACTAAGTAGATATACGCAGTAATATTTATAGCAGAAATCAACAAGCTCGATGAATGCTATTCTGAAACAGCAGTGAGAATGCGAGAATTAGCAATAAATAAATATGGTTGCACTGAATTTATTACTGTTACTAAAGAAAATCATGAAATAACGATTTCTTATTGGGAAAATCAAGAGCAAATAATTAAATGGAAACAAGATGCTGAACATCTGGTAGCTCAAGAAAAGGGGCGCTCTACTTGGTATAAATCTTATAAAGTAGAGGTAGTTGAGGTTATTCGTGAATATGCTAAAAACACATAACAAGGCGCAAAAACAAGGGCGCGAAAAAATCATCGCGCCGCATTGCTTAACCGTTAATCGTCCCTAAAGGATCGATTCCATCTTGAGACTTCACAGGCTAGCTGACGGAATTTGGTCGCTGGACGGAAATCCTGTTTCTTTTCTTACTTTTCCATATGAAATCCGATCTACCATTATCGAACTAGGTGGAGGTGAGCTGTTTATTCATTCTCCGGTTCAATTATCTGCAGCAACTCTGTTGAAGGCGCTGCCTGGCCAAGTGAAATACATCGTTTCGCCAAATAAGCTCCACAGTTTGTTTCTTGCGGATTGGAAAAAGGCATTTCCGGACGCCAAGCTTTACGCGCCGCCTGGCTTAAAAGCCAGGCTTCCAGACTTATCCTTCTATAAGGATCTTGCTGATATGCCGGAGCCGGAGTGGCAGGAAATATTAAAGCAAAAGGTCGTTCGGGGAAGTTGGTTCATGTCGGAAGTTGTTTTCTTCCATAAACCGTCGGAAACTCTGATACTTGGAGATCTAATAGAAAACCACAACCCACAGAACCTTGGGTGGCTGCACAGAGCAATTGGATTGGCGATGGGCATGCTCGCGCCAAACGGGTCTACAGCCCGCATTTATCGGTGGACATTTTTTCGGCGTAAGGAGGTTCACCAGGATTTGCAAGAAATTTTGAGCTGGAATGCC
>JAJDNN010000124.1 GCA_022340685.1 Pseudomonadota bacterium
ATCATATCGCCACATATTGGCGATCTCGATTCGCCCCGAAGCCTCAAGGTGTTTGAACAGGTGATCCACGATCTGCAACAGCTCTACAAGGTCAAGGCCGAACGGGTGGTATGCGATGCTCACCCCGGCTATGCCAGTCACCGCTGGGCACAACAATCCGGCCTGCCAGTGCGGACGGTATTGCATCACCATGCCCATGCCGCTGTTCTGGCGCTGGAATACGATCGTGCAAAACCGTGGCTGGTATTTACCTGGGACGGTGTCGGTTATGGCGAGGATGGCCAGCTGTGGGGTGGCGAAGCCTTGCTCGGCAGTCCCGGGCAGTGGCAACGGGTTGCCAGCTTCAAACCCTTTTATCCGCCGGGTGGCGAGCGGGCCGGGCGTGAACCCTGGCGCAGTGCCGCCGCGCTCTGCTGGGAGGCCGGACTGGATTACCCGGTGCCACGGGAGCCGGAACTGGTCCGGGCGGCGTGGCAGAAACGGCTTAACAGTCCCGCCACCACGGCGGTCGGTCGCCTGTTCGATGCCGCCGCCGCCCTGACCGGCCTGGTGAGTGTTGCCAGCTACGAAGGCCAGGGCCCCATGTTACTGGAAGCCGCGACCAGCGACACCGGCCATGCCGATCCCATGCCTCTGCAAATGAATGCCCGGCATGTCCTCGAAGCCGACTGGTCGGCCCTGCCCGGCTGGTTGGCTGACAACACGCTCTCGGTAACCGAACGCGCCAACCGTTTTCATGCCTGCCTGGCCAGTACCCTGCTGGCACAAACACAGGCCTTACGGATACAACATGGCGATTTCAACGTCGGCCTGAGTGGTGGCGTATTCCAGAACAAGCGATTGACCGAGACAGTGATCGCGCTGCTGGAAGGTGACGGCCTTAATGTGTATCTCCCCGCACTGGTACCGTGCAACGATGGTGGTCTGAGTGCCGGGCAGATTATGGAGATCGTCGGAACAGAATCATTGTCGTGATTACGTTAAAACCGGGCACACAACACGAAGCCAGTCATGTTTGACTCAATTAATCGGACGCGCTTTTTCATTAAACACTGATCAAGGTACCATCCAACCCTATGGAACATACCCACATCTCCCTGGCTCACGGCAATGGCGGCCATTTTATGCGTGAGTTGATCGACGATCTGTTCGCACGCCATCTTAGTAATGACATCCTGAATACAAGTACCGATGCCGCCACCTTGCCCGTTATCAACGGCGAACCGGTGATGACGACAGACGGTTTTACTGTTAAACCTTTGGAATTTCCCGGCGGCAACATCGGTTCACTCGCAGTCCACGGCACGGTCAATGATCTTGCCGTCGCGGGGGCAACACCACTTTATCTGAGCCTGAATGCCTTCATTGAAGAAGGTCTGGAAATTTCCCTTCTGGATCGCCTGATCCAGAGTCTGGCCGACGCTGCCCGAGAGGCTAACGTGCGGGTCGTGACCGGTGACACCAAGGTCGTGCCGCATGGCGAAGGCAGCGGTCTGTATCTGGCCACCACTGGGATCGGTGTTCGCGCCACGCGGCAGGCACTGGGCATGCATCACATACGACCCGGGGATCTTGTCCTGGTCAGCGGACCCGTCGGCGATCACGGTACGGCGGTTATGCTGGCCCGGGAACAGTTCGGCTTGCGTGGTGATTTGCAATCTGATTCAGCCAGTGTCCTGCCCCTGACCCAGGCCCTGCTACCCCTGCCCGGACTTCGTTTCATGCGCGATCCGACCCGTGGTGGCCTGGCGTCTGTGATGCATGAAATCCGCCTCGCGACCGGTCACGGTATTCGTTTGCAGCAGGCCAGCATCCCGATCCACGATCCGGTTAGCGTAGTTTGTGAAATGCTCGGCTACGACCCGCTCTACCTGGCTTGCGAGGGACGGGTGGTAGCTATCCTGTCCGAGGAAGACAGCGAAGCTGCGCTGGCTGCCTGGCGTGAACTGCCCCGGGGCAATGCCGCGGCAATCATCGGGGAGATCACCACTGACCAACCGCACATTGTTCTGCAAACCCCGCTCGGTGGCACCCGTATTCTCGAAGAGCTGGAAGACGATCCCCTGCCCCGGATTTGCTGATCGTAAATTTTAACCCGGTGGTTAGCATATGACTGGCTGTGATTGCGAAGTCGAAATTCAGGATCGGGCCCAGAGCCGGGTCCTTATTCTCCTACTGTTAATCAATGGCGTCATGTTTGTCACCGAACTGGGGATCGGATGGTGGGCGCAATCCACGGCCTTGATAGCTGACGCCATGGACATGCTGGCCGATGCGCTGGTGTACAGTGTCGGCCTGTATGCCGTCGGTCGAGCCCTGACCGTCAAGGCCCACGCGGCACGAATCAGCGGTTGGTTGCAGGTCGGGCTGGGCCTGCTGGTGCTGGTCGATATCCTGCGCCGTTTTCTGGTCGGCAGTGCGCCTGTGTCTGGATTCATGATGGGCATGGGGCTAATTGCGCTACTGGCCAATGTCACCTGCCTGATACTGATTGCCAGGCACCGGGCCGGGGAAGTCCACATGCGGGCCAGCTGGATCTTTTCCAAAAATGACGTCATTGCCAATCTTGGTGTCATCCTGGCGGGTGGCCTGGTTGCCTGGACCGGTTCGCGTTACCCGGATCTGGTGATTGGCGTGCTCGTCGCGCTGGTGGTGCTGCGCGGTGGCATGCATATCCTTTCGGACGCCCGTACCACCTTGTTGCAGGTTAAATCGACCGGATGAACGCAAATTTCACGCGCCATGCCAACCGCCGGCAATGCAATCAGTACCGGTTGTTCTTCCCTATATCGTTATAAACTGTCCCTGACCCGTTCCAGTCTGGTCTTGACCTCGCCCGCCAGTTCAGCAACATCATCCCGGTTGACCAGTTCCAGCACCGCTATTGGATCCATGAACGCCACGGTCACAGCACCATCCTCTTCTTCACGCACCACAACATTGCAGGGTAACAGCAATCCAATATCAGGCTCGGCCGTCAGGGCCTGGTTGGCCAGCACCGGATTGCAGGCGCCTAAAATTCTATAGGGCCGTTTGTCGAGATCCAGTTTCTTCTTCATTACGGCCTTTACATCGATCTCAGTCAGGACACCAAAACCTTCTTTCTGTAATTCTTCGGTCACGCGATTCAGGGCTTCGTCAAAGCCATAGGATACCTTGGTTGAAAATGCGTACATGATTTACCTCGCTTGTTTGTTTACCTTATTTAATTTAGTTTTAATTCAGTCCGCTATGTGGACGAAATCCGGGCTGGCAAAATCCAGGATCAGTTTGACTGCGCGTCCCGCTTTACCCATTCAGCATAAATTTCATCCGGCCATTTCACCTGAAACCAGGTAATGATGTCATTCATATCCTGCTCGCTCAATTGACTACCCCAGGCCGGCATGCTGCCACCCAGCTTTCCGGTGCCATCCCGGATGGTCATCAACAGGATTTTTTTGGGATGGTGCCAGGCATGACCGGTGCCATCCAGTGGCGGTGCCGGATATTTTCCGTCGGCACCCTTTTGCCGCCAGTTTGCTGCTCCCTGTGCCTTGTCGCCGTGGCATTCGGCACAATATTCCTTAAACAGTCGCCCGCCGCGTGTGATCCGTGCGGTGTCGAAATTCTGTTGCGGCATGGTTACGACCGGCTGTGACTGTTTTTTTTCCGCCTCCTCCTGCTGACCACATGCCGTCAACAACACCATGATCGCAAATAGCGTAAGTACACGCATAGTTTCAGATCCTTTAGAATTGTTGCCCATGTTTTCGCGCGCATGTTTGTGCCACGCAGCCGGGCTTCAGCACGGTTCATCCTCACAGCGCGTGCGGGTTCGAATATGATAGACCGCCTGGACCGGGATCACCGCGACAATCCCGTCTCCTTCCAGCCCGGTATGCGCGGCATCCATCAACTGTTCGGCAAGACCTTCCGCCCTGGCGGCATTACAGTACACTTCGAGTTTGACATGTTCCACCAGCCAGTCATCCCGGTAAAAATCTGCATATTCACCCCAACCCTTGACATTGCTGATGCTGACTCCGGATACCCCGATCTCTTTCAACCTTTCCTCTACCTTACGGCAAACTTCAGGCCGGATAATGGCAACAACTTTTGCGAATTCCATGCTGATTCTCCTCTGTTTTTCTCAACTTATGCACCAAACAGTGGGTTGGGGTTCCTTTACCCACTGTAATTTTCCATCCCCTGTCATTTATCAACATTGCGACTGACACTGTGCTGCTTCCAGATCAGGAACACCGCCGGGATGACGACCAGGGTCAGCAGCGTTGCGCTGATCATGCCTCCCACCATCGGTGCGGCAATGCGACGCATCACTTCGGAGCCGGTCCCACCACCAAGCATAATGGGCAACAGACCGGCGATGATCGCGGCCACCGTCATCATGATGGGCCGTACCCGCAGCAGGGCACCATCAATCACCGAGGTACGCACATCCTCTATCGTCAATGGACGATGCGCGCGTTCCGCTTCATGGCGTACGTGTTCCAGGGCCTGGTTCAGATACACCAGCATTACCACACCGATCTCCACCGCGACACCGGACAGGGCAATAAATCCGACGCCAACGGCAACGGACATGTTGTAGTCCAGTGCATACAGGAGCCAGAAACCACCCGCCAGGGCGACCGGCAAGGTGCCGAGAATAATCAACACTTCACTGAACTTGCGAAAGTTGAGATACAGCAGCAGGATGATAATCGCGAGTGTTACAGGCACGACGCTGGCAAGGCGTTCCTTGGCGCGCACCATGTATTCGTACTGGCCGGACCACGAAATTGAATACCCTGCCGGCAACTCAACCTTTTCTGTTACAGCACGTTGTGCATCCACCACATAGGAACCCAGATCACGACCTTCAATGTCGATATAGGTCCAGCCATTCAGACGCGCGTTCTCTGTCTTGATCATTCCCGGCCCGCTTTCAACGCGTATGTCCGCAACTTCGACCAGCGGAATACGCGCACCCGAGGGCGTTACGATAGGCAGGTCCTTCAGTTTTTCCAGTGAATCCCGAACATCGCGCGGATAACGGACGTTGATGGGATAACGTTCCAGCCCTTCCACGGTCTGCGCGACCCGCATGCCACCGATGGCGGTGCGCACCACTTCCTGTACATCGGCGATATTCAGACCAAACCGGGCGGCCTGCATGCGATCGATATCAACTGTGATATAGCGCCCACCGGCGACCCGCTCAGAGTAGACCGAAACTGTGCCCGGTACCTGCTGCAAAACTTCCTCGATACGCTTGCCGATTTTCTGGATCACTTCCAGATCTGCGCCAGCTACCTTGACACCGACCGGCGTCTTGATACCGGTGGCGAGCATATCGATACGGTTCTTGATGGGCATCACCCAGGCGTTGGTCAGGCCTGGAAATTTAACCAGCGCATCCAGTTCCTGTTTCAACTTATCAACAGTCATTCCTTCGCGCCATTCATCCCGCGGCTTGAGCTGGATGGTTGTTTCAATCATGGTCAGTGGCGCCGGATCTGTTGCCGTTTCAGCACGACCCACCTTGCCGAACACCCGCTTCACTTCCGGGACGGTCCGGATCAATCGATCGGTTTGCTGCAGGAGTTCCTGTGCCTTGCCGATAGACACGGCCGGGAATGTGCTCGGCATGTAGAGCAAATCACCTTCATCCAGATCGGGCATGAATTCCGAACCCAGTTGTGTCACCGGCCACATGCCAACCACGATCAGGATCAGGGCCACACCCACCACCTTCTTTGGCGCTTTGAGGACCATCTGAATGATGGGACGATAACCGGCAATGAGTAACCGGTTTAGCGGGTTCTTTTCCTCCGGGGTAATGTGGCCCCGAATGAAATAACCCATTAACACCGGGACCAGGGTAATGGACAGCCCGGCCGCGGCCGCCATGGCAAACGTCTTGGTGTAGGCCAATGGCGCGAACAACCGGCCTTCCTGAGCTTCCAGCGTAAACACCGGCAGGAAGCTCAGGGTGATGATCAACAGGGAGAAAAACAGGGGCGGCCCCACCTCTACCGCAGCATCGCGCATCACCGTCCAGCGATTCTCATCGGTGATCCCGGTTTTCTCAATGTGCTTATGGACGTTTTCGATCATCACAATCGCGGCATCCACCATGGCGCCAATGGCGATGGCAATGCCCCCCAGTGACATGATATTGGCGTTAATGCCCATGCGCTGCATGACAATGAATGCCACCAGGATACCGATGGGCAAAGAAATAATAATGACCAATGCAGAACGCAAGTGAAACAGGAAGATGGCACACACCAGTGCCACGACAATAAATTCTTCCACCAGTTTACCGTTTAACGTATCCACGGCACGCTTGATCAATGACGAGCGATCATAGGTCTCGACAATTTCCACGCCGTCCGGCAGACCTTTAGCAAGTTCGGTCAGCTTGTTCTTGACCCCCTGAATCGTCGTTTGTGCATTTTCACCAAAACGCATAACAACCACACCACCTACGACTTCACCTTCTCCGTCCAGTTCGGCAACACCGCGCCGCATTTGCGGACCGAGCCGGATCTGGGCAACGTCCTTCAGCAGAATGGGCGTGCCCTTTTCATTCATTCCAAGCGGAATGTGACGCAGGTCCTCCAGTTCATTCACATAACCGGTGGCCCGCACCATGTACTCGGCTTCGGCCATTTCCAGCACCGAACCCCCGGTTTCCTGGTTGCCACGCTGGATTGCGCGTTTGACTTTCGCCAACGTCAGGCTATAGGCCCGCAGGCTGTCCGGATCCAGAATCACCTGGTACTGTTTAACCATGCCGCCGATGGTGGCCACTTCCGAAACACCGGGCACCGTCTGCAATTCATATTTCAGAAACCAGTCCTGCAGACTGCGCAACTGGGCGAGATCGAATTTGCCGGTACGATCGACCAGCGCGTACTCGTACACCCAGCCGACCCCGGTAGCATCGGGACCCAGTTCCGGACGCGCTTCGAGCGGGAGCTTGCTGGTCACCTGACTCAGGTATTCAAGTACTCGTGAACGTGCCCAGTAGGGATCAGTTCCGTCTTCGAAAATGACGTATACATAGGAATCCCCGAAGAAGGAATAGCCCCGCACATTCACCGCCTTGGGAACGGACAACATTGCTGTGGTCAGGGGATACGTCACCTGATCTTCCACCACCTGAGGCGCCTGCCCCGGATAGGTGGTCTTGATGATGACCTGAACATCGGACAGATCCGGCAGCGCATCCAGCGGTGTATGTTTTACCGCATAGATACCCCAGCCGCTCAGGATCACCGCCAGCAACAGCACCATAAAGCGATTGCGAATGGACCAATCGATAATCCGCGCAATCATTGCGACGCTCCCCCATTGGCTGTTTTGTCCAGCACTGTAATGACGTAGCTGCCGTCGCGCTCTTCCAGCTGAAAACGCACGCTGTCTCCTTCAGCCAGGCCGTTCAGACTGACTCCGTCGCCCAGCTGGAAATCCATGGTCATTCCGGGCCAGCCCAGTTGCGGAATCGGTTCATGCTGCAGATTAACCTTGTGCACATCAGGTAGCAGCGCCTTGATGACACCACGACCTGTCACCGGCCCTGCTGCGGGAGACGGCTGCACCTCGTCAGTTTTATTGTCAGGCGGCGTGCTCATCCGGGTCATGCTGGCTTTCATGCTGGCCTCGGAATCAATCAGGAACTGTCCCGACGTCACAACTTCCTCTCCCGGTTTCAAGCCACTGACAATTTCAATCCAGCCCCCGCTTTCAATCCCGGCCTTGACCTGTCGCGCCTCGAACCGACCTTCTCCCCTGGCAATCAACACCCGCTCTTCACGACCGGTGCGGATCAGGGCTTCGATAGGGATCACGATGACATTTTCTTTCAGGCCGCCATAAATTCTTACATTGGCATACATATTCGGCTTGAGTGCCTCATCCGGATTATCAAAACGCATGCGTACGCGCAGGGTTCGGGTTTTAGGATCCAGGCTCGGATAAATGTACTGCACTGTGCCTTCCCATTCGCGGCCCGGCTGATAGGAAAGCCGGATATCCGCAGGATTGCCTGTCCTGACCCAGTCGGCCTGACGTTCAAATACCTCGGCCTGCACCCAGACACTGGACAGGTCAGCCAGGCTCATGATGCGGGTTTCGGGTTTGACGTACATGCCGTCCCGAATCGGCAGGGTCGCCACGACCCCGTCCTGCGGTGCGTAAATCGTTACCCGTTGCTGGACCTTGCGTGTTTTCGCCAGTTGTTTGATCTGATCAAGCGGGATCCCCAGCGCCACCAGACGATCATGCGAGGCACGAAGCATTGTCTTGTTACCAAACCCGACGGCCTGTACATACTCTTCCTGCGCATTCACCAGTTCCGGGGAATAGATCTGCAGGATGGGATCGCCTTGCCTGACCCGATCCCCTTCGGATTCCACATACAGTTTTTCAACCCAGCCTTTGGTGCGCAGATGGATATGGCTTAGTTTGGATTCATCAAAAGCCACATAACCGACCGTGTCGATCCTGCGCCACAGGCCGGTGCGTTCCACCACGGCTGTTCTGACTCCCAGGTTCTGCACAACTTCGGGTTTTATCGTCACGGTGCTGCCGTCTTCATCCCCGTCTGCATAGACCGGGATCAAGTCCATCCCCATCGGGGATTTGCCCGGTTTGTCGCGCCGGTAATTGGGATCCATCGGTGCAACCCAGTAGCGGATTTCCCGCTCGTCTTCAGCAGCAGCGACCTGGAGCGGAATTACGCCATGGAGTATTACCATCAGTCCAGCCAGTACTGTCAGTATTCTGTTTTTCATTTTTTATCCTCCGACGCCAGGTACAACAACCGGGCCTGCACCTTGGCACGATCAACCCGGATCCGTAATTCTTCCAGTCGCACATTCAACTCTGTCAAACGTGCGCGCATCAGTGTCGTAAATTCAGTGGTGCCACTCTGGTAGGCATTCAGTGCCGCGTTGGCATTAGCCGCGGATTCCTTGAGCAAATTGGTTCTGTACAGATCTTCCCGTTCGGCCAGACGTTGCCAGCGGGTGTATTCGGCTTGCAGGGATGATTTCAGTTTACGCATCGTGTCGACCCGGTCGAGTTTGGCGGCAGACGCGTTCTGCTGGCTCGCCGTCAGGCGCTTGTCCTGCCGCTGTCCGGTAAACAAGGGAAGATCAAATGTCACCATTGCCGCCATCATGTTGCTGCGGTCGGTGCCGTCAGGCTCCTGACCAAAACGTTGCCGGTACTGCAGGCCGACATTCCAGCCGGGCTTGTACTGTTCCCGCGCAATCTGGATTGCCTGGTTACTGGCTTCAACTTGGGCAGCTTTCATTTTCAGCATTGGATGCTGGTCGAGCGATTTGGTTATCATTTTTTCATCCGGCACGGCAGGCAATTGTGGGAAACGGGGATCCAGCACCTCCCAGGCTGCACGACCAAGCCACTGTTCCAGTGTTGCGCGAGTCGTCTCTTCGGTCGTTTTGATACGGGTTTCTCGATCCTTGAGTCTTGACAATTCCAGCCTGGCATTAAGTACATCCTGCTGACTGACCCGCCCCGAGGCAAACTGGGCCTGGGTAATCGTCACAAGTTGCCTGAACAGCTTTTGGCTGGACTGGATAATGTCACCTGCACGAACCTGAAAATAGACTTCCAGATACTTCTCTCGCACTTCACGTTGAACCTTGCGCTGTTCATCGGTCGATCGTTCTGTTTGGGCGCGTGACTGCCATTCAATACGGCGCTGCTTGTACTCCAGAGATGAACCACGTGGAAAAGCCTGGGTGATACCCAGACGCGCCTGGGTGGTGGGATTTTCCGTAAGGCTGAAACTGTCCAGCGGCACATTGAATAGACCAAAATTGATTTTGGGATCGGGCAACTGGCCGGAGGCAACGGCATCGTTCTGCAAGGCCTCGGCGCGCGCAACATCCGCCTTCACCACAGGATCCGACCCCAGCGCAATAAGCTCGGCGTCCGGCAGAGTCAGTTCAGCCCGCGCCGTGAATGACGGCACCAGCAAGACACATAGCAAGTACAAGATCACCCGGAAGTTCCCGGTGATCGCTTTACGACCGCCCCGACAGACGGCACTAGACGAAAACAAATGATATTTCATTTTGACACTCCACAGCCTGACAACATCCGCACCTGCATCGAGCCATACAGCCCCTGACGGCAGGTGGTTAAGAATCAGCTATGGAATGGTATGGGAGGTTTAATCAGCGGAGGATCGTTACGTGTAATAAAAACCCCTTCCCGGGTTAGCGAAAGAGGCACTGCTGGTTGAAACGAGGTGGATGAAAAATTACACAAAAGGAAAGAAACCTGGCCATGACCCATCGAGCAGGAAAGCGACTTGCAACCACCTGATTGACAGTCCTGCGAGTTACACTTGTCGCAAACCATGCCAGGATTCGTCGGGTTAGATCGATGTATCTGTTCGACATGGCCGGCATGTTCAGCACCGCTCATTTCCATCTGGCAATGCTTACCGCCCCCACTGGATATGGACAGGGTCGAGACGGCCACACTGAAAGCAGGCAGGGGCGCAAATCCCAGCACCAACAGCAGGATATAGACGAATAGTTGACGAGTTCGCAGCGACATAACGATAATAATTATAGCCTATCTGTTAAATAACACATGCCTGGTTTGGTATTGATGGCAGATTACTCAAATGGATAGACCGAATCTTCCTCAATCCTTTCCCTCAGTACCTGCCGATCGGTTTATTTTTCAGACCACCCCTTATTACGCCCTGTCTGATTGGTCCTGCTGGCGGGATCTTCATGGACGATGACATCCGCACCCGGCACAGCGGCGCGTATTGCGCGTTCCACACCATCGGCAATGGTATGCGCCTCGGTCAATGGCAGGTTATCGTCCAGTTCTACATGCAGTTGGATAAACCGCGTTGGCCCCGACTGGCGTGTACGCAGGTCATGAATACCTTTCACCCCGGCCTGACTCAAGGCAATGGTGCGTATCTTCCCCTGTATTTCAGGCGGCAGCTCCCGATCCATCAGTATCTGAAAGGCATCATAACCAATTCGAGCCGCACTGTAGAAAATGTAAATCGCAACACCGATTGCGAACACCGGATCGGCCCACGTCCAGCCCAACGAGGCCAGGAACAGGGCCAGAATAATGCTCACGTTGGTGAGCAGGTCCGTTGCATAGTGCAGGGCATCGGCGCGAATGGCAGTAGAGCCGGTTTTTTTGATCACATGCCGCTGGATAGCGAGCAAGCCAAGCGTCATGACAATGGAGAAGACCATTATGCCGATGCCGGTAGCCAGATGCTCCAACGAATGGGGATAACGCAGGCGATCCACAGCATGCAATACCAGAAAGACGGCGGATCCACTAATGAATGCCGCCTGTGCCAGACCTGCTAACGGTTCTGCCTTGCCATGACCAAAGCGGTGTTCCGCATCGGCCGGCTGCAATGCATACCGAATGGCAAGCAAGTTGATCAACGAGGCCAGGCTATCCATCACCGAATCAATGAGTGAAGCAAGAATGCTGACGGAACCGGTCATAAACCAGGCCGCCAGCTTGGCAAGAATCAGGCTGCCAGCGGTAATCACCGAGGCAATGGCGGCGAGCTTCAGGCGCTTTCCATTTTCGGGTGACACTGTGACGATAGCCATGAACCCGTTTACTCTCGTGACCCATACATATGCAAATTGGCCGGACAACATTCCTCGTAGCTGGCAATGCCCGGTCGCTGTTCATACCAGCGCTGGGTCCGGTTTACAATGCGCACCACCAGTAGCATCACCGGTACCTCAATCAATACGCCGACTACTGTCGCCAGGGCAGCGCCGGACTCGAAGCCGAACAGGGCAATGGCGGTGGCCACCGCCAGTTCGAAGAAGTTACTGGCGCCGATCAGGGCCGAGGGTCCGGCCACGCAATGCGGCGAGCGAACTGCTCGGTTCAACAGATAGGCCAGGCCCGAATTGAAGAACACCTGTACCAGGATAGGGATCGACAATAACAGGATCACCAGTGGTTGGGCGATGATCTGCTCACCCTGAAAACCGAACAGCAGTACCAGTGTCGCCAGCAGCGCAGCCAGTGACCAGGGATGCAGGGTTTGCAATATCCGGTTCAGCTTTGCGAAGCCATGCTCCAGGCTTAGCACCCAGCGACGCCACACGCTGGCAATAACAAGCGGCACGACGATATACAGCAGCACCGACAACAAAAGGGTATCCCAGGGCACGGTAATCGAAGACAGGCCAAGCAGTAATCCGACCAGCGGCGCAAAGGCAAATACCATAATGACATCGTTTAACGCCACCTGCGAC
>JAJDNN010000125.1 GCA_022340685.1 Pseudomonadota bacterium
AACATCCAGACCTGGAAGGCGAGCAACGGTGCGAAAGTGCTGTATGTGCATGCCCCCCAGTTACCAATGGTGGACATCCAGATCACCTTCGATGCCGGCAGCGCACGCGATGGCAATCAGCAGGGCCTGGCCAGTTTCACCAACAACATGCTCGACATGGGTGCCGGCGATTGGGACACCAATACCCTGGCCGAACGATTCGATAGTGTCGGCGCAAAATACAGCAATAGTGCCGCGCGGGACATGGCAACGGTGTCACTGCGCAGCCTGACCGACATGCAATTACTGGACAAGGCGGTCAGCACCCTGGCGGCTATTCTCAACAAACCGCAATTTGATCCGGATGAACTCGAACGCCTGCGCAATCAGACACTGATCAGCATCAAGAGCGAGTTGCAATCACCATCCAGCATTGCCAGCAAGGCCTACTACAAGGCCCTGTATGGTAGCCATCCATACGCCACGCCAGTTATTGGTACCAAGGAGAGCGTGGCTAAATTCAAACGTGCAGAACTGCAGCGTTTTTACGAGCGGTTTTATGTCGGCCGTAATGCGGTAGTGTCCATTGTCGGCGCAGTGAGCAAGGCGCAGGCGATAAAACTGGTGGAGCAGACTGTGGGTGAACTACCCCGGGGTGAGCATGCCCCAGCCCTGCCCGAAGTGCAGCCCCTGGCTGTGGCCAATACCATCAAGCAGGATTTCCCGTCCAGCCAGACCCACATCCTGTCGGGTCAGCCTGGCATGAAGCGTAACGATCCGGACTACTTCCCACTCTACGTAGGCAACCATATCCTGGGCGGCAGCGGTTTCAGCTCGCTGATTATGCAAGTGATTCGAGACGACAACGGTCTGGCCTACAGCAGCTATAGTTACTTTCTGCCCATGCGGGTCAAGGGTCCGTTTACCATGGGATTGCAGACCAAGAATGATACGCGCGACGAAGCCCTGCAACTGCTGGACAAGGTGCTGCGTGATTTTATCGCCAATGGTCCGACACCGGAGCAATTGACCCACGCCAAGAAGAATATCACCGGCGGCTTCCCGCTTCGCATCGACAGCAACAGCGACATCATCAGTTACATCAATTTGATCGGTTTCTACGATTTGCCACTGGATTATCTTCGAACCTATAACAGCAAGGTCGAGGCCGTTACTATCGAACAGATTAAGGATGCCTATGCAAGACGCATCGATCCGGACAGGTTGCTGACCGTGATGGTTGGCAAGGATCTGTAACACCACGTCGGGCAGAGCATCCCTTTATGGTATGCCGGATCAATATATATGGTGGCAGCATTACGCTGACAGAATTGAGAACCGCTTATCCAGGCTGCCCTCATGCCTGCAACCCGTAACCAGCTTCGCATCATTGGCGGCCAGTATCGTGGCCGCAAGCTGCACTTCCCTGACACGGAAGGATTACGGCCAACCCCGGATCGGGTGCGGGAGACACTGTTCAACTGGCTGCAGCCGGTAATCGGTGGGGCGCATTGTCTGGATTTGTTTGCCGGTAGCGGGGCGCTGGGACTGGAAGCGATCTCACGCGGGGCGGGCAGGGTGGTTCTGGTGGACAAGCATCCCGCGGTAGTCCGGCAGTTGCGCGACAACCTTGCGCTGCTAGGGGCAGAGCGGGCCGAGGTGATCCAGGCTGACGCCCGATCGTTTCTGGACGGTCCCCGCGAGCAATTCGAAGTCGTGTTTCTCGATCCACCCTACCAGGCGGATCTGCTGGTGCCCTGCATCGAACAGTTGGAACAGAATGACTGGCTGACGGCACAGGCCTGGATCTATGTGGAGACGCCGGCCAACCAGGATCTCCCAGGGTTGCCGACCAATTGGTCCGCGCAGCACAGCAAGCGAGCCGGCCAGGTGGGGTATCATTTGCTCAGGCGTACCGTCCCGCTTGCCTGAATAGCCTGTTAGACTTCGAATATACCAATTAAAGATCACCTTGAATGAATATCACCGCAATTTATCCCGGTACCTTCGACCCGATTACCAACGGCCATACCGACCTGGTACAGCGTGCCTGCCGCCTGTTCGACCGGGTAGTGGTCGCGATTGCTGCCGGTTCCAGCAAGGGTCCGGTATTCACTCTCGAGGAGCGGGTGGTACTGGCCCGGGAAGTCCTGGTTGACTGTGATAACGTGGAGATATGTGGCTTCGATACCCTCCTGGTGGACTTCATGCATACTAAGGGCGCGCAGGTGATCATTCGTGGTTTGCGTGCGGTGTCGGATTTTGAATACGAGTTTCAGCTCGCCAGCATGAATCGTAATCTGGCGCCGGACGTGGAAACCGTGTTCCTCACTCCAGCTGAACAGTTTTCATTTATTTCCTCAAGCCTGGTGAGGGAAATCGCGGCACTCGGCGGAGATGTCTCGGCTTTTGTCCATCCGTGCGTAATGGCTGCGCTAAGAAAAAGAATACGCTAATATACTCACTTCACGAAAACCGCTCCGCGCTACATCCTGTCACGAGGCCGCCCATGTCCCTGCTCATCACTGACGAATGCATCAACTGCGATGTCTGCGAGCCCGAGTGCCCCAATGGCGCCATTTATCAGGGTGATGAGATCTACGAAATAAACCCGGATCTGTGTACCGAGTGCGTGGGCCATTTCGACGAGCCCCAGTGCATCGAGGTTTGTCCGGTTGATTGCATCATTCCCAATCCGGAACACGAAGAATCGAAGGATGAACTGCTGAAAAAATACACCCTCCTGCAAAGTGAAAGCGCCTGACTGGCACTAATCGTTTAAGGGAAGACGAGAATAAACGGCGGGGATGACCCGCCGTTTTTCTGTTTTACGGTACCGCTTTACCACCAGCCCGGGTAACCACCCCAGCCACCGGGATAACCGTATCCGTAGCCAGGGTAGCCATAACCGTAGCCGGGATAACCATATCCGTAGCCAGGGTAGCCATAACCGTAGCCGGGATAACCATATCCGTAGCCAGGGTAACCGTAGCCATACGGATAGCCGCCCCAGGGACCCCCGCCCCAAGGCCCACCGCCCCATGGGAACCAGTCACCCCACCACGCATTGGCGGAAGTCGCAATGCCCAGCGCGACGGCGAGAATTGCGCTCTTCAACAATAGAGAAAACCATTTGGTGCTCATGTTTAGTTACCCCCTTGTCATCATCGGTGTGAAAAGCCAAGCATCATTAGAATATTCTAGTCGGCAGGACACAGGCTTCCAACTCTTGAGTTGATCCGGATCATTTCAATCCGGTTCAGTTTGGCGATTATCGTTGCATCGAATCCCGGGGCAGCATGAGATGGCCGCGAATGTTTGACATAATTAACCCAGATTTTTTTCGCGATTGATAGCGTCCACGGAGGTCGGGTCATGCGGTATTTATTCTTGGTATTTGTGATTGCCGGGTGGCTGCCCGCTGCAGCTGATCCCCTTCCACCCGTTGCGGCAATCGCCAGCGCACATCCGATTGCCACTGCGGCCGGTTTCGAGGTGCTTGAGGCCGGTGGCAATGCATTCGATGCGGCGGTTGCGGTCAGCGCCACGCTGGCGGTGGTCGAGCCTTACAGCTCCGGGCTTGGCGGAGGTGGTTTCTGGCTATTGCACCGCGCCGCCGACAATTCCGACATCATGTTGGACGGGCGGGAGACCGCACCGGGCAAGGCCAGCCGCAACATGTATCTCGACTCCCGGGGCGAGGTGGTGCCAGGCCGGTCTGTGGATGGCCCTTTGGCGGCCGGCATCCCCGGTGAGCCGGCGGCGCTAGTGTGGCTGGCGGAAAAGTACGGCCGCCTGCCGTTAAAGACCAGCCTGGTACCGGCTATCCGCGCCGCGGAACAGGGCTTCGCCGTAACCGCCCACTACCGGCGCATGGCGCAGTTCCGGCTCGATGCCCTGCGAGCTTCACCTGCCGCGGCGGCGGTGTTCCTGCACAAAAATGACGTTCCGCCGCTGGGCCAGCTGATTAGCCAGCCGGATCTGGCCCTGACACTGGAACGGCTTGCCAATCAGGGCCATCAGGGCTTTTATGGTGGCAAGCTGGCCCAAGCCCTGGTCCAGGGCACCGATGCGGCGGGCGGCATCTGGCGCCTCGAGGATCTGCGTGACTACCGGGTGATCGAACGCGCGCCGATAATCAGCGAGTACCGGGGTTATCGCATTGTTTCTGCCGCACCACCGTCCTCCGGTGGTGTGGCCCTGGTGACCATGCTCAATATACTGCAGGGCTACCCGCTCGAGACCTTGTCAGCACAGCAGCGCAAACATCGGGTCATCGAAGCCA
>JAJDNN010000048.1 GCA_022340685.1 Pseudomonadota bacterium
GGCAATGTCGACCGCCGGAAATTGCTGCAGCCGCCCCAGCAGGCGATCCGCCGCGGTAGGATCGTTATCCTGCCAGGCGGGTCGCACGACCAGTACCGCCGGCAGCGGATTGTCCTTGAGCGCTTCCAGAGCGTTACCGAATCCCGACAGGCGCCGAAATTCCGCCAGGGCCTCGTCGCGCGAGATGTAGCTGACCGTGGTGATGTCAGACAGGCTGCGGATCTGATCAGCCAGATGCCGCGCCTGTTTGTCTGTGGTGGAGCGCTTCAGAAACAGTGAAATCTGGGCCACGCCGTCCCAGCCGCCACTCAGCTGTTGGGCGTTCTTGAGGATCACGTGCAAGCCGGTAGGCAGGGCCAGGGCGATGCCGATCACGGCCACTGTCATCAATGTGGCAAACGGTTGGCGACTCAACTGCCCCAGGCTGTAGAAGAACACCTGTAAATGGCGCAGGACGTACACGTGCAGGACGCTCAGCGGATTGCGGCGGGGAGTATGGTTGCGGGAAGACATCGTCGGGCCAGCCATAGCTAGGTCGAAGGATCGGTATCGGCGACCAGCGCCGCATCTTTCAAGGTCAGAATGCGGTAGGGCAAGGTCTTGATAAGTGACAGGTCATGGGTGGCGATGAGCACAGTCACGCCGACCTGGCTGAATGCCTCAAACAGCTGCATGATCTCCCGCGACAGCTCCGGGTCGAGATTGCCGGTCGGCTCATCAGCGAGCAGCAGCAGCGGTTTGTTGACGACCGCGCGGGCGATGCCGACCCGTTGCTGTTCCCCGCCCGACAGCGTGATGGGGTAGGATTTTTCCTTGCCCAACAACCCGACCTTGTCCAGTGCCGCCCGCACTCGCTTGCCGATAGCTCGCTGTGATTCGCCGGCGATGATAAGCGGCAGAGCCACGTTGTCAAACACAGTGCGATCGAACAGGAGTTGATGATCCTGGAAGATAATGCCGATGTTGCGCCGAAAGTAGGGAATGCGACGGCGCGACACCTTGGCGAGATTCTGGCCGTTGACGAAGACCTGTCCACGAGAACAGCGTTCCAGCAGGGCGATGAGTTTGAGCAAGGTGCTTTTACCTGCCCCCGAGTGTCCGGTAAGAAACGCCATTTGCCCCGGCGGCATGTGAAAGTTCACATCCTGCAGTGCATCGAAGCCGCTTGGATAACGCTTGCTGGTATGGGTAAAACGGATCATGATATTTAGTTTTGGGCAACCTGGATCCGGTTACCTCTGTGCTCCCTGTTGCTTCTTTCCACTGCGGGTTTGTTTTTTACGCGTCATTCGTTACGTTTTCATTATCCGATGCAAACAGGGCGTCGACGAATTCCTCGGCATCGAATGGTCTCAGGTCGTCGATACCTTCACCGACACCAACAAAGCGTATCGGTACCTGCAGCTGATTGGCAATGGCGAAAATCACACCGCCCTTGGCGGTACCATCCAGTTTGGTCAGAGTGATACCGGTCAGGCCTATCGCCTCGTTGAACTGGCGTGCCTGGTTGAGGGCATTCTGACCGGTGCCGGCATCCACTACCAGCATAACCTCATGCGGTGCGTTCTCATCCAGTTTGCCCATAACCCGCCTGACCTTCTTCAGCTCTTCCATCAGGTTGGTCTGGGTGTGTAACCGGCCGGCGGTGTCGGCAATGAGCACATCCATGTTGCGAGCGCGGGCGGCTTCGAGGGCATCGTAAATGACCGAGGCACTGTCGGCGCCGCTGTGTTGTGCAATGACCGTGACATTGTTGCGTTTGCCCCAGGTTTGCAGTTGTTCCACCGCTGCCGCGCGGAAGGTATCGCCGGCCGCCAGCATGACGGACAGCCCTTCGTGTTGTAGCTGTTTGGCGAGTTTGCCGATGGTGGTGGTTTTGCCCGCCCCATTGACCCCCACCATCAGGATTACGAAGGGTTTCTGATCGGTGATGACCAGCGGTTGTGAGACAGGTTCAAGGATCAGACGCATGTCCTGCTTCAGGGCCGTAACGAGGGCGTCGGCGTCATTCAGCTCCTTGCGCGAGACGCGACGGGTGAGATCGTCAATGATACGACGGCTGGCGTCCACCCCCACGTCGGCGCTGAGGAGCAGGGTTTCCATGTCCTCCAGCAGTGCGTCGTCTATTATTTTGCGCCCGAGGGCGAGACCGGTCAGTCCGTCGGTCAGGCCGTGGCGGGTACGGCTGAGTCCGTGCCGCAAACGGCTGAACAGGCCACCCTTGTCACCGGTGGTGGGTCTCGTATCGTCAGGGGTGGGATCGGGCTTTGATTTTCGGAAACTAAACATCATTTATTCTGTCGTAACTCGAGTTGTATCAGCGGGACGGCACCAAATGCGTTATCCTACCACCGCTGCATGCATCGGGTAAGAACCGATCAAATCATTTTAAATTTAAGGAACATCCCACATGTTGAAAAGAGCCTTGTTATATACGGGCGTGCTGTGCCTTTTTGTGTCCCAGTTGGTATTTGCCCAGGTTCACGAGTTTACTCTTGCCAATGGTATGAAAGTACTGGTCAAGGAGGATCATCGTGCACCGGTGGTGGTAACCCAGGTCTGGTACAAGGTGGGCAGCAGTTACGAACACAATGGTATCACCGGTATCTCCCATGTGCTGGAGCACATGATGTTCAAGGGCACCGACAAGCATGGCCCGGGTGAGTTTTCTCGTATCATTGCGGAAAATGGTGGCAGCGAAAACGCCTTTACCGGCGCAGACTACACAGCCTACTTTCAGCAGCTCGAAAAAAGCCGTCTGCCCATCAGCTTCGAGCTGGAAGCCGATCGGATGCGCAACCTGACCTTGCCAGAAGAGGAATTCAAAAAAGAAGTCGCGGTGGTTATGGAAGAACGCCGTCTGCGCACCGAAGACAAGCCGCGCTCATTGACCCTGGAACAGTTTTACGCCAACGCATTTGTTACCAGCCCGTACCACCATCCCATTATCGGCTGGATGAACGATCTTGAGAACCTGACGGTATCTAACCTGCGTAGCTGGTACCAACGCTGGTATGCTCCCAACAATGCCACCCTGGTAGTGGTGGGTGACGTCAATGCCCAAGAGGTATTGAGTCTGGCGCGTCAGTATTTCGAGCCCCTCAAGGTGGACCAAATCACACCGGTCAAGCCTCGACTGGAAACCGAACAACGCGGTCCGCGCCGCATCGTGGTCAAGGCACCGGCCAAGCTGCCTTATCTGTTGATGGGTTACAAGGTTCCGGTGCTAAACACCGCCAGCGAGGAGTGGGAACCGTATGC
>JAJDNN010000132.1 GCA_022340685.1 Pseudomonadota bacterium
GACATCATGGCTGCACTGACGGTTGATCCGGCCGGCTACAGTCTGCTGGAGCGGTGGCTGGCGGGTATGCTGGGTCTGTATCTGTCCGAGCTGCAGCAGCTACTGCAGGAACGGGACGCTGCGCTGGCGGCTGAATCTGCCGGTCAGCCGCTCCCGGAGGTATTGCAGGAGCGGGCCATCTACGAATTGTCCGCGGTACCGATCAATCTGCTGGACATGCTCCAGACCTGGCTGGTGGGCCAGACTGTATAGCTGATAGTTTTATTCAGGTTTTTCAATGGCCTGCGGGGTTACAAGCATGATGGCTGTGCTTATACTGTGAGGCTGTTTGACAAGAACAGCCGGCAAGCGAGGCAACTGGGGAATCAATCTGAGGAGAACGCAACATGATCAAACGAAGCATGACTGGGCTCATCCTGGTGTTACTGGCATTGCCGTACGGGCTTTATGCAAAACCGGCACCCGGACCGTTGGTGGATACCGCATGGTTGGCCAGTAATATGAATGATGTGGTCATTCTGGACATTCGCGCCAATACCAAGAGTTTTACAGCCAAGCCTGCTTTCAAGACAGACAAGAAATCCGGCAAGCAAAAACTGGTCAGGGTGGGAGGGCACATCCCGGGTGCCCGGATGGTCGACTACAAAAAGGTCCGCGCCAAGCAGACGATCAATGGCAAGCAAGTAGACAAGATGCTGCCTGACAAAGCCAGCTTTGAAGCGCTGATGCAATCCGTTGGTGCCAACAAGGACAGTACTATCATCATCGTATCACGGGGACAAAACAGCCTTGATATGACCATGGCCACCCGCCTGTACTGGCAACTCAAGTATTTCGGGCATGACAATATGGCGATTTTGAATGGCGGGACGGCCCAATGGATCAAGGATGGTCACAAGGTCAGTAGCAAACCGGTCAAGCCGACCAAGGGTAACTGGGTCGCCACTGCTGAACGCAAGGACATACTTGCTACCAGTGATGATGTGGCGAAAGCCACGCAGGACAAATCCGCCCAACTGATCGACGCCCGTACGATCGATCTTTATCTGGGCACCTGGCGCAAGGGCTATGTCTATGAAAAGGGGCATATTCCCGGGGCCAAGTACCTGCCGCACGTGACGCTGACCGAACACGGTATGGGTGCGAAAATCCTGCCGGTCGAGGAGTTGCAACAACTCGCCACCGCGATGGGTGTCGATAGCAGTCAACCCGCCATTACCTATTGCAACAGCGGTCATCTTGCTTCCGGTAGCTGGTTTGTGATGCATGAACTGATGGGCAACAAGAATGTGAAATTGTATGACGGTTCCATGCATGAATGGACGCTGGAAAAACGGCCGGTCAAGGCCATGGTGATGGAATAAGATTCAGCTTGTATTGGCCCGGAGATTTCCGGGCTTTTTAATTACGTAAACAACAATGGGGAGAGGCGAAGATGTCCCAGACAAAAATCCTGCTCGACGAATCGGAAATACCAACCCAGTGGTACAACGTAATTGCTGATATGCCGAATCCACCCACGCCGCCATTGGGACCGGATGGTAAGCCGGTCGGACCAGAAGCACTGTCGGCCATTTTCCCCGATGCGCTGATTGAGCAAGAAGTCAGTGGTCAGCGCTGGATCGATATTCCCGACAAGGTGCGGGAGATTTATCAGTTGTGGCGGCCATCTCCCCTGTACCGCGCCCATCGTCTGGAAGCGGCGCTCGGGACGCCAGCCAGGATTTATTATAAATACGAAGGCGTCAGCCCGGCCGGATCTCATAAACCCAATACCGCCGTGGCGCAAGGGTATTACAACCAGCAGGCGGGCATCAAGCGACTGACTACCGAGACCGGTGCCGGGCAGTGGGGTTCCTCACTGGCGTTGGTGGGGCAGATGTTCGACATCGAAGTGCGCGTGTATATGGTCAAGGTCAGCTATGAACAGAAGCCGTTCCGCCGCTCTATGATGCAGACCTGGGGCGCCGAGGTGCTGGCCAGCCCCACCGATCAGACCGAAGCCGGTCGCAAGATTCTGGCCGGCGATCCCGATTCGCCCGGCTCGCTGGGGATTGCCATATCCGAAGCTGTGGAAGAGGCGGCTTCCCGTGACGATACCAATTATTCACTCGGTTCGGTGTTAAACCATGTGCTGTTGCACCAGACGGTGATTGGCCTGGAAGCCAAAAAACAGTTTGAAAAGGTGGGCGATTATCCCGACATGGTATTCGCACCATGCGGAGGCGGCTCAAATTTTGGTGGCGCAGCATTCCCGTTCTTTGCTGACAAGGCGTCCGGCAAGGAAGTCAGGCTGGTGGCAGTTGAACCGGCTTCCTGTCCAAGCCTGACCCGCGGCCACTATGCATATGATTTTGGTGACGCAGTCGGGCTGACCCCGATGATGAAGATGTACACACTGGGTCATGACTTTGTACCACCCGGCATTCATGCCGGGGGTCTGCGTTATCACGGTGACTCAGCGCTGGTCTCGCAACTTTATAATGAAGGCCTGATCGAAGCCCAGGCCGTGCATCAACTGGAGACGTTTGATGCCGGGGTGTTGTTTGCCCGCAATGAGGGGATCATTCCCGCACCGGAATCCAATCACGCAATTTGTGCCGTAATCAACGAAGCCAGGCAATGTACAAAGACCGGCGAAGCCAAGACCCTGTTCTTCAATTTATCCGGTCACGGCCATTTTGATATGGCTTCGTACGACAAATATTTCAGCGGTGAATTGCATGACTATGAGTATCCGGCTGAAGCAATCGATGCTGCTCTGCATAACCTGCCCGAGGTAGCCGAAGGCTGATCCAGGCGAGACAGTCGTCAGGCAGCGGTTGACTTTTATGCGCGGTATCCATTTTGATCCAGATGCGCCGGTCATCAATGAACAGTTTGCCGTGGTGTATGCACCACGGCGCAACCGGGGCCGTGTTCCCGAAAATTCTGTGACAGTAGTGGCCTCGGAACAGGCCGCCCGGGAAGACGCCGATCCCAAACGCAAACTGTATCCTGCCCGTGTAGTCGGGCCGTCACGTTCATCGGAAGGCATGCGCATTTATTATATTCTCGAGTGGTTGGCGTGATCGGGAGCCGCAAGACAGGTGTTACGCATTGCCGGTTACGTTACCGGAAAACAAGACCTGCCTTGCTCCATGTGTGTTGACAGGAACTTTGACGATCTGGCGCAGCGTTTCATGCGCAATGTATACGCGACGCCAAAGGGCCGTCTGCGCCTGGCCATCATGGAAGATGAGCTGCAGCGCTTGCTACCGCGGCTTCCCACTGCTCGGCCATTGCGTATTCTCGATGCCGGGTGTGGCCAGGGGCCTTTGTCCAGGCAACTGGCCCGGCTGGGACACCAGCTGGTGTTGTGTGATCATTCTGCCGTCATGCTGCAGGAAGCGCAGGCCACATTCGCCGCCGAGGCACCGGGTGTCAACGTACAATTTATCCACGCCTCGATTCAGGAGCTCGCTGCCCATCTTACCGACCCATTTGATCTGGTGATGTGCCATGCCGTGCTGGAATGGCAGGCCCTGCCCGAGCAGACGTTGCGCTCGGTAGTCGCCTGGTTGAAACCTGGAGGGGTGTTGTCACTGTTGTTCTATAACCGGCACGGTCTGATCTGGCGCAACCTGACGCGGGGTAATTTTCGTAAAGTGGCATCCGATAATTTCAGTGGCCATCCCTCAGGCCTGACCCCGACTCACCCACTGTTACCGCAGCAGGTGTATGACTGGCTGGACGAGCTGGAACTTGCCGTCGTCAGTCGCTGCGGGGTGCGGGTCCTGTATGATTATCTGGGCAAGACACTGCAGGCCAGTCGTTCATACGAGGACATCCTTGCCATGGAGCGTCAATTCTGTCGCGAAGAACCGTACCTGTCGCTGGGTCGATATATTCATGTTGTTGCCGAGGCGAGAGATACAGAATCGTATGCAGGGTCCGCTAGTGAATCGTAGCGCGTTCGTAAAACCGCCTGTAACGGGATTCATTACCTCATCACCCTTCTTTCATCACGGTTGCCCACGCCGGGTGTTTCCGGATCAACTGCAGCGCCCGGTTCAACAGCGTGATGCCCGGTTCAGTGCGGTGCCAGGTCGAGGCGCCGGAAGGGTGAGGCAGGGGGATCAGGTCAACGCCGTGGCCAAGGTAGTCAATGTGATATTTCTTGCCAATCAGGGTATCGAGTTTGTTGACGGGCAGAAATTGACTAATGGCCAGTTTGCCCACCGGCAGGATTAATTGTGGCGCTAACACTTTGATTTCCTGGCTCAGCCAGTCACTGCAATTCTGGATTTCCTCCCGGTTCGGGACCCGATCGCCACCCCTGGGATTTTTACCAGGAAAACAGCGGCACACCGCCGCCATATAAACCTGCTGGCGAAACCCCTCTTCGTTCAGGCCGATGCGCTCAAACCATTTAAACAGGGTTTTGCCCGCCGTCCAGGCAAAAGGCCGGTGAAGTTCAATTTCTCGATTGCCCGGGGCCTGGCCAATCAGCATCAATGGGGACGCCACAGGCTGACCAACCACGGGCGGCCCATGCATACCTGGGCAGAGATGGCAGCGACGCAGGCGGGCCTGCAGGTGGCCCAGCATTTCGGGTGTGGTGTGCATCGGGGCTTGGATTCCAGAATATCGACCGCTATATAATAAGCACCATTATGATCTATCTGTAAACAGGAGTTAACCGAATGCCCACCTATGATTATCAGTGTGAAGCCAATGGACAAGTGGTTGAAGTTCGTCACCGCATGAGTGAGGAAATCAGGACCTGGGGTGAGTTATGCGCCCGGGCCGATATTGACAGCGGCAGTACACCCGTCGACGCGCCGGTGCGTAAACTTGCCACTGGGGGCCAGGTGGTCAGCCGCAACAATCTTGGGAGTGGTGCTGCCCCGGCATGTAGTACCGGCAGTTGCTGTGCCGGCGGGATGTGCGGCCTGGATAGTTAGGCGCCTGGCCTGTTACCTGATCGGGTAACGCTCCGTCCAGTTACCTTCCGGCAGAAATTCTGCAGTATCACGTAGTTGGCGAGCTTTGGCGGTTTGTCCCAGCGCATCCAGAATGCTGCTTTTCAGCAACAGAGAATTACGTTCCCGGGGGCTGAGTTTCAGGGCATGGTTGATATGCTGTAAGGCCGGTTCAGTTTGTCCTGCAATGAAGTAGGACAGGGCGAGGTTATGGAAACCCTTCTGGTATTCCGGGTCCAGTTTGATGACAGTCTGGAATTGGTGGATTGCCTGGGGAATGTCGCCACGCTGGGCAAAGATGACGCCCAGGTCATCATGCGCCTCGGCGTTATTCGGGTTGAGTTTAATTGCGCGACGCAAATCGAATTCGGCTTTTTGTTTGTCACCTATCCATAAATAGCGTACGCCACGTTTTGTATAGGCCAGTGAGCTATCGGGATTGCGCTGGATAAATACAGTCAAATCTTTTATGCCATGCTCAACCTGGCCGGCCCGACCTAATGCCATCCCACGACCAAAATAAGCCTGATCCAGCGTATCATCGAGTTGCAAGGCCTTGCTGTAGTCTGCGATGGCCTGTTCAAACTTGTGGCTGACAAGATAGAGTTCACCCCGCTTCATATAAAGCATGGCATTCTCGGGCTCGCTGATTAACCGAAAAGTCAGCGCATTGATTTTCTGCTCCGTTGCCACAAGCTGTGTGGATGGCTGGGCGTTTACACCCTCTGTCGCAGTAACCGGTATTATGCTTAGCGGGCTGAGAAACGGGTCGGCAACCAGAGGCAGATATTCAAAGCAGGCCAGATAGGCCTGCTCTTCTGTTTCATCTGCAAGTCCGGAACCGGAGGATGGAAACTCATCCTCATCCAGTGAGATCAGTATTTGTTCGCCAAAGAAAGTGCCAGAACATTGTTCGTATATCCGGTTGCCGGATGCATCAAATTGTCGAAAGCTGTGTAACCCATCACTGTAGGCATGAACATTAATCAGGGTCTGAACAGGCGCGTTGCGATGCACCGGCAGATAGGCAATCAGATAATCCCGTTTCAAATGACCATTCCGGTCATAAGCAAATATTTCCATGGTATGTATTCGAGCCGGATTGGCGGTTTCACGTTGAACGCGGCTTAGTAACAGTCCGCTATCTCTATCGAAATACTCTATCTGTTGAAAAAAATCGGGACGGTTTGCATACCCACCGGTTGAAGTGACTTTGCGTGTGGCATGCGAACTGATGAGATATTGATGAACATGGTGCAGGTCATCCGCAAACCGGTTCCATACTCTGACCTGATCCTGGTCGGTTTTCATTACCGCTAGCTCCCGTGCCTGGGCAACACCGCCGGCTAGCAACACGTGGCCAAGTATGATCAGGCAGATCAGGAAAGGATGTCGCATGTGGGCGTTCCTCCGTCGGATAACTGCATGACACGTATCAAGGCAGCTATGACAAGCAAGCATTTTATATACCATAAGAAAAAGTACTGGTAAAAGAAAGACTTATCCGCCGGGTTGGCAGGAGAGCTTCGTACCTGATGCAATCTGCAGATAGAGATAACTGCAGGTTGCAAGCCGGGCGCGGTGGCTGATCCTGCCAAGCAGTAGCGACCTTTCATCTGCATACAGCGTTCGGAATGTGCCGGGCTTGCCGGGTAGAACCCTGCTGTTTCGATCGCTGACCAATCCAAGCGATTACCGTACAGAAATGTATCACCTTTGTCATACACCTTACCTTGTTGTGCATAACAAAATTAAACGCGGGGCGGAGGATGCCGATAAGTATCGTATCGGTCAGCAAGTATTTTACCTGCCCGGTACCGGGGCATTCTTACCAAGAGTGCATTGTAATTAACACTAATCGTTGTTTGTGCTATGACCCCCCAGGAAAGTCTGCTAGACATTTCGGATTTACAACAATTCAATTCTCTCCGGGACCTGAATAATATTGCATTGCTGGATATCCTCAAGGATGCTGAGATACGCACCCTGGGTAATGACGAGACACTGAATGCAGTTGATGAAAGGGCACATAAACTTTTTCTGTTAAGTGGCGAGGTAATGTTGATCGCCGGAGACAAGGTGATGGAGACGATCAACGCTGGAAGTGTGCGTGCCCGTGACCCGGTATTCAGGGTTAATACCGATGGCTTGAAGGCTATCTGCTGGAAGCCGGTTGAAGTCTTGCAGGTGGATGTGCAGTTATTGGCACAATTCCAGCACAAGGAGGATGATCCGGCCGGATCCGATTCACAGGATACCTTTACCGAGATCGAACTCAGTACGGAAGAAAATGAACTGTTATCCGAGGTGTTTCACCGCTTCCAGTCACACACTATGGATTTACCTACCTGTCCCCAGATCGCGACGCAGATCAACCAGGCTCTGGAACAGCCGAATCCGGATCTGGACCGGGTCGTCAGCCTGATTCAGACTGATCCGGTTATTTCTGCCCAGATTGTGCAGATGGCGAACAGCCCCTTTTATCGCACCGGAGACGGTTCCCATTCGTTGCAGCAGGCGATTGAGCGCATAGGGATTGCCGCAGTTAAAAGTCAGGTTATGAGCATGGTAATGCGTCATCTGTATATGCCGCAGACCATGTTGGTCAAGCAGCGGCTACGTGAGTTGTATGCTCACAGCATCCAGATTGCCGCCATCAGTCATGTTATCGCAAGGCACAAGCTGCGCTTCGACCCGGACTATGCCTTGCTTGCCGGTTTACTGCACGATATCGGCGCGTTTCCGGTTCTGATTCTGTCAGACCAGCACCTGAATTTGTCCACCGATGCCAGATTGCTTGAGTCGGCAGTCAGTAAATTACACGGGTTTGTTGGAGGTATGCTTTTGCAGCAGTGGGGGTTTGATAAGGAACTGGTAATTGTTGCCGAACAGTCTGATAACTGGATGCGCGATCCGGAACCGGAGCCCGACTACTGCGACATTGTGCTGGTCGCCCAGCTACATAGTCGCCTGATCGGCGGTAAACATATCGATGGTCCACCGTTAAACGAGATTCCCGCCTTCGACAAACTGGGTCTCGGCCGGATTGACCCGCAACTGGGTATCAGGATGCTGCATGAGGCACGACAAGAAATTGCGGGAATCATTCATACCCTTCGCCACTGAATCCGGGTTCAAACCAGATGCGATATAGCGGCACGTCTTTAGCCAGTACCATCGCCACCTGTTGCAGAGTGGTGCATGGCTCCAGACTACCAGCATACAGGGCTGGAAACGGCAGGTCTGACAAGGCCGGAAGGTCAGTGCTGATGACCACCCGCACCGTGGACATGGCCGTGGGCGATTTCTTCCTCGGTTGCCGGACGAACGTCCACGATCTTGACATCGAAATTGAGATTCAGGCCGGCCAGCGGGTGATTTCCATCAACCGTCACGTTCTCTCCCTCGACCTCGGTGACCGTCACTGTAATCATATCGCCTTCAGGTGACTCAGCATGAAACTGCATACCGACCTCGATGGTTTGGCCTGCCTCAAACATATCTTGCGGGACGACCTGGACCATAACATCGTTGCGCTCGCCGTAAGCCTCTTCGGGGCTGACTGAAACAGAAATTTCATCGCCAGTGGTTTTCCCGGTCAGGGCGTTTTCGAGTCCGGCGATGATGTTCTGGGCGCCATGCAGATAGACGAACTCGCCGTTGCTGGAGGTGTCCAGGGTAACGCCCTGATCATCCTTCAGGGTGTAGTCGAGGCTAACGACTGTGTTATCAGCAATTTGCATATGATTGTCCTTGAGATTCGGTAAATTTGATATTTTCAACACTTCGTCCCGAAATTGTCTGTTTCTCGGGATAACAAAGCATAAAGTAAGTATGGCCAGAATGCGAATCCTGCTCCACTCTGTTTGCGTGGTAACAGCCGCTGACAAGGGTGGAGGAGGCCGGGGGGCGGCCCTGCCGTAGCACGAGTGGACTGCATGATTCTGCCCTTAGGTTAATTCAGGCGCCGGATTCGAGCCGGCGCCGGGCGCTGTATATCCGGAAAATTGGTAGTTCGGGTGCGGGTGGCGGCCGGAAACAGGCAACCTCCGGTTGTGCCTGGTAAATGACCCGGCCACCATTCCGGCGTATTTATTCCGGGTTCGGTCATGCCCTGTTTGCCGGGCAGGTATAAAAAACCGCCCTGCAGTTTATGACAGGGCGGTTGTTACATCAGATATCAAGATTCTTTTAGCATAGCGTATAATTCGTCTTTCAATTTGACGCGCTTCATCTTGAGTTCTTCCATATAGCTATCTGAGGTGTTTTCGATCTGTTCCTCAATGCGATAGATTTCCTTGTCCACGTCTTCATATTCATCAAACAGGCGGGCGAAATGGGGATTGCTCATCTTCAGGGTATGAATTTGGTCCTTGAATTCCGGAAATTCGTGGGCCAGATCATGATGTTCACCGAGCATACAGGTCTCCTTCGTTAAATATACTCATTAAAATTATTTTTCAGGTTCATTATCGGTCAGGCGGACTTGATTTCCTGACTCGGCGGGTCAAAATGTTCAGCAGCACTACGCAGTTCATGCGCCAGTTTGTCCATTTTGTCCGCAGCAGACTCCAGCTCTTCCAGAACGGCGCTACTGATGGCAGATTCAATCAGCAATGACAGTTCGTCGAAATGTGCCTGGCCTACATGTTGGCGACCACTTTCGCTCAACATGTTCTTGAATCGGTCCGCGACTTGCTGGGCATGAGTCAGATGGCGATGTGTCATGGTGCTTTCCTCTTGAAATATTTTGGGTAGAGATGAAGTTCAACTGCGGATATGGGCATTATGGATATGTTTTTCATCCACTTCATAAATATCCGACGTCCTGCCAACGATCAGGGGATCTGGTTCGGTGACCACACTGGTATCCTTGTTGTCATAGGGCAGTGAGTTAAGTACATGTAACATGGCATTGATACGAGCCCGTTTTTTATCATCCGACTTTATTACAGTCCAGGGAGCATCTGCCGTATCGGTATAGAAGAACATGGATTCCTTGGCTTCGGTATAGGCGTCCCACTTGTCCAGTGAGGCCATGTCGATGGGGCTCAGTTTCCATTGTTTGAGCGGATCCTTGCGTCGTTTCTGGAAGCGACGGAACTGTTCTTCACGGCTGACCGAGAACCATAATTTGAAGAGGAGAATGCCGCTGCGTACCAGCATGCGTTCCAGCTCCGGCGCCTGCCGCATAAATTCCAGATATTGGGCTGGAGTGGTGAAGTTCATCACTTTCTCTACACCTGCGCGGTTATACCAGGAGCGGTCAAACATGACGATATCGCCGGCGGTAGGCAGGTGCTGAATATAACGCTGGAAGTACCACTGCCCCAGCTCCTGTTCATTGGGTTTTTCAAGTGCGACTACTCGCGCACCTCGAGGATTGAGATGCTCCATGAAGCGTTTGATGGTGCCCCCCTTCCCGGCTGCGTCACGACCCTCGTACAGGATCACGATTTTTTTGCCGTTGTCCTTGACCCAACTCTGGAGTTTTAGCAATTCAATTTGCAGTTCCTGCTTGCGTTTCTCATAGGCTTTCGTCGAGATTTTCTTTTTATAGGGGTAGGCACCGCTTTTGAAAATTTCCTTGCGGCTCAGTTTGTGATCCTTCGCTTTTTTATTCCGGCTCTTGTTGGCGGCAGGCTGCTCGAGCAGTTCCACAGTCTTGTTGGTCATAGTTGTTCCTAGTTTAGCGATTCGAAGACGTAAACACTAAAGTTTGATGTATTTTTCAGAAATTGCATTGACACAGGTCAATATAGGGCAAATCTTATCTGAAAAAAAGGAGATAACTCGGCGAGCAGAAGGGCGAAGCCAATGTCTGGCGGGGTGTAATCAGTGAGGTGTTGGTGGATATCAGTCGAACGAAAAGTCAGTTCCACGTCCGTTCAACTTTAACAATATTTTCCAGGAAGTGAACCAGCGCGGCTTCCGCTTCCTGACGGGAAGCATAGGGGCCCTGATCGATTGCTTCCCGGGTGGTGAAATACCAGTTCCCGCCCACATTGAAAAAACGACCGGTTCGAAACGGAATCATTCCTGCTTCACCTTCGCGATGCTGAGCCACCTGCGGTACCATTCGGGGTCTCCGTTTTTAGATTACTTTATATATATGGTATAGACAGTCTACATGCCACTGTCAAAACCAGACCAGAGTGGCCCGACAGCCGGTAGCAATCAAGGGACCGGGGGTGGAAAATGTTCGGGAAAGGCTGTGCAACACGCTGTTTGTGTTATAGTTTTCTGACAAATTAAAATAATGACCGGCCGCACCGGGGGAGGTTGTCATGAATATGGAAAAGGTTGTTTTTGCATTTTTCATTGTCTTTGCGCTGACGCTGAATTTCGGCTTTGTACTGGGCGATATTTCCAATCCAGTCCACCATAATGTGTATGAGTTGTATGCGGCCATTGTAGTAAGCATTATTGCCACGGTGCTCAAATTTGGCGACCGCACACACCTGGGTGCGGTCTTGCTGGCAACCAGCCTGGTAGCGGATTTGCAGCTGTTTGCGGCTGCCGTAATCTGGGCAATAGTGGAACAGATTAGCGAAACCGGTTTGCGGCCCCATGACATGGCAGCCATCGTTTCGCTGGCCGGCGGCGCGGTACTGGCCAACGTGACCTCCGTGGTTTTGCTGGTGACCGAAACGGTAATGGTCCGCCGCTAACTCGCAAGCGTTCGCATGAACAACATCATCTTTGTATTACTGCGGCGATTGCATTCGCCGTTGATAGTATTGATATGTGTCTATGCGGTATCCATCCTGGGGTTTGTGTTAATTCCCGGCATGGACGATCAAGGCCGTCCCTGGCGCATGGATTTCTTCCATGCCTTCTATTTTGTAAGTTATATGGGCACCACCATTGGTTTTGGTGAAATCCCGTATCCTTTTACTGATGCACAGCGCATGTGGGCTGTTGTCTCCATTTATGCAACGGTGGTTGCGTGGCTATACGGCATTGGTGCAATGTTTTCGGCACTGCAGAATAAAGCCTTTCAGGAACTGTTGACCATTAACACATTCCGGCGTCGCATCCGGCGTTTACATGGCCCCTTCTATCTTATTTGTGGCTACGGTGATACTGGTAGCATGCTGGTCAAAGCATTGACCGAGGCAGGGATGCAGGCGGTGGTAGTGGAAATAAATGAAGAACGGATTAATGCCCTCGAGCTGGAAGATCTGAATACCTATGTGCCTGGTTTGCGTGCGGATGCTTCCAAGCCGGAAATGCTGCGTTTGGCAGGACTGGAGCTTGAGCAGTGTATCGGGGTGGTAGCGTTAACCAACCATGATCGCGTCAATTTGCAGATCGCCATAACCAGCAAGTTGTTGAACCCCGGTCAACTGACCATCGCCCGAGCCGAAACGGATGATGCTTACCAGAACATACAGTCCTTCGGCACCGAACAAATAATCAACCCGTTTAAGACTTTCGCCGGGCGTCTGGCCATGGCGTTGCACGCCCCGGGTATGTACCTGCTATATGAATGGCTAACCAGTGTGCCCCATGAAACCCTCACCGAACCTCTCTATCCAAAGCGAGGCAAATGGGTCCTGTGCGGCTTTGGTCGATTTGGTAAATCCGTCTACGAACGTCTGCAGGAAGAATGGAGTGATGTCAGGGTAATCGAGGCTGAGCCGGAGATTACCGGGGCGCCGGAGGATGTCGTAGTTGGGCGGGGGACAGAGGCGAGAACTTTGATGGAAGCCGGAATCCAGGACGCGGTAGGTATCGTGGCCGGGACCAATGATGACGGTAATAATCTTTCCATTCTGATGACAGCACGCCAATTGAACCAGGATCTGTTCATGGTGGCACGGCAGAACTCGCGATCCAATGATGCCATTTTCGAGGCGACCCATGTGGATCTGATCATGCGCCGCGGCAGTATTATTGCGCATAAGATTTTTGCCTTGATTCAAAGTCCCTTGCTGGATGTCTTCCTGAATCTGGCAAAGGAACACGAAAATGACTGGGCCAATGAAGTGGTTAGTCGCCTCAGCGGGGTATTGCAAGAGGAACCGCCGGTTACCTGGGAACTGGATATTACAGCGCAGGATGCACCAGCCCTGCATCGCGCCGTGACCGCAGGGGAGCGGTTAAGTGTGCGAGACCTGTACCGTGATCCGCGTTATCGAGATGAAAGCTTGTCTTGTTTCCCGCTGTTGTTGCGCCGTGGTGTCGAGGATATTCTGTTACCTGATGATGCGGTGGAACTGAAAAAGGGGGACCGGTTGTTGTTCGCAGGCCAGGCAAGCGCCCGCTACATGATGGAGTGGATCCGGGGTAACCAGAATGTATTAAGCTATATCTTGACCGGCGAGGAACATCCCAGCGGTTACCTGTGGCGACTGTTCTATGCTCGGCGGAAGGAACCGGGCGGGTCCGGATAACGCAACCCGGTCTACTACTCAATGCAGGGTTTGATCCCTGTCAGGTTGCGGGTTTTCTTCACGCAAGGGCACAAAGGCCACGCCGAGAACATTCTGGCTGTGGATCTCACCGGCATGATTTTTTTCCAGCAGCATCAGGTCCTGATGCGAGTAGGGCAACCCTACCGGAATAATAAGTCGACCGCCGGGTTTTAGCTGTTCGATGAGAGGTTGCGGGATGTGGGTAGCCGCTGCGGTAACAATAATCCCGTCATACGGGGCGTGTTCCGGCCAGCCTTCGTAGCCATTACCGATCCGGTTTTCAATATTGTTATAGTGCAATGCGCCGAAGAGTTCTCGCGCAGCTTTAGCCAGCGCAGGCACGACTTCCATCGTATAGACCTGTTTCACCAGCTGCGACAGGATGGCGGTCTGGTAACCGGAGCCGGTACCTATTTCCAGTACGGTATGTTCCGGCGCGGGCTGCACCAGATCGGTCATCAGCGCCACAATGTAGGGTTGGGAAATAGTCTGGCCGTGGCCGATAGGCAAGGGGCCATTATCAAAGGCGAAAGGTTTCAATTCAGGCGGGACGAAGGCGTCGCGCGGTACCGAACGCATCGCTTCCATGACTCGGGGATCAAGGGCATTTTTACCGATCATGGTGCGGGTGTATTCCACTTCCATTTCAATGTCGGCAAGCATGCGATTGGTGTCCTTTTTTGTCATGGCGGGTCTCCCGTTCCTCATGTGCCTTCCTGCCAGGAGGCCAGGTAATGCGCCTGCTCCTCGGTCAGGCTGTCAATCTCCAGTTGCATGGCCGTCAGCTTCAGTCGCGCGACTTGCTGATCGATGTTGAGTGGTACCCGGTGGACCGTGTTTTCCAGCTTTTCCTGTCGTCCGGCCAGGTATACGGCGCATAGCACCTGGTTTGCAAAGCTCATATCCATCACCGCCGAGGGATGGCCTTCCGCGGCAGCCAGGTTAACCAGCCGGCCTTCCGCCAGCAGGCGCAGGCGGCGGCCATCGGCGAGCGTGTACTCATCCACCGACGGGCGGGGCCGGTGATGGCTGACACTCATCGCTTCCAGTGCCGGGATATTGATTTCGACATTGAAGTGCCCCGAGTTGGCCAACACGCACCCGTCGTTCATGACCTCAAGATGGGATTGATCGACGACATGCTTGTCACCCGTGGCAGTGATGATGAAATTGGCGATGCGGGCCGCCTCGCGTAATGGCATGACACGGTATCCGTCCATGCTTGCCTCGAGTGCTCGCAACGGGTCGACCTCGGTAATCACCACATGGGCGCCATGACCCTTGGCGCGCATAGCAATACCCCGGCCACACCAGCCGTATCCCACCACCACGAAAGTCTTGCCGGCCAGCAGGATATTGGTGGCACGGATCACGCCATCCAGCGCGCTCTGCCCGGTCCCGTAACGGTTATCGAACAAGTGTTTGGTCATAGCGTCGTTGACCGCCAGGATCGGAAATTCAAGCGCGCCCTGCTGCGCCATGGCACGCAGACGGATTACGCCAGTGGTGGTTTCCTCCGTGCCGCCACGCATGGTCGGGATCAGTTCCCGACGTGATTTGTGGATCGTGCTGACCAGATCTGCGCCATCGTCCATTGTAATGACCGGCTGGTGATCTAGAGCGGCGTTGATATGCTGGTAATAGAGTTCGGTGGATTCACCGCGAATGGCATACACCGGGATGCCAAACTCTTCGACCAGTGCCGCAGCCACATCGTCCTGGGTGCTGAGCGGATTGCTGGCGCATAGTACCAGGTCGGCGCCGGCCGATTTGAGAGTGCGGGCCAGGTTGGCGGTTTCGGTGGTGATATGCAGGCAGCCGCTCATGCGCATGCCCTGCAGAGGCCGCGATTCGCTAAAGCGATGCATGAGTTCCTGCAACACCGGCATTTCCTGCCAGGCCCATTCGATGCGTTCGCGGCCGGTTGCGGCCAGGCCCGGGTCGCGGATGTCAGAATTGATCGCAGTCATGATGCAGGCTCCATTAAATCAAGTATCTTCTGCAGTCGGGCGATGGGCAACCGGATGCCGAAATGATCGGCGAGTTGCTGCTGTGCATCCTGGGCCGTATCGGGTGGTGGCGACAGACGGCGCAGAAAACCGCTGACATCCTCGACTACCGCCCAGGGATATATCAACCAGCGCCATTTGATGATCCGGGCGGCGTAATAGTCCACGGCAAAATGCGTGCTGATCTTGTGGTGCATGACTGCAGTGCGAATTTCCGCCGGCGCAAACGTTTGCAGATGCCGGATGGCAATGGCCAGTGTATCGCCACTGTCATTGACGTCGTCCACCAGCAAGACGCGCTGGTTTTGAATGTCCGCGTGCAGGGGGTAGCGGATTATGGCCTTCGGCTGTTTGTCGATGCCGGCCAGGTAATGCTCGATCTTGATACTGGTCAGGGCCATGATATCCAGGTAATCACAGAGCAGCCGGGCCGGCACATAACCGCCGCGTCCGATGGCGACGACCCGATCCGGCTGGAAGCCGGAATCGCGGATCCTGATTGCCAGTTGCTGGCAGAGTCGTTCTACCTGCGACCAGGTAATCAACTCGCAACGCATTTCCTTCGGCATACGGGTTACCTCACCGTATCAGAGTTGCGATTATCTTATCAGGTCTGGTCAGGGTTCGTAGGCGCAACGAAATCCGATGGAGCCATACACGGCCTCACCGCTCACCGGCGGCTTGACATTGCGAAAGGAGCTGCGCAGGTTTGTCCCGTTTTCATCCCAGGAGCCACCCCGCACCACCTTGCGTTTTCCTTCAATCGGCCCGTTGAGCTTGCCCGTGGCGTACAACACAGCAATGGCATCGGGTGCATACCAGTTCATGGTCCATTCGCCGGCATTGCCATGCATGTCGTACAGACCCAGGGCGTTGGCCGGGCGGCTGCCCCGTGGCCAGGTGTGATCTTCACCGCAGCCGTCGTGCTCACCCTTTGCCGATCCCGTGGTCTTGCCATCATCCAGGATGGCGTTCTGGCAGCTCACCGACTGACCCCAGGGAAAGCGTGAGGTGCTGCCTGCCCGGGCCGCTTTTTCCCATTCCGCCTCGTAGGGCAGGCGACCATCCTTCCACTGACAATAGGCCAGAGCCTGGTTCCAGTCCACGCAGTTGACGGGGTGGTCAGCACGGTCAGCGGCGCCAAAATTGCAGTACGGGTTGCGCTGGTGATCCTTGGGCCGGGTGCATTTGCCGGCGTCGAGACAGGCGTCGTAGTCCGATACCGAAACTTCGTATGCATCAATGCGAAATACAGGCACATATACGCTCACCCCGCCCGCCGGGCCCTCGTCCTTCTCACAGTCGGGATCGCCCTTGGAGCAGCCCATAGCGAAGGCCCCGGCCGGAACAGTAATCGTTGTTGGTGCAGCTATCAGACTGGCGGTAACGCCCAGCGACAGGAGGATGGCAAGCAGGGTTTGATGCATGGTTGACTCCAGGTTGTTACTGTCAGACCCGCAACCGGGAACTTTGTTTCCTTATTGTATTCCTGTGCGGTTCGGGATGCGAATCGGTCCGTCAGGCGGCTTGACGCGAGCATGTATCGGTGGCCTAGTATGATAAATAGTCGTAGCCTGCAAGACTGATAGCGGGTAGCGCGCAAGGTACCTTGTTTCAGGAGCCGGACAAGTAAACGCATCATGTTTTCGCATTACAAATTAACCACCATGCCCATGCCCGAGCAAGCCTTGCCGGGTCGTAGCCAGAAAATGCCGGTGCCGGCGCGTCACTACGTACTGGGTAATGTAATGACCCCGCCGTTCTATGAGGGTCTGCAGCAGGCCCTGTTCGGGCTGGGCTGTTTCTGGGGGGCGGAACGCAAGTTCTGGGAAACGCCGGGGGTTTACACCACTGCCGTTGGCTACGCCGGGGGCTATACGCCCAACCCGACATACCAGGAAGTCTGCAGCGGCATGACGGGTCACAACGAGGTGGTACTGGTGGTATTCGACCCGGATGTGATCAGTTTTGAATCTCTGCTGCAGGTGTTCTGGGAATCTCATGATCCGACTCAGGGGATGCGGCAGGGCAATGATGTGGGAACCCAGTACCGCTCCGGTATCTATTTTTTCAGCCATGCCCAAAAGGACATCGCCCGGGCCAGCCGTACTGCGTACCAGCAGGCGCTGAGCGCAGCAGGGCGGGGGGAGATCACCACCGAAATTCGAAACGCCGGCGAATTCTATTATGCCGAGGAATATCATCAGCAGTACCTGGCCAAAAACCCGGGCGGGTATTGCGGACTCGGTGGTACGGGCGTCAGGTTTCCCAGTAAGGAAGAGGTTACATGACGAAAATTTTCAAGACACCACAAACGGTCATAGCCTTGAACGTTGAACTCGTTCGATGCAGCGGGTCTGGCAATACTGTGCATGGAAGTACGTCTGAATTATATCATTCGATCGATAGAATATAATGTTGGTGTGGCACAGCGGTAATTGTTCAGATCCAGGATCTGCTAATTTCTTGGCCATTTACGGGAATTGGTTGTTTAGATTCAAACACGACATGTGTGGCGAAAGGAGTAACTACAATCAAAATCAGGCGGCACTATTCAGCACATAGTTTAGCAATGTGCTTGATTTGCATTTTTCTCGCACTCCGTGTAAATGCAGTCGAACTCAATGAATGTGCAGGCATAGAAGACGATCAACAACGTCTCAATTGTTTTGACCGTGTAAGCAAGGAAAAATTAAAAAATAAACCAGAAGCAACACCGGAAACAACGCCAGAAAAATCACCAGAAACGGCATATCAAATGGACATTGATCGGGGTGATGAATCATTTTTACTTGATCCCGCAAGCCGTTGGCAATTTTTTGCCGATCGGGAAACATTTAAACTTACCCCGCATAATGCAAATTACTTATTGCCCATCGCGTATACTGACTCGCCCAATAATGGGCCATGGCAGGCATTAGATCCCGATTCATCACTTGAAAATAATGAAGTGATATTCCAGCTTAGCGGTAAATTAAAAATCGCAAATAATATGGTTGGTAATAACGCAGATTTATGGATTGGGTATACCCAGAAATCATTTTGGCAGCTTTATGATACTGATTCTTCCTCACCATTTCGTGAAACAGACTACATGCCTGAAATATGGGTGTCTTTTACGACCAAATTTGATTTTCTTGGCCTGACCAATCGTTTTATCGATTTTGGTTATGTACATGAATCAAACGGGCGCTCAGAGCCATTATCACGTAGTTGGAATCGGTTGTATTTACTTTTTGGTTTGGAACACAAGGAATTCGGAATTACTTTTCAACCCTGGTACCGCATTCAGGAAGATGCTGAGAGTGATGATAATCCCGATATTGAAGATTTTGTCGGCAATGCTGAGTTTACTACCTACTATCGTATCAAGAACCAAATACTATACGGTGTGTTCAGAACCAATTTTGATCCGGATACCAGCGGTGGCAGTATCGAACTGAACTGGGCATTTCCAATATATAAAGGATTTCGTGGTCTCGTGCAGTACTACAACGGCTACGGTGAAAGTTTGCTTGATTACAATGTCAGGATTCAACGTCTTGGTATCGGTTTTGTAATAACCGAGTGGATTTGAATTATCTAATATTTAAAAAATAATTGTCCCTATTTTTGTTTTACTGGCAATGATTTCGATCTTTCCCGGCTGTTGTGCCAGCCATTTATCCGTATGTGTTCTACACCAAATTTCCTGTATTTATCTTGATTATTATAAATATTATGAGGTATAAATGTGAAATTAACTATTATAAAAATTGTGATTATATGGTTTCATTGATCACGCTGTGATTCTCCGGTATGTACAGAAAATCATATATTTACCTAATTCTTGCTGCCATTTCGGCTCTACTGGTTGGGCTAAGTGTTTATTTGTTTGACCGTCAGCCGGAAACAGTTTATCTCATATCTAACTGGTTCGTATTCAAGGTAGAAAGCGGCCCGATTTTCGGAGCGATGGGTCAGTACCTGCCAACTTTCCTCCATGTTTACGCTTTTACGCTTTTAACCGTCGTTGTTTTTTCACAATCGCGTCAGCAAATTCAAATAATCTGCATTGGTTGGCTTACCATCGATAGTCTTTTTGAGATTGCGCAAATCGATTTCATTGCCCACTCGATTTCAAATCATCTACCCGGTTGGTTTGTCGGCGTTCCGTTTCTTGAGAATACTGCTGATTATTTCCTGTTGGGCACTTTTGATGTCTTTGACCTCTTATCCATCGCCGCAGGTTCGCTTGCCGCCTATTTGACAATCATCCTCAGCAAAGGAGCACCTGAAAATGTCGCACACACATAAAACAAACAGTCGTGTTATCCGATCCCTTGGGTTACTGACTACCGTCATTTTCGGCGTTATAACAATATTGGGTTCGGGCGGAGGCAGTGACGGTGGTAGTACTGCTGTTACGCCAGTCACTTACACAGGAATTAAAGATCAAGCTCTGATTACGGCGACTAATGCGCAGGCGCTTGGAGAAGTCGCTTACATGGGAGCGACAGTAGGCACATCCATTACCGTTGCCAGCGTGCAACCGACGCAACAAGGCGAAACCCGAAGTGCCTCAGTGGTATCCATAGTGAGGACATTACACGCAGTAATGAACAGCATTGATGTCAGCAGTGCTACTGGCAGTATCCCCGCTGGGTGGACAGAGACCTTGTTACAGCCAGGGAATTGTACAGGTGCGCCTGGTACGGTCAGTGGCTCCTTGGTTGTGAATGAAAATCCAGCCCCTGATCCTGATCGTGGGACATTTACGGGTAACCTGGTCTTCGCAGATTATTGTTTGAGTCCTACTGGTGACCCAGCAGACGGATTAACCATGGATGGTCCTGTCGCATTCAATGGGACATGTGACGCAGCTACATTTGATCCTGCTACACAGACCTGCGATATCATAAGTTATACCATGACATTTACGAATCTGAACACTAGGGGATTCGGTGAATCGCAGACAATACGCGGTACTCTCACCTCTGCGATCACCGCATCCGGTTACGACACAACAGTCAACATGCTTCTGCGTGACGACAATGCGAACGTGACCTTCAAGTTTGAGAATTATCTGATCGCAGTGACCGAAAATTCACCGATTGGTTACGATAGTATCGAAGTATCGGGAAAAGCCTACCACCCGAGTTATGGTTACGTGGATGTTTCGACTCTAACCCCGGTCCAAGTCACCACTGGCTCAGTGGGTCAACCTGAGTTAGGCGTCATCCAGTTAACGGGTGCAATTCCAGCTGGAGCTGTCCTGCCGACCACGGCAACATTCACATTCTACGCAGGTGATTTTTATGATCTCGATATTGATACGAATGGTGATGGTGCAGTCGATGTGAGCCTGACATGCTCATGGAGTAGCGGGTTATGTTCTTGAATTTTTGTCCTTTCGAATAATGAACCGCTAACTGGAAAGGATTTGGGCGACATGGATGTCACTTCCAAGCAGCTTGTTGCCGTATAAGTTCTGAAGATCCTGCTTACTTTAAGATAAAACATGATGCGAAATTATAAACAAGCTTGTACATTTATCGTTCTTTTTCTGGTTGGTGTGCTGGTAGTCAGCGCCTGTGCACGTAATAAGGCCACACCGGAAACAGAGGCGTTGAATTATACGCAGGAGATGCGTGAGGCTGTTTCCTTGAACGTACAGGATGCGGGTCGTCGCAAACAGCTGTTGGCTTTGATCGACAAAATGGACAAGTTGATAGAGAGTTACAACAACGATATCCGGACATTTGTAAACAAATTCGGTGCATTAAATGCGAGCTATGATGTCACCCGACAGGAGATGGATGGTCTGATCGCGGAATTTGCAGACCAACGCCGGCAGGCGCAGGCAAGGGTTATCGATCTGAATCTGCAGGCCCGGTCATTAACTACAACGAAGGAATGGGATCAAATTGTCCG
>JAJDNN010000167.1 GCA_022340685.1 Pseudomonadota bacterium
TCTTGGCTTCAAAGGCGGCCTTGGGCCAGGCGGCCAGGACCATCCGCGGGGTAAGCAGGCCTGCACCGACGGCGACCGCCACGGCGGAGCCGGCCAGCGTGCTTTTCAAAAAAGTTCTGCGTTGCATGTGTTATTTCCTCCTTATAATGTAAACAATTGTCACGCAAAGATTGGGCCAGATTTGATCATCGTTTGAAATCAGAGACTTGGGGAAGGAATGCGTGGTCCAGGGGGAGACGGACCGTGCAAATTGCACGATCCGAAGTGCAAATCAGGAAATTTTGGCTGGCTTAGCGAGGCTGGAGGGGATATTTTTAATCAAGATCCCGTTTAATGCGCTGATAGCCTTGTTTGATGGCCTCCCCGGCCAGTTCCAGTGCGTCCAGAATTTCACTGCCTGTTTTTCCGGCATCCCGGCTGGCCTGATCCAGTTTTGGTTTGATTTCATCCCACCTGGTTTCCAGTTCTTCCCACTTGTCTTTGGCCTCGGCCGAGGCGAGATGAATTTGCAGTCGCAGCGAGTCCCGCTGTTGCTTCAGTTCGTCAAAGACTTCATTCAGTTTTTTTGTTGCCATTATGTGTTCCCGGTTTAGTAATTAAGATTTGGCAAATCTGCATGCTCTTCAATCTGGGTGCGAGTAATTGTGACACGGGTGTACAAAGTCAGGAATAACGGTAACCACTTTCAATATCTTCGCGAGTCAGGACACCAATCACCCGTGGAATGCCGGGCACCGACTGGCTTACGACATACAGTGCCTGGGCGCCGGTATTTTGTATGACCTGTTGCGCTTCGAGCAGGGTCGCACGCAGATCGATGGCGCTGGTCTGCAGGCGTTCGGCCGGAATTGCGAGCAGATCATATTCTTTCTGTTCCGGATTTTGCTTGTGATAGCGAACCAGATCGATGGCGGCCAGCAAATAGTCGGGCTTGTCCTGTTCGCGAATCAGGATCCAGGCCGGTTCCTGTGCCAGGGTGGTATCGACCAGCTCGTGGGAAACCATGCGCGACAGGACAGTAACCTTGTGGTTCATGGTGCCAGCCACCCCGGTGCGTCGCAGTGACTGGCTGATTGGATCATGGCGGTAATCGAGGCCAAGGCTACGTAGCAGCCGCATGAAAATGGATTCGCGCTTGTCGAGCCGGCCGCTGGTGATGGTCGCGGCAACAACCGCCAGCATTCCCGGTAGAATAAAGCCGGGATTACCGGTCAGTTCCAGGATGGCAATCAGGCCGGTCATGGGTGCCTGCAGGGTTCCGGCCATCATGGCACCCATGCCGATCATGGCATACAGACCAAGAGATGCCGGCTCATTGAAGCCCAGCATGGCACCCAGCAAGCCGAATACCCCGCCCGCGGCCGCGCCAATAAACAGGCTCGGCCCAATGACACCACCGGGTAGGCCCAGCCCGATCCCCCCCGCCGAAGCGATGATTTTCATCACCAGAATACCCAGCAGCAGGCCAAGATCGTATTTGGCACCAAGAATCCGATTCACTGTGTCGTCGCCAATCCCCATTACTTCCGGCAACACAAGGCCGCACAGTCCCACCAGCAGTCCACCCAGTAGCGGTCTCAGCCAAACCGGCAGTTGTTTGCCATGGGCCGAGACGAACTGGAAAAGGTAAATGAACAGCGCCGCAAGCAGGCCAAGCATGATGCCGGAAAACAGGATCCAGGGTAGTTCGGTCAGATGTGCAAGTGCCAGGGGCGGCACGGTGTAGGCCAGATCACTACCGAACATGGCCCGGGTCATGGCGGTGGCACAGACGGTGGCAAGGATGATCGGTGTAAAACCGGCGATGGTGTATTCCATCAACAACACTTCCATGGCGAATGCGGCACCGGCCAGCGGTGTATTGAAGGATGCTGCTATCCCGGCCGCTGCGCCGCAGGCGGCCAGGATCCGCAGGCTATTGTTGGGTAATGACAGTGCCTGGGCGGGCAGATTGCTGCTGGCGGCACCCAGGTGGGCACTGGGACCTTCACGGCCTACCGAGTGTCCCGTCACCAGGCTGATGGCACCTCCGAAAAACTGCACCAGGGCATTGCGCCAGGGCAGTCGTCCCTGGTGGTAGGCCAGCCGTTCCAGGATATGTAGTATCCCGACCCGGTGGTTGGCCTCTGGGGTAGCGCGGTACAGAATGCCGATCAGCAGTCCACCGGCCAGTGGTACCAGCAGCCGCAGGATAGGTTCCAACGCTTCATAATCCTCGGGTGGCTGACCGGGAAACAGGGTCAATTGCGCCTGCCGGACCAGCAGGCGCAGGGCGATGATGGTGGCGCCGGCCAGCAGGCCGGCAATGACCCCCATAACGGAAAGCGCAAGGATCGCATCGGGGCGGGATAGTTCCAGCCGGAATTCGTACAATCGGTTTTGTATCACTCGCTGGAAAATTTTGAACAGATTAGCCGGCATAGGAATGTTACGGCACGCTCAGTTGTCGTCCTGTTGTCGGTAACCCTGCAGTTTACGGTACAGGGTGGACTTGTTGATGCCAAGGGTGGCCGCGGTTTTTTCGCGGCTCTGATCGAAACGGTCCAGCAACTTGAGAATGTAGCGATGCTCCAGCTCCGCCAGACTTGGCAGGTCGCTGTCGATGTCTTCGCCCCGGCGCAGGCCGGACAGATCTTGCAGGTGCATGACCGGGCCATCGGCCAGGGCGATATGTCGTTCCACCAGATTGTGCAGTTCGCGTACATTGCCGGGCCAGTCGTATTGCATGAGTTGTTGCATGGCCGCGGCGTCGAAACCCGATACATTACGGTGATAGCGTTCCGCCAGTTGGTCCACAAAGTGTTGAATGAGTAGCGGAATATCATCGCGGCGTTCACGCAGTGGCGGCATGGTAAATTTGACCACGTTGAGCCGGTGATAAAGGTCCTGGCGAAATTCGCCCCGGATGACCATGTCTTCGAGATGGCGGTTAGTGGCGACGATGAAGCGCACATCGATGTCGATTGGGCGAATGCCGCCGACGCGGGTAATTTGCTGTTCCTGCACGACCCGCAGCAACTTGTTCTGCATCGCATCGGAGATGTTACCGATTTCATCCAGGAATACCGTACCGCCGCTGGCGGCTTCCAACAGGCCCTGCTTGGCCTGGTGGGCGCCGGTGAAGGCGCCCTTTTCATGTCCGAATAACTCGCTTTCCAGCAAATTCTCGCTAAGCCCCCCGCAGTCGATGATGACCAGTGGCTGGTCGGCGTACTGGCTTTGATAGTGAATGGCGCGGGCGGCCAGTTCCTTGCCCGTACCCGACTCGCCTTCAATGATCACGTTGCAACGAATGTCGGCGATTTTCTCGATGATGTGATAAATGGTTTGCATTGCCGCAGATTGCCCGACCATGCCAAAGCGCTGGTGCTCATCCTGCAGCTGGCGCTTGAGCAGGTGGTTCTCTTTCAGCAGTGCAGTGTGAGCCAGGTTTTTTTCGATCAGGACCTGCAGCTCGTCCATGTCGAAGGGCTTCTTGATGAAATCACTGGCACCCAGACGCAGGGCATGGATGGCGTCATCCACATTGGCGTAACCGGTGATGATAATGACCGGGACTGTGGCATCCAGCGACCGTACTTCCTGCAGCAGTTCGGTACCACTCAGGCCTGGCATGCGCAGGTCCGTGACGATGAGGTCGGCGCCCTGTTGCCTGAAAGCGTCCAGGGCCTGATGCGGATCCTGAAAGACATTGACCCGGTACGGAGCGGTGTCGCTGAAGCGCAGCATGAGCTCCCCGGCCTTGGGGTCATCGTCGACAAACAGGATGACAGGTTGACTCATGGATCTATTTCCGTTTGCCCGGCGGATTCGTCTGTGCTGCCATGGATCGGCAGGATCATGGTTGCAGTAACGCCCCGCAACGGATTGTTGCGAATATCCAGTGTGCCATTGTGGCGTTCGACGATGCCTAGACTGATGGACAGGCCGAGCCCACTGCCTTCCCCTTCCGACTTGGTTGTGAAAAACGGATCGTAGATGTTGTCCAGTGCGGCTTCGCTGATCCCGGTGCCTTCATCCATCACGGTGATTATAAGCCTTTCGCCTTCGACATGGACATGGAGCTGCACGGTACCGTCAGCAGGACTGGCCTGAATCGCATTTAGCAGCAGATTAACCAGTGCCTGTTGCAGCTGGCTGCGATCACCTTCCAGGTTTCCGTGGTACTGGTTGTGTAAATCCAGCCTGATGTGCCGGCTTTTGGCAGATTGCTGCACCAGTTTGAGTGTGTCGTCGAGCCAGGGCGGTATTGCGAAGTGACTATAGGCGGGCGGCACCTGGCGCGCGAAATTGAGGATGCCCTTGACGATATCCGAAGCGCGCAGGGCTTCATCGCGCAGGGCCTGCAGATCATTGAGCAATTGTTCGCGAAGCTCGGCATCCAGACGGGTTGAGGCCTTCACACCACGGGCAATGAGTTTGCTGTAGGAGAGAATATTGTTGAGCGGATTGTTGATCTCATGGCCGATCCCCGCCGCCATCTGGCCGATGCTGGCCAGCTTGTTACTCTGCAGCACCATGTGCTGGGCGCGATCCCGCTCGGTTTCCGCGACCTGCAGGGTTTCGCTCAGGTAGTTGAACGCCTTGGCCAGGGCACGGACCTCTTCAATGGGCTGATCTGTCGTCACATGCTGTTGCCGGTCGCCGTCGGCGAAAGCCTTGAAACGGCGCGCCAGCCCGGTTAGCGGCCGGGCAATGCGCCGGGCGCCAAGATCGGTTAGCAGCAAAGTAATGAACAGGGCGGTGGTGGCAATCAAGAGAATACTAATCCGGATGCGGGTGAAAGGCGCCGAGATCTGATCATCCTCTATCCGCGAGACCAGCAACCAGCTGGTGAACTGATTGGGGTATGGCAACCAGCTGTGATAATACAAGTAGGTGTCGTTCGTCGTGATGAGCCGACCGTCCGGCTTTGCGTCGGCCTCCTCGGTCAGTAGCCGGGCATAGGATTGTTGCAACATAACCGGGCTACGTCTCAACTGGGCGAACAGGTGTTTGTCAGTCGCATCATATAACACCAGTGCCTGCGCAGATTTGTCGGGATCCAGTTCCAGCAACATAAGACTGCCGCCATAGAGTCGGGTGGCATGGTTCAGGATCCGGTCCAGCTCTTCTCCGGTGGTGGTGAGTACTACGGCACCAATAAACATCCCGTCCCGGTACAGGGGCACGACGCAGTCCTGCAACAAATAGCTATAGACCAGGTCACTGCTGGCATGGTTTTGCGGTACCACCATCGTACTGACTTCATCAGCGGGGAGACGGGACAGGGCCTGAACGAAGTGACTGTCGTTGATTTCCTGTTCCGCGTAGCGCAGCCCGGACAGGCTTTCGTAGATGGCCGGACTGATGTGGGTCTGGCTGACTTTCACCACGGTATTACCCTGGCTATCCAGGATGCGCAGGATAAATGCCCCCGGCAAAATAGTCTGGAAGCCTTCGAAATAGTGATTGACCCGGCGCTGATGAACACCGATGTTTGTCAACAGCTCGCCACGCTGCATGGCCGCCAGTACAGGCAGGTAAGCCTGCACTGCCGGTGCCCGGGAGATGCCAAGGATGAGGTGACGATTTGCTTCCTGTTGCCGGGTCAGGGTGGCGGTAATATTATCCAGGCTTCTGAATACTGCCCGATCCACTTCACGTTGATAGGCGTGTTCACTGTAATACGTGGCGCCCAGGCTCAGCGCAGTGAGTGGTACGATTGTGGCAAGGAACACCCAGACAAAGATATTGGTACGCAGGCGCATATCAGTCAGTGGTGATGGCGATTAGTGCCATTGGCCCATCGCCTCCCGCGCCGTGTCGTTGAGTGGCCGGGCAACCAGTCCACTCTGGGTCATGCTGACCTCGTAACGGGCACCATGCGCCATGGGCATGTAAGTGGCGCTGCCATACACGGCGTCTACCCAGGGAAGCCAGTGTGGATGCTCGCGCGCCAACGACCAGATATCCAGGCCCTTGCCCTTATATAAGGTATAGACGCCGCGCCGGTCATGCGCATCCCGTTCGGCGTCCTGGTAGCGGCCAGCCAGACGCTCGAGCTGAAAATCGCTGTCCAGCCCCAGCAGGTTGGCCATACCATGCCATTTCAGGACCCGCCCATCCAGTTGCCACTCATCGCCCCACAGATTGTAGATTTCCGCCGGTTGTTCGGGGCGCACCAGGTAGACCCGGAAATACTGCGGTCCAAGCCTTTCAAATCGCAGGCTGGCTACCTTGCTTTCATGAGTGAGGCGCTGGTAAGTATGCAGGTTGGTCATCATGGCTGCCAATAGCAGCGCCAGACTGATCAACAACACGCCGCCGATCCCTTCGAAAGCACCGCTGAGCATTTTCAAGCGCCAGATGCGACGCAGGCCCAGCACAAACAACACGCTTCCCAACAGGCCGAATACGATCATGACTACGGACAATCCCATCCACAGCGTCCTTCAGTGATAACCTGTTTTGCAGTTTAACGCCTCAATTTTGATCTGTAATCCACATCCGTACGGGGGCGGGGTATAATCGACCGGAATCCCTGTCAGGTAAGGTTCCGATGCGTTTATGTGGCCCGCAAATTGTGTTTATAGTACTGGTACTCATCCTTGGTATTGGCAGTATGCTTTCCGCATGTGGCAAGAAAGGCCCGCTATATTTGCCGGATCAGAATGGCGAGGGACGGGCTCTCCACACCGGTTCGCAGCACGGGATACTGTACTATGCTCTGCGCGCGAGCGGTGAACGGACCACGTTGCCTTTTTTCTGATTATTCCGGACAATTTCATGGACTTTTTCAACTACAAGGGTGGCACCCTGTATGCCGAAGCGGTGCCCGTGGCAGAGATTGCGGCCGTGTATGGCACGCCGCTCTATGTGTATTCCCGCGCCACACTGGAACGCCACTGGCATGCGTTTGATAACGCGCTGGACGGGATCGATCATCTGGTTTGCTATGCGGTCAAGGCCAATTCCAATCTCGGCGTGTTAAATGTGCTGGCCCGGCTCGGATCCGGTTTCGATATTGTTTCGGTCGGCGAGCTGGAGCGGGTGCTGGCAGCAGGCGGCGATCCGGACAAAATCGTTTTTTCCGGTGTTGGCAAACGGGCGGACGAAATGCGTCGTGCACTGGAAGTGGGCATCCACTGCTTTAACGTGGAATCGGAACCGGAACTGGAATGTCTGGACACAGTGGCAGCCGAAATGGGGCGGGTTGCACCAATATCGATTCGTGTTAACCCGGATGTGGACGCCAGGACCCACCCCTATATTTCCACGGGTCTGAAAGAGAACAAGTTCGGTATCGACATCGAAACAGCTGCCGAGGTCTATGCGCGCGCCGCTGCGATGTCCAACATTGACGTCAAGGGCGTGGATTGTCATATCGGTTCGCAGTTGACCGAGGTTGCCCCGTTTCTGGATGCCCTGGAGCGGGTGTTATTACTGGTGGATACCCTGGCGGAGCAGGATATCAGCATTGGTCATCTCGATCTGGGTGGTGGCCTTGGTATTTGCTACCGGGATGAAACGCCGCCTCCGCCCGCCGAGTATGCCAACGCCCTGCGCCAACGGCTGGGTGAGCATAACATCCGGATCCTGCTGGAACCCGGACGTGCCATCGCCGGCAACGCTGGTATTCTGGTTACGCACGTGGAATACCTGAAGCACACCGCACACCACGATTTCGCCATTGTCGATGCGGCAATGAACGATTTGATGCGCCCGGCCCTGTACGGGGCTTGGCAAGATATTGTGTCGGTAACACCGCAACCGGGCGAGCCACGCCATTACGACATCGTTGGACCGGTCTGTGAGACCGGCGACTTTATCGGCAAGGACCGCGAGCTGGTTCTGCAGCAGGGCGACCTGTTGGCGGTGCGATCGGCTGGCGCATATGGCTTCAGCATGAGCTCCAATTACAATTCACGACCTCGCGCAGCGGAAATTCTGGTTGATGGTGAAAAAGTCCATCTGGTGCGGGAGCGGGAGGCCGTGGCGGAACTGTTTGATCGCGAGCATCCCCTGCCTTTGTAAATGTCATTGATGTAAAGATATGATGAAACGGGTGCCCGAACCAGAGTTAATGGATGAGGACGCCCAGGCTCGCGCCTATGCCAGCGCCAATTTTGAAGCGCCACACAGTCAGTTTATCGAGTTGTTTCGTGAGACCTTTCCGGATTTGAGTCCCGCCGGCATGGTGCTGGATCTCGGATGTGGACCTGCCGATATCACACTCCGTTTTGCACAGGCCTTTCCCGCCTGCCGCCTGCAGGG
>JAJDNN010000050.1 GCA_022340685.1 Pseudomonadota bacterium
ACACCGGAGACTGATGCCCATGAGTTTACTCACCGATCTTGCTGCCACACCGGGTGTCATCGCGGCCGGGGAATATTCCTACCGGGGTGATCGTTTTACCTATGAAGGCCAGTTGGACGAGGAAAAGGCACGCATGGCCTCGATCATGTGCCGCGCCACCACCATGGCAGTGCATATGCAAACCAATATGCTCAAGTCATTACAGGCGGATTGTGGGTGCGCCCCGGCCCGGGGCTGGATAGTGCGGGGCGAGAAGTTCTCGGTCTGCGTCATCGCCAATGTGTTCTGCTTTATCGACAATAGCGCGACCTCACTGAACGAGGTCATGCATTATCTGCGGGAAAATGTCACTGGCCAGGAAGGGGCAATGGTGTAAGGTCTCTGATTGAGAAGATATTGAGATCGAGAAGATTATTGATAACGAATTGACTGGATAACACGAGTAACAGGAGAGAATCATGGCAGACCTCGATAGCCTGATGGCCATAGACGGTGCAATTGCGGCGTTTCGTTTTACGCCCGGCGGTGAACTTCAGGACAGTCGTACCGCCAATGGCGGCGAGTTGACGGATACCGTGCTGGATCTGGTCAGTCATTTATGCGTGGCGAACATGGCCATCGCGACCATGCAGGCGCGTGGCTGGGAAAGCATGACGGGGATGGCCGGGTTTTATCCACTGCAGGGTTTTACCATGGTGGGTTTCAACTGGACCGTGGTGGTCAGTGATGAATTCGGGGTCATCATGCCCAATGACAAGGTGGATTACGATGCTGCCTATGCCGCACTCAACGCCTGAGCCAGAATGGCGTCATGATTAACAGGATGGTGCGATGATAAAACAGATAATGATTCTGGACGGCGTAATGGCGGTAGCCAGTTTTCGTGATGACGGGGAACTGGTTGATGGCATGGGAATGCAGGATGGCGCGCAGTTAGCTGGGCTGGCCCGTTTCGCCCATGATTACAAACGTATTGTGCAGGGCAATGCCGACCAGTTGTCCATGTTCACCCAGGTGCGCGGTTGGACACCGCCGGGTGGCTGGATTGTCCGGGGTACCGCGCTGTCGGTGTGCAGCGTGGGTAACGTGGTTTGTCTGGTGGATGGGTCGGCCAGCCTGAATGAAATCATGCAGGAACTGCATGCCGCATCCCAATGGTGAAGCGCCGATCAGGTCACGTGTTGTATCATACGCGCTGTTTTCGTTTTTCCCATTGATATCGAGACATAGCGCATGTTGCAACTTCGCGGGGGTGTGGCCCTTTCCGACTTTCGTCTGCAAAAACTCCTTGCCACGTTGCAAGCCGAACTACCGGCCATCTGCGACGTAAACGCGACATTTTATCACTTCGTCGAGACCAGTCGCGCCCTGCATGCCGATGAACAGACAGTGCTGGAGGGCCTGCTGGATTACGGTGAGGCCGCCCGGGAAGACGGGCCGGATCAGCTTCCCCTGCTGGTGGTGCCACGTCCGGGGACGATATCACCCTGGTCTTCCAAGGCCACCGACATCGCCCATAATTGCGGCCTTGGTGCCGTCAGTCGCCTCGAGCGGGGCATCCTTTATACATTTGCGATATCGCAGGCCGGGAAGGAACTGGACAGCCGACGCGTGTCGGCGCTGATTCACGATCGTATGACCGAGGCCGTGTTCAGTAGTCTGGAGGAGGCTGATGCGTTGTTCGTCCAGCATGCACCGGCACCACTGCGCAGCGTGGATATCCTCGGTGGCGGACAGGATGCCTTGCGGGTGGCGAACCGCGACCTGGGCCTGGCACTGGCGGAGGATGAGATCGATTACCTGGTGGAGAACTTTCAGACCCTCGGGCGTAATCCGACAGATGTGGAATTGATGATGTTTGCCCAGGCCAATTCAGAACATTGCCGCCACAAGATATTCAATGCCGACTGGATCATCGACGGTCAGAAGCAGGACCGTTCCCTGTTCAGCATGATTCGTAATACCTATCAGCAGCATCCGGGCCGGGTCTTGTCGGCCTACAGTGACAATTCGGCAGTGATATCCGGGTTCGACACAGGTCGATTTTACCCGAGCCCCGGTGACGGGGAGTACGTCATGCAGTCCGAACCGGTTCACATTCTGATGAAAGTGGAGACTCACAACCACCCGACAGCGATTGCGCCTTTCCCCGGTGCGGCCACCGGTTCGGGGGGGGAAATCCGTGATGAAGGTGCCACCGGCCGCGGATCCAAGCCCAAGGCGGGTCTGTGCGGCTTCTCGGTCTCCAATCTGAAGCTGCCTGATGCGCGCCAGCCCTGGGAGGTCGACTACGGCAAGCCTGACCGGATTGCCTCGGCCCTGGAAATTATGCTCGAGGCCCCGATCGGTGCCGCGGCCTTCAACAATGAATTCGGCCGACCCAATATCTGTGGTTACTTTCGCACTTTCGAGGCGAAAATCAGCGGTCCGGACGGGGAGGAAGTCCGGGGTTACCACAAGCCCATCATGCTGGCCGGCGGGGTGGGTAACATTCGTGCCGACCACGTAGAGAAAGGGCGGATTCCGGCCGGCGCCCAGATTATTGTGCTGGGCGGGCCGGCCATGCTGATCGGCCTCGGCGGGGGCGCCGCTTCTTCCATGTCGACGGGGGAAAGTCACGAAGATCTGGATTTTGCCTCGGTGCAGCGTGGCAACCCGGAAATGGAACGGCGCGCCCAGGAGGTCATTGATCGTTGCTGGCAGTTGGGGGAAGCCAATCCCATTATCAGTATTCACGACGTGGGCGCCGGTGGGCTGTCCAACGCTGTACCGGAGCTGGTTAACGACAGCGGGCGGGGCGGGCGCTTTGAGCTGCGCACCGTCCCGAATGACGAGCCGGGCATGGCGCCCATGGAAATCTGGTGCAACGAAGCGCAGGAACGCTATGTGCTGGCGGTCGACCCCGCCGATCTCGATCACTTTGTGCAATTGTGCGAACGCGAGCGTTGCCCCTATGCGGTGATCGGCGAGGCGACGGAGGCGCAGCAACTCATACTGGGCGATGGCTACTTTGACAATACGCCCATCGACATGCCGCTGGAAGTGCTGCTCGGCAAACCACCGAAAATGCTGCGCGATGTCCAGAATCGCTCCTACCGCAAGCAGGATCTCGATACGACAACTATCGAGCTGGCCGATGCGGCACAACGTGTCCTGAGCCTGCCCACGGTGGCCGCCAAGACTTTTCTCATCACCATTGGTGATCGCAGTGTCACCGGGCTGGTGACGCGCGACCAGTTGGTGGGTCCCTGGCAGGTCCCGGTGGCCGACGTGGGGGTCACCAGCAGTGGTTATGAAGGCTACACCGGCGAAGCTATGTCGATTGGCGAGCGCACCCCGGTAGCGTTGTTACAGCATGCGGCGGCAGCGCGGTTGGCCGTGGGCGAAGCATTCACCAATCTGGCCGCGGCACGCATCGACAGGCTGGAGGATGTGGTGCTGTCGGCCAACTGGATGGCGCCGGCCGGTCATCCCGGCGAGGATGCAGGCCTGTTCGATGCCGTGAAGGCGGTGGGGATGGAACTGTGTCCGACCCTGGGGGTCGCCATACCGGTGGGCAAGGATTCAATGTCGATGCACACGGTGTGGGAAGAGAAGGGCACGCAGAAGAGCGTTACCGCACCACTGTCGCTGATTATCTCGGCTTTTGGCGCGGTGCGTGATGTTCGCAAGACCCTGACGCCACAATTGCGCCTTGACTGCGGGGACACGGACCTGATCCTGATTGACCTGGGTAAAGGCCAGAACCGGCTCGGTGGCTCATGCCTGGCGCAGGTCTATCAGCAGCTCGGTCACCACCCGGCCGACCTGGACGATCCGCAGGCCTTCAAGGCTTTTTTCGACAGTATCCAGACGTTCAATGAGCGGGGATTGCTGCTCGCCTATCATGACCGATCCGATGGCGGGCTGTTCGCGACCCTGTGCGAAATGGCCTTTGCCGGCCATACGGGCCTGCGTATCCGACTCGATGACCTGGGTGACGATCCGCTGGCCGCCCTGTTCAGCGAGGAGCTGGGGGCGGTGGTCCAGGTGCGACACACAGAGACGGATGAGGTGCTGGCCTGGCTGCACGATGCCGGACTCGGCCACTACAGCCATGTGATCGGTACGCTGGCAGACGATGACCAGCTCATTTTTAGCCATAATCACCGGGACGTACTCACCGGTACCCGTTCCGACTGGCAGCACTGCTGGACGGAAACCTCGTACCGGATGCAGGCGCAGCGTGACAATTCCGACTGCGCCCAACAGGAGTTCGACACGTTGCTGGATAGCGACGATCCCGGCCTGTCAGTCGAGCTGAGCTTCGATCCGACCGAGGACGTGGCGGCGCCCTTTATCCAGACCGGCGTTCGACCCCGGCTGGCCATCCTGCGCGAGCAGGGCGTCAACGGCCAGGCTGAAATGGCCGCCGCGTTCCACCGCGCGGGATTTGCCAGTTTTGATGTGCATATGAGCGATATCATCGATGGCCGGCACTCGCTGGCGGATTTCAGCGGACTGGTGGCCTGTGGCGGGTTTTCCTATGGTGATGTGCTCGGGGCCGGCGGTGGCTGGGCCCGGTCAATCCTGTTCAATACCCGCGCCCGCGACGAATTCGCAGCCTTTTTTGCCCGCCCGGACACATTCGGCCTGGGAGTCTGCAATGGCTGCCAGATGCTGTCTCATCTGAAAGACCTGATCCCTGGTGCGGGCCACTGGCCCCGGTTTGTGCGCAATCGCTCGGAGCAGTTCGAGGCCCGCTTCTCACTGGTAAAAATTGCCGATTCCCCCTCCATTCTGCTGGCCGGGATGGCCGGCTCGCAACTGCCCATTGTGGTGGCCCACGGTGAAGGCCGGGCCGATTTCGCAGCGGGTGAGCAGGGTGAGGCGTGCGTGGCCTTGCGTTATACCGATCACTACGGGCGGCCGACCGAAGCCTACCCGTTTAACCCTAACGGCTCGCCGGACGGCATCGCCGGGCTGACCAATGCAGATGGCCGGTTTACGATCATGATGCCCCATCCCGAACGGGTGTTCCGTACCGTACAGCATTCCTGGTCGCCGGATGATTGGGGTGAAGACAGCCCGTGGATGAGGCTGTTCCGTAACGCGCGCCGCTGGCTGGGCTAATCCGCGTGCTTTTTTCAATTTATTTGAATAGATGGCCACGATCAGTGCCATTACCGCTTGCCTGAATATGGATTCCGTTATATATCATTATATAAAACAGTGATATAGAGTTAGTTGTGAGGTGGACTGTGGCGATCCTGAAAGTACAGGTGGAGGTCGAAGAGCTCGAACATGGCATGTTCGTGTGTGAACTCGATCGTCCGTGGACGGACACCACCTTTCTGTTGCAAGGCGTACTCATCGAGTCCGGTGAGGATATGGCCGAATTTCGGCGTAAATGCGAGTACGTCTTTATCGATGTGGAACGGTCCCGTGACTCGATACGCCCCAAGCTCCAGCAGTTGGCAGGAAAAAACAACACCCTGGAAATAGCCCAACCGGAAAAGATGACCGCCGAGCTGGCGGAGCAGGAACAGCTCAAGTTCCAGCAGGAGCTTAAAGTCGCACGCAAACTCCATAAGAAAACGCGCTCCTATGTAGAACAGTTACTCGACGATGTCCGGCTCGGCAACAGCCTGGATACTGATACCGCGCGTGAACTGGTTGGCGAAATTACCAGCAGTGTTGCCCGTTCCCCCAATGCCATGTTGTGGTTGTCGCACATGAAGAGTCGTGACGAGTACACCACGACACATTGCATGAACGTTTGTATCCTGGCGGTGACCTTCGGCCGTACCCTGAATCTGGATGAAAATCAGCTTGAACTGCTGGGACTCGGTGCCCTGCTTCACGACATTGGCAAGATGCGGGTTCCGCTGGATATTCTCAACAAGCCCGGGGCGTTGACAGATGAAGAGTTCGAGATCATCAAGACTCACCCTGTAAGTGGCTATAACATGCTGCGGCAAAAAGAAGATATGCCGGCTGAGGTGCTTGATATCGTCAAGTTTCATCACGAACGCATCAACGGGCGTGGCTACCCGGATGGTCTACAGGGTGATTTCATCAACCTGCTGACCCAGATTACGTCTGTGGTCGATGTCTATGACGCGATCACCAGCGATCGTTGTTATCATGATGGTATTCCGCCCTACGATGCCTTGAAGGACATGTATGCCTGGTCAGGCGAAAATTTCGATGCCAATTTGGTGGAACAATTTATCAAGTGTCTGGGGATTTATCCTATCGGCAGTATGGTGGAACTGAATACCGGTCATATCGGGGTAGTGGTATCTGCCAGCGAGAAAGCCCGCCTGCGCCCCATCATCCTGCTGATCAAGGACAAGCAGGGCCAGCGTTACAATGTACCCAAACTGATTAATCTGGCCCATCCTCACTGGAGCCAGAAAGAAAACCTGATGGAAGTACGCCACATCGTCAACGACAAGGAAAGCGATATCAATCTCGCTGAAGTGGTAGCGAGCGAGGCGGTCCTCTAGCAGGTTGTGTTCCAGCAAACCCGCTGGTCGCCATGATTACTTTTCCGGCGCGGCCAGATCCTCTCCGGCAAGTCTCTGTTAAGATAGCGACTTTTCATGCCAGGCTGGTGGGATGATCGACGCCTTATCCATTAATAATCTCAGCAAGACCTATCGCAACGGCGTCCAGGCGTTACACAGTATCGACCTGCAAGTCAGATCGGGGGATTTTTTTGCCTTGCTGGGACCCAACGGCGCGGGCAAATCAACCGCCATCGGCATTATCTGTTCACTGGTCAACAAGAGCGGCGGCGTCGTTAAAGTCTTTGGCCATGATATTGATTTGGACAAGGAGGCGGCCAAAAGTTGTATCGGGCTGGTGCCTCAGGAATTCAACTTCAACCAGTTTGAACCGGTTATCGAAATCGTCATCAACCAGGCTGGCTTCTACGGTATTCCGCGTAACGAAGCCAGGGACCGGGCGGAGCACTTCGTACAACAACTGGGTTTATGGAGTAAGCGGAAGGACATGGCCCGTCTGCTTTCGGGCGGGATGAAGCGACGCCTGATGATCGCCCGTGCCCTGGTGCATGAACCACGGCTGTTGATCCTGGACGAGCCCACCGCCGGGGTAGATATTGAGATCCGCCGTTCCATGTGGGAATTCTTGCAGGAGACCAATGCACGCGGGACTACCATAATCCTGACTACGCATTACCTGGAAGAGGCCGAGAATCTTTGCAAGCATATTGCGATCATTAACTCAGGCCGCATCATCCAGGATTCGACAATGAGCACACTGTTGCGAACCTTGCATGTGGAGACGTTTATTCTGAATCTGCGTGATCCGCTTGAGGCGCTGCCCCCCATCAGTGGTTATACATTGCAATTGATAGATCCGATGACATTGAGTGTTGAAATCAACAAGCAGGCAAGTATTAACCAGTTGTTTACCGAACTAAACCACCACAATATCCAGGTGTTGAGCATGCGTAACAAGAGCAACCGGCTGGAAGAGTTGTTTGTCCGCCTGGTGGGGGAGGGGTCAGCATGAAGGTTCGAGAGCAGATGGCTGCGTTCAGAACATTGCTGACCCGGGAGTTTTTGCGCTTCATACGGATCTGGCTGCAAACCGTGGTGCCGGCTGCCGTAACCACTGGCCTGTACTTTGTCATCTTCGGTAACCTGATCGGATCCCAGTTACATCCCATCGGCGGTGTCAGTTACATGGAATACATCGTGCCCGGTATTATTTTGATGTCCATCATCACCAATGCCTATGCCAATGTAGTGTCGTCCTTTTATATGTCCAAGTTTGTCCACTTTGTTGAGGAAATGTTGATATCACCCATGCCCAATTACCTGATCCTGATCGGCTATGTGGCCGGCGGGGTGGCACGCGGGCTGGTGGTCGGTATGGTGGTTACAGTGGTTGCCATGTTCTTCGCCCCGCTGGGTGTCTACAATGCAGCAATCCTGATCGCCGTGGTGTTGCTCACCGCAGTGCTGTTTTCCCTGGGTGGTTTCATCAATGCCATCTATGCCAAGAGTTTTGACGATATTTCCATTATCCCGACTTTTGTTTTGACGCCGTTGATCTATCTGGGCGGGATTTTTTATTCCATCGACATGTTGCCGGCGTTCTGGCAAAAAGTATCATTGGTCAATCCGATCCTGTACATGATCAACGCCATGCGTTACGGCATGCTCGGTGTTTCGGATATTGATGTCACCACGGCCCTGGCAATGATCGTGTTCTTCGTGGCTGTGCTGTTCATCTTCAGCCTGGTTTTGCTGCGGCGGGGCGTGGGTTT
>JAJDNN010000053.1 GCA_022340685.1 Pseudomonadota bacterium
GATATCGCCACGGGCCGGGAAATTTCCCTCGCTAAACAGCAGGGTGACCTGTTCAGCCAGATCGGGCATGCCAGCCGGGCACTGGAACTGCAACAATCCCGCTACGGCGAGCAGCACCTGCTCAAGATCATCGACCCCACCGGCATCGGCGTGTCGCCGGTGTACAACCTGGCGGTCCTGCAGACGGATCGCGATAGCCTGCTGCAACGGGTACGGATCAGCGTCGAGGTAAAAAATGATCCTGTTGACGGACTGGCCAGTCTTGTCGAAGGCGCTGTTGCCAAAGCCGGATTTGCGAACGCCCCAGGGGACAAGGCGAACTACCTGCTGGACGCTGATTTGAAATTGCACAGCTTCCGCGACGACCAGGGCTGGTACTGGTACCGGGGCAGTCTGCAGATCGATCTACTCGCACTGCCAGGCAGGAAATCCATCGGCAGCCATCGCTGGGACATCAAGGTCTCGGCGGTCAATTCAGATACCGCCTTGCAACGGGCGCGCGATGAGGTCAGCACCAAACTGAATCGCGAGTTGCGCGATGTCATTGTGGCTTTCGGTAGCACCAAACAATAAACACATTTTGATGCACATTCCTGATCACACCCTGCGCGAACAGGTTGCCCGGGCGCTGGCGGAGGATATCGGCAGCGGTGATGTGACGGCCGCCCTGGTACCGGAAGAACTGTCCGCCCGGGCCAATATCATCAGCCGCGAGGCAGCCGTCCTGTGTGGCACAGCCTGGGTCAACGAAGTCTTCCAGCAGATCGATCCGGCCATACAAGTGGACTGGCAGCGCGCAGACGGTGTGACCCTGCAACCCGACCAGGTGGTCTGCACCCTGACCGGCCCGGCCCGGAGTCTGCTGACCGGTGAGCGCACAGCATTGAATTTCCTGCAGACCCTGTCCGGTACGGCGACCCAAACCCGGCACTATGTGGACGCCATCGCCGGCACGGGTTGCCGCATTCTCGATACCCGCAAAACCTTGCCGGGCCTGCGCCTGGCACAGAAATACGCCGTGCAGTGTGGTGGTGGCGAAAATCACCGCCTCGGTCTGTATGACATGGTATTGATCAAGGAAAATCACATCACCGCGGCCGGTTCAATCCGGCAGGCCATTGTCGCCGCCCGCAACAACGCACCCGGATTGGTCATCGAAGTGGAAGTGGAAACGCTGCCCCAGCTGCAAGAAGCGCTCGAGGCCGGGGTGGATCGGATACTGCTCGATAATATGGATCTGACCACCGTGCAACAGGCGGTCCGGCTCACGGCGCATCGGGTCCCACTGGAAGCCTCCGGGGGGGTCACGCTGGAATCGGTCCGCCGGGTAGCGGAAACCGGGGTGGATTACATTTCAATCGGCGCGATCACAAAGCATGTCCATGCAGTTGACCTGTCGATGCGATTTGCCTGATCGGCAGCACAATGCCCATCAGCTTTTGTGTGGCGGTAGCCTTTGCAATCCCGGCGAACGCAGTTCAAATACCATGAATTCCTTCTTGGTCAGATAGACCTCACCCAGCCGGGCCGGAACTGGCCCGCTGTCGCGCAGCAAACGAACCGGGGCACCAGGTAACAGTTCATCCCTGGGTTCAACAATGATCTGCCAGTTATCGGCCGTGTTTTGCACCAATATTACAGGTAACCTGAAATCTTCCTCCCCCTGCCCAACGCGCTCCAGAATAACCACTTCCGCATAGTTGCCAAGTCGGGCGATACCCACTTCAACAACCTGGTCCTCGGGCCGGTTGAGGCGGCAAACAAATCCGATGGATGGCAGAGCCGTCTTTTCATCAGGAATAAAGGCTACCAGTTGACCCAGCGCGATGGCCCGACCGAAGTCGGTTTCCAGTGTGCTGATCAGAATACCACCGGCACTGAAATTGAGTATCTGCCACTGGGTACCTGCAACTTGTCGATTGCCGTCAATAAACTGGGCAGAACTCCTGGCAAGGGTATCGGAAAATTTGCGTGAACGTAGTTGCCGCGCCAGGTCTCCTTTGGAACGATCAGTCAGCAATTGCGCTACTTCCCGAAAACCAAAATAAACCTCCACATTGTTATCGGAAAACACGACATGCCGCTGTGCCTGGCGTTGTCGTTTGCGAAGAGCAGCCAGCATCATCTGCAATACCGGCACCCGATCCTCTTCCTTGACTTTTTGCAGCGGCCGACTGAGTTTTGCAGGATCGAAGCTGCCGATGAATTTCATGCTGGCAATGGCTTCATAGTCCTTGACCAGTACATTGTTATAGCGGGTGAAATCAATCTGGATGGTCGGTGGGTCTAGTTTTGCCGGCCGATCAAAAACAGGCGGGCCCTCATTTCCAATCCAGGTCAGCAGGTGACCTTCCTTCAGTGGCTGGCCATCATCGCCTGACAGGTTTATGCCGGGATTAAGGTATGCCATATAGGCGTCGGGCACATGGAACAGGTTGGTCGGCCAGGTTGACACGTCCAATGCACCGAATAACTGTACCGACAGATACAATTGCAACAGATTGCGTTCCGGCGCATAACTTGCCCCGTGATGCGGCTCGCGCTTTTTAATCCCCACCAATCCGGTCAGTTTGCGGGTTTCAAAGAAGTCATTGTGCAGCGCCATGGAAAAAAATATGTGGTTACCGTCGCGCCAGGCGCTGCGGGGCAACCGCTGGTAGCGTAAAGCGCGTAGACGCTGTTCAACCAGCATCATCTCCAGAATACGAAAGCCGTACTCATAGATGGATGTCCGTGCTTTCCGGTATGCCCTGTCTTCGGTCGTAAATGATTCCTGAAACAAATGTTTGTAGGAGATAGCAACTTCCGATATGACATGAATACAGTCGGTCAATGCTTCACGCCTTTCCTTCTTTTCCGGCAGGCTGTTCTCCTTTCCCTGATAACTGTCGTAAAACTGACTGATAACGGGATAGGTCTGTCTGAGAATGGTCAGTGTCAGCTCCAGGCGCTTGTCGGATTTTAGCGTCGCCTGATTCAGGCTGGACAGGATATGCGCCGCGGTTTCCAGCTGACGGATGGGGAATCGTCTTAGATCTGCCAGCCGCTGTTTAATTGCTGCGGCATCGAGTTCTTTTTTGCCCGGTGTTTTATAGGCCCGCGGTAAATTGGCAAAGGCCGTGAACTTGATCTCGCGTAACTCGGCCCGGGAGTAAATTCCCGGTTTGTCGGATTTGAATAATTTCATGAATCTGGCAGTTACCGTGTTATTCAACCAGGGAACACTGTTGTAAACAGAACGGTCCATGCGACACAGGACCGGTTCCTTACGACCAAGTCTGGCTTCCCCCTCATCGATGCAGATAAGATGCGATGCCAGTATCGATCATGATCAACAGTGTTTCGGGCAGAAACCGGAAATACGAACCACCGATCTGCGATTACGAGTAGACCATCATGCCGGAATGGATGCAATACAAGGAACTCAGCCCCCTGTGTATTTCTTTCCCGCGAGGCACATTAACCCGGCCTGCCAGCCGATACCCCCGGTGATTGTCCTCGATCGTTAATTGTCAAAGCGTACTGATTCAGCCCGGTGGGCGGGCCGCCGACCCGAGGGTACGACAATCTGAAAAAATTGCGGTGTTTTTTGTATGGGCGCGCGACACGGCGAAGCGTGGTAGATGGTGCCGGAAAGAGGAATCGAACCTCCGACCCCTTCATTACGAGTGAAGTGCTCTACCGACTGAGCTATTCCGGCATGGGCGGATTGCAAAAACAACAAGAAGTAAAATTCGACCCGGCGATCCGTCCTGGTCGCGCTCAGTTTTCTTCGTGCGGGTGACTGGAGCGAACCCTGAAAATTATGTCAATGCCTTCCAGCTGCGTGTCACCGGGCAACTCGGGCAGGTTTGTGACCACCACCTTGTCAGCGTCGATATCCGTCAACTCGCCGGAATCGAGGTTGAAAAAATGATGGTGGGTACTGGTATTCGAATCGTAAAACACTTTGACCGGATCCACGATCACTTCCCGGATCAAGCCCCTTCGGGCAAACAGGCCGAGGGTATTGTAGATCGTGGCTTTGGAGGCAGTCGTACCGAGGCTGTTGACGCTGGCCAGGATTTGATCCGCCGACAGGTGCTGTGGGCGGGCAAACAGTATTTCCGCAATCTGGACACGTTGCTGGGTCGGGGTGATGCCGACAGCGCGCAGCTGTTTCCCGATATCCCGCTCTGGTTGGATGGCTGATTTTTTCTGTGACTGCATATCCGAAGTATATGTCAGTAAATTAGATAAAGTCTATTTTGTTGGTCAACTATTAACCACTTTTCTGGCGCTGCCAGACCCGGTTCAACCTGTTATGCCTCCTCCATCCGAAACGGTGCCGTTGCAAGAATGGGGGTCCGTACCAGCAACAGGTCTGCCAGCAGCCTTGCCGATGCCGGCCCCATCACGACGCCGTTGCGAAAATGCCCCGTATTGAGGAACAGACCCTCGATACCGGGATGTTCACATATATATGGTGTACCGGTTGGCGAACCCGGCCGTAACCCGGCCCAATGGTGCTCAACCGGATATTCCGCCAGGGTCGGGATCAGACGATGGGCCTCGTGCTGCAGTTCTTCCAGCGCTGCGGTGGTGGTGGTCTTGTTAAAACCCACCTCCTCCATGGTACTGCCGACCAGCACGCGACCATCCCGGCGGGGGATCACATAGCGGCCCTGGCTAAGCAAAATCCGCGCAACCAGACCCGGCCGGGTCCGGTACAAAATCATCTGGCCCCGTACCGGGCGCACCGGCAACTGCAAGCCAATGGCACCCAGGAGCTGGGCACTCCAGGCACCACCGGCAATCACGACCTTGTCCGCAATGAACACCCCCTGCGGTGTGGTCACCCCCTGCACGCTATCGCCGTGCACGACAAGTCCCTCAACCGGGGTGTGCTCGAATATTTTAGCGCCTTGATTTTCAATGCTTTTTCTGACCGCCTCAGCCAGGCGTGGGTTGCGCAACTGACCCACTTCGGGCAGCCACAAACCTGCTTCAGGCACATCACCCAGGTGTGGTTCCAGATTCTGTATACCTGACCTATCAACCACTTCCAGCCGGCGCTGCCACGTATCCGCCCAGGTCAGGGCCGCGGCGCGTTCATCCGGGTCCAGAATCAGCAGGCCGTTTTGCACATACTCGGGATCGATCCCGCTCTCCTCCTGCAATTGCACGGCCAGGTCCGCATACACATCCTGGCTCCATCGCGCCAGCAGGTTAACCCCTGCCGGGTAACGCCATGGATAAAGGGGTGACAGTATCCCGCCACCGGCCCAGGTGGATTCTCGCCCGGTCCGACCCCGTTCCAGCACGGCTACCCGCACGCCGGCCCGAACCAACTCCCGGGCGGTGAGCATCCCGATCAGACCACCGCCCACCACCAGACAGTCGAAGTTGTTACTTTTTACCATTCCCAATATGTCCCCAAATCACAAGGCGAGTTATTGTAATCTCTGGCGGCACTATTTACTTCGCTATAGCACACCTGCCAGACCCCTCCGTTTGTCCGGAAAATTGATTACCTGGTCTGATATCGCCTGATTCCCAAGACGTAATCAACTATATAAACAGACATGAATACGAATCATGGTTTCACACTCATTGAGCTGGTCGTCACAATGGCAGTGTTGATTGTGCTGCTGGTTATTGGCGTACCCGAGTTCAAGCGCATGACCGAAGGCAATCGTCAGGTCGCTGCCATCAACGCTATCGTCGGCGATCTCAACCTGGCCCGTACCGAAGCGGTAAAGGGTGGACGGGTCATCACTGTATGCGGCAGCACCGACGGCGCAACCTGCAACACAACCAACTGGGAATCAGGCTGGATCGTGTTTACAGATATCAATCGAAATACCGCCGTTGATGCCGGTGCTGGCGATATCTTGATCAGCCGCAATGATGGTTTGCCTGCGGGACTGACCTTGCGAAGTGTCCAATTCGATAATGCTGACGTACTCCAGTATCTACCCAATGGTGAGCTTCTCGATGCGAGTGGCGATGGCGTGGATGATGGCACCTTCATTGTCTGTGACACCAGGGTAAAGGATACCACGCGGGCCCGGGCCGCCAATGTAACCCGTCTTGGCCGGGTCGCGATTGCCCGCGATACGGACAGCGATAATATACGGAATGATGTAACCGACAACAACGTGACATGCCCATGATCCCTACACCAAATCACACAAGAGGCTTTACCCTGCTGGAAGTCATGATTGCACTGGTCATTTTTTCCATCGGTCTGCTCGGTCTGGCCGGCCTGCAGGCACGGGGGCTGCAAAGCAACTCTACGGCCCAGAATCGCACCACTGCCATGATTCTGGCCTACGACATGGCGGATCGGCTTCGCGCCAACCCGGCCGGCGTTGCGGCTGGTGACTACAATAATCTCGATTCTACCAACCCCACTGCGGGTGACTGTATCAGTGCTGCCTGCACAGCTGCCCAGATGGCGACGTATGACTACTATGAATGGCAGCAAACCATAAACAATGCCCTGCCCAAGGGCCACGGCACTGTCACGGGAGGCGCGACGCCTCCATTTACGATTACCGTCATGTGGGACGAAGAACGTACCGGCGCAACAGGGACAGCCTGTAGTGGCAATGCCAGCGTCGATCTCAAATGCTACAGCATGACTTTCGAACCTTGAGCCAGGCATCATGATGATACTAGGACACACTATGTGCAGCGGAACAAAACAACGGGGTGTTACCCTGGTTGAACTGATGATCGCCATGGTGATCAGCCTGCTAATATTAATGGGCGTCGCCACCGTGTATTCCTCCAGCAAGCGCTCCTACAAGGTGCAAAACGAAATGGCGCGCCTGCAGGAAAACGCTCGTTATGCGTTTGCCACCATGGCCGATGATGTGACAGAAGCAGGCTTTGCCGGTTGTAATCCAAAACTGCTAAGCATCCTCAACACCAACGATAGTAACGTTTTCGATTTCATGGCCGGCGTTGATGGCTGGGAATATACCGCAACAAGTACAGCGCCAGGTCAGGATTACACCATCGCTTCACTCAGCAACACCGGCGCCGTAGGCAACTGGACCAGTTTCGACTGGGGTGCTGGCGCGGGTACCGATCTGACCGGCGCATTGGCCGGCAAGGTCCTGCAGGGTACGGATGTTCTGGTAATCAAGAAAAATATACAGCGCGACGACATCAACCTGTCACAAAACCCGGTTACTTCCGCCGCCATCCCGACTGACATTGCTACCGGCATACCCAATTGCGCCATCGTCGTCGTCACCGATTGTCAACGGGGGGTAATATTCCAGAAAGGGAATAACGCCACTGCCAGCGCGTATAACCGGTCCACCGGCGGATGTTCACCCGGCAATATCAGCCCTTCCAATCCCTGGCCGTTTGAAATCACCAACAAGTTCAAATCCATGGAAGCCAAGAGTTACGCCTATTTTGTCGGACCGGGCGCCGGCGGTGAACCGTCCCTGTTCCGTGCCGACTACAGCACGGGAACCGCCACGGTCATTACCGAAGAGCTGGTCGAAGGCGTGGAAAACATGCAGGTCCTGTACGGCGAGGACCTGACGCCCAACGACACCACTTTCCAGCCCACCCGATATGTAACCGCCGACAATATCACCAATCCGGACAACGTCATGAGTGTCCGTGTCAGCCTGCTGGTGCGGACACCCGAAGAACTCAACCGGCCGCAGGGCACCAAAACCGTACGTTTGCTCGGGGTCGATAACGCGACCGGTGTCGATATCACGACCATGAGTGACCGGCGCGTCCGCAAGGCCTTCACCACCACTTTCTTTCTGCGCAATAAAAGTCTATTTCGTGAGCGCCCTTGATCTGAATGGAAACTGAACGGAACCATGTCCATGAAATTACATAACCGGCACATACGCCAGCAGGGCGCCGCCCTGATTACCAGCCTGGTCATTCTGTTGATCCTGACCGTCCTTGGTGTCAGTGCCATGAGCACCTCCAGCCTGGAAGAATACATGGCCGGTAACCTGCGCGATAAGGTGGTTTCCTTCCAGGCTGCCGAAACCGGTCTGCGCGACGCGGAACGCACCATCACTGGATTTGGCGCTCCGCCACCGCCCACCAGTACTGGCGCAAACAGCGGTATATACGAACGGGATACCTTCGGTGATTTCGCCACCACGGCGTTCGACGCGTCCATCTGGCCGGCCGCGGCCACCGAGTACGGCACCGCCGGTGCCGTCAACCTCAGCGGTGTGGCCGAGGACCCCTTCTATATCATCGAGGAATATCAGTTCATTTCCAAAGATGCTTCCCTGCAGTCTCAAATGACCGGGCAAGGCAAGATTTATTACCGCATCACCAGCCGGGGAGTCGGGTTGTCGCCCAATGCCGTCACCCTGCTGCAGGAAACCACAGCCAAGCGCTTCAAATAAGACTGAACCGCAGCTGATAACGAACACGCAAAGAAGTCACCGGAGATAGCGCAATGAAAGCCAGACACGCTCAACCCAACCAGGCCCGTGCGCATAAAAGCGCCAGATTAATCGCCGGCGCGTTGTCGCTCCTGCTCGGACTTGGTCTGGGCAATACCCAGGCTGCCACGCTGAATATCAGCAACGTTCCCCTGGATGTGCTGGCAGGTGTCCCGGCCAATATTATCCTGACCATGGATGACTCGGGTTCCATGGCATGGGGCTATCTGCCTGATACCGCCACTGCAACGGGCACGAACCGTTACAAGGCCAACGCCTACAATCATATCTATTACGACCCCAATACCACCTATCTGCCAGGGGTCGACGAGAATGGTACTTCACTCGGTGATGCCAGCTTCACCGCCGCCTGGCGCAATGGTTATCGCCAGGCCGACGGGACCGTAAATCTCTCAACCGTATACCAGCCTACTTATTATGACTATCGCCCAACCGCATCTTCATGGAGCTATATCGGCGCTGGCACGGCCGCGTACTACTATTACTTTGATACCACTAAAACTGCAGCGGACGCCACGGCCTGTGATATCAACAACACTGCCCATGTCAACAATGCCGACAACTGCTATACCCTGGTTGTGGTGAGTGCAACTTCCGGCCCGGGCGGGACGGATGAACGGACCAATTTTGCCAACTGGTATTCCTATTACCGACTGCGTCACCTGCTGGCCAAGACCGCCGCCTCGCGTGCCTTTTCGCAACTGGGCAACAGCACCCGCATCGCCTGGCAGGCACTGAACACCTCGACCACCATTGGAAACACCATGCCATTGACAGGCAGCCATCGCACCAATTTTTTCAACTGGCTCTACGCGGTACCCACCAACAATAGCACGCCGTTGCGCGCCGCCTTCGGCAGGGCCGCGGCAAAGTACAGCCTGACGAGTGCCAGTGCTGACAGTCCCTATCGTGAGGTGCCGGGGGACAGTACCTCGCCGGAATATTCCTGCCGTCAGAATTTCCACTTCGCCTTCACCGACGGTTACTGGAACAGCAGTAATGCCACTCCTGCTGCCGGTAATTACGATAATAGTGATCACAATGTGCCGGCCAACAGCCCCAGCAACACCAAATATGGCGTTACCGAGTACGAGGCGAACACCAGCCCCCAGAGCGACCAAACACCGCCCTTCTATCGCGGCAGCAGCAGTGACTACGTGGCCGATATCAGCCTGAAATACTGGCTGACCGACCTGCGTACCGACCTGACCAACAACGTGCCGACCTTTGTTTCTCCCAGCGCCATCGATATCGACGGTGACGGCGACATTGATGACTTCGATACCTACTGGAACCCGAACAACGACCCCGCCGACTGGCAGCACATGGTCAGTTTCACGGTCGGCCTGGGCCTTGCCGGCACGCTCGATCCGGATGACCCCGCCACCATCGCAGGCTTGCTGGATGGTAGCGTCACCTGGCCCGAGGGAACCGGGGCCGAGCGCGTGGACGATCTCTGGCATGCGGCGGTCAACAGCCGGGGCCAGTATTTCAGCGCTTCCAATCCGCAGGAGCTCATTGACGGGTTTGCCGATGTGCTGCAGGCCATCGACGAACGTACCGGTTCGGCCAGCGCCGTCGCCACCACCAGTTCCCAGTACCAGGCCGGTACCAAGCTGTTCCAGGCCACGTATGACTCGGGCCGCTGGGACGGGGACATTCTGGCCTATACGCTCGCCACAGCCATCGATCCCATCACCGGCTTGGAAACTATCGTCAACGTACCCGCCTGGGGTGGCCAGGGTGCATCGGCTATTATCGCCGGGCAGGGCAGCCGCAACATCCTGACCACCAACAGCGCCAGCAATGCCGGTGTTGCGTTCACCTGGTCGGATATCAGCCCCGCCCAGCAGGCACTATTGACCAGCAACCAGGTCCAGTATTTGCGCGGCGTGACCAGCCAGGAACTTAGAAACGGTGGCAGTTTCCGTAATCGCGCCAATTTGCTGGGCGATATTGTCCATTCGGACCCGCAATATATTCCCCCACCCGGACCGCCGCTGTTCTTCTATCCGGACAATCTGGAAACGGTCAGCTATTCCACGTTCAAAACGACCTACGCAAGCCGCGTAAACATGCTGGTGTTCGGCGGCAACGACGGGATGGTGCACATTCTGAATGCCGATACCGGGCGGGAACTGCTGGCCTATGTTCCGTCTATGCTGTTTAACAAGTTGCCCGACCTGACTAATCCCGGCTATTCCCACCAGTTCTATGTGGACCAGCCCGTCTCGGTAACCGATGTTTTCTATAATGGTGGCTGGCATACCCTGGCCGTGGGTGGCCTGGGCAAGGGCGGGCAAGGATTGTATGCGCTGGACATCACCAATCCGGCTGCCTTTACCGAGGCGAATGCCGCCAATATTGTCCGCTGGGAATTCACGGACTCTGACCTGGGTTATACCTATACCAAGCCCCGGGTCATAAAAATGAACAACGACAAATGGATGGTGGCATTTGGTAACGGCTATAACTCCACCGAGGCAGATGGCTCGGCCAGCACCAGCGGCGATGCTATTCTGTACCTGATCGACGCCGAAAAAGGCGGTCAGGGTACAGGCAGCGTGCTCAAGAAACTCAGCACCCATACTGGCATGGCCGAGGACCCGCTGTGTGCCCCCTCCTGCTCGCCCGGCCAGGGTCGCGCCAATCGCCTCACCGACGTGGTGGCGGTGGACAAGAACCTCGATTTCAAGGCGGATATTCTTTACGCCGGTGACCTGTTCGGTAACGTGTGGAAGTTCGACGTTTCAAGCTCGAACACCAACTCATGGAAGGTAATGAACAGCAATAGCCAACCCAGGCCCCTGTTCACTGCCACTGATGCGAGCGGCAATGCCCAGCCGATTACCGTGGCACCGGCCATTCAGTACCATACGAAAAAGAACGGCTACATCGTGTACGTGGCAACGGGCAAGTATGTTGAAGGCACTGACCCAACCGATGTCAGTATGCAAAGCGTCTATGGTGTCTGGGACCGGGAAGAAAACAACATCACCACCCTGTCCCGCGCGTATCTGCTGGAACAGCAAATCCTGGAAACGGA
>JAJDNN010000198.1 GCA_022340685.1 Pseudomonadota bacterium
TCAACGCTTTTGTCCATACCGGCGGTGCGGATAATGAGCCCCATGTCTGACGGGATATCGAGCTGGGCCAGGGCGTCGCGCGCTTCGTTTCGATCCTCACCTTCGATGCGCCGCGATACGCCACCGGCACGGGGATTGTTGGGCATGAGCACTGAGTAGCGGCCGGCCAGGCTGATGAAAGTGGTCAGCGCGGCGCCCTTGTTACCGCGTTCTTCCTTGGCGACCTGCACTACCAGTTCCTGCCCTTCCTTGAGCACGTCTTTGATGTTAACGCGCCCCGAGGTATCGGCGTCGGGTTTGAAATAATTCCGGGAGATTTCTTTTAGGGGCAGAAAACCGTGTCGCTCGGCGCCGTAATCGACAAAAGCCGCTTCAAGACTGGGCTCGATGCGGGTGATTTTAGCTTTGTAGATATTGGATTTCTTGGTTTCCCGATGGGTTGTTTCAATATCGAGATCGTAGAGACGTTGACCATCGACCAACGCCACACGCAGTTCTTCAGCCTGCGTGGCATTAAACAACATTCTTTTCATTATTAAACCTTCAAACGCTATGGCGCTCGACCGTGGTCAGGTGATGACCAGCGGGATCAGCCAGACCGGGTTGCTCAGGCATGACCTTGCCGTATATGGTGGCACAGCCTTTCTGTGCCCGGTCATGCTTGTTGGTCTGCCCACCATGCCGGTTATTGTGCCGGGTCATGGGAGCGCGGATGTTCATCCAATGCTGTCCACACTATTCAGTCGGGTGGACAGCCTCTTTGTCATGTTGCCGCCATGTTCTGGCGATGTCACAAATCGGTAGTTACCGGCTGTGCGCGATGGGCACAGCTTCCGGAGCTTTCCGGATTCGACCGCACTATATCAATGATTGACAGTCGCAGCAATTCATCATGAAGCTGGTAGAATAGCCTGATGTCTGAATTAGCCCCAAACTCACCCGGAAATGGTGTCCAAACTGTGGAAATCAGCCCCGATCTGGCCGGTCAGCGTATCGACAATTATCTCCTGAACCGCTTGAAAGGGGCACCGCGCAGCCTTATCTACCGGATCCTGCGACGCGGCGAGGTCCGGGTGAACAAGGGCCGAATCCGGCCGGATTACCGCCTCAAGGCAGGGGATATGCTACGAATTCCGCCGGTCAGGCTCGCACACCGCACACCGGCCAGGCCCCATAGTGCAGTGCTGGAGCGCCTCGGAGCGTCCATCCTCTACGAAGACCCGCGCATTCTGGTACTTAACAAGCCCGCCGGGCTGGCCGTACACGGGGGTAGCGGGGTCAGTTACGGGGTCATTGAAGGATTGCGCGCCCTGCGACCGGAGCAGCCCTACCTGGAGTTGGTGCACCGGCTCGATCGGGATACGTCGGGTTGCCTGCTGATCGCCAAGAAGCGCAGCGCCCTGCGGCGGTTGCACGAACTCCTGCGCGAGAACGGCATCGACAAGCGCTATCTGACGCTGGTCAAAGGCCATTGGCAGGGTGGAACACGGGTCGTTGATGCACCGTTACGCAAGAATGTACTTCGTTCCGGCGAGCGTATGGTGCAGGTGGATGACACCGGCAAGGCCGCCAGAAGCATTTTCCGGCCAATCCGTATTGGCAAGAAGGCCAGCCTGATGGAAGTGCAGCTGGAAACGGGCCGCACTCACCAGATCCGGGTTCATGCCACCAGCCTGGGTTATCCCATTGCCGGGGACGAAAAATACGGGGAGCCGGAATTCAATCAGCAACTGCGGGCAGCAGGCCTGACCCGGTTGTTCCTGCACGCCCGGTCCCTGAGGTTCCAGCTGGCCGATGACGCGCACCCGATCGAAGTGACGGCGCCGCTCGACGAAACCCTGCGCCACGTATTGCAACATCTGGATTTAAGCTATGAGTAAGCCGGGTAAATTAATTGTCTTCGACTGGGACGGGACCTTGATGGATTCCGAAGCCCGAATCGTCGCCTGTCTGCGCGAAGCCATTCGCGAAACCGGTTTGCCCGAACGCAGTAATAGCGAGTTGAGCAACATCATCGGTCTTGGTTTGCGCGAGGCCCTGCAAACACTTTATCCCGAGGGTGACGACTCGATCTATGACACCTTGGTGTCGCATTATCGCCATCATTTTCTGAATGTGGACCCGACGCCGAGCCCCGTGTTTGACGGAGCAGAGATGTTGTTGCAAAAATTGCAGGCGCAGGGCCATTATCTGGCGATTGCTACCGGCAAGGGCCGGCATGGCCTCGACAAGGTTCTGCTGGAAACCGGTCTTGATCGGTATTTCGACTACACCCGTTGCGCTGATGAAGCCTTTTCAAAACCGCATCCACAGATGTTGCTGGATATTATGACGCAGCTGGGCGTGGAGGCGGGCAGTACATTGATGATTGGTGATACTGAATACGACATCAAAATGGCGCATAATGCACGGGTGGCAGCGCTGGCTGTCAGTTATGGCGTACATGATCATACACGTCTACTGGAAGCCAATCCGCTTGACTGCGTCACCAGTTTGTCGGAACTCGATAATTGGTTGGATAATTATCTGTCGCATGCGGCATAAACAAACCAGGATTTAAACATGATGGGTAGTGATTCAAATTCAGACAGGAACGAGAACTGGCAGGGTGAAATTGTCAACCGACTTGCCTTTGCAGCATTAAATGAGCAGCGGCGTACACGGCGCTGGAACATTTTTTTCCGAAGTTTATTTATCGCCTATCTGTTCCTGCTTTTCTTTGCCTTTTACCTGCCAGAAAGGGGTGACAAGGTCGGAATTACGGGAGGCAAACACACCGCGCTGGTCGATTTGAAAGGCGTTATTGCCGACAATTCTGACGCGAATGCCGATGATATCGTTAGCGGTTTGCGATCAGCCTTTAAGGACAAGAATACCGTGGGTGTTATCCTGCGTATCAACAGTCCAGGGGGCAGCCCGGTGCAGTCAGCCTACATCTACAACGAAATCAAACGCCTGCGTACGAAATACCCTGATAAAAAATTGTATACCGTAGTATCCGACATGGCCGCTTCGGGAGGTTACTATGTGGCATCGGCTGCAGATGAAATTTATGCGAATCAATCCAGTATTGTTGGTTCAATTGGTGTCCTGATGAACGGCTTTGGTTTTGTTGATGCAATGGAGAAGCTCGGGATAGAGCGACGCCTGTATACGGCAGGTAAATACAAGGGCATGCTGGACCCCTTCTCAGAGATCAAACCCGATGAAGTCGATCACGTCAAGACGATGTTGAACGAGATTCATCAACAGTTTATCTCGGCGGTGCGCGAAGGGCGTGGTGACCGGTTGAAGGAAAACGAAAATATCTTTTCCGGTATGTTCTGGACTGCGGAGGAAGGCAAGAAGCTTGGTTTGGTAGATGGGTTTGGCAGTGCGAGTTATGTTGCGCGGGAAATCATCAAACAGGAAAAAATCGTGGATTACACTCCGCAACCTGATTATCTGGAACGTTTTGCAGAACGGTTCGGGGCGGCGTCAGCCAGGGTGCTGGCACAAGTGCTGGGTACAAAGGGCGGCACCATTCAGTAATCTGGTTAGCAGATGGAATGGTGCGGCCTGTTCCCGTTGACACTGTGTTGGTCGGACAACAGGCTAGCCGGTACTGCTAAATAATCGTAAGGCCTTCTTTTTCCAGCATTCTGATCAGTCTGATCAGGGGCAGCCCCATCAGGGTATTCGGATCGTCGCCTTCCAGTTTCTCAAACAAGGCGATACCCAGCCCTTCAGACTTGAAACTGCCGGCACAATTGTAGGGCTGTTCCCGTTGCAGATAATTTTCAATCTGCTGCGCGCCCAATGGCCTGAAGACGACGGTAAACGGCACGACCTCGGACTGAACATGGCCGGTAGCGGCATTGACCAGTGCCAGACCGGTCTGGAAAACAACGCGCTTGCCGGCGGCCTGTTGCAGTTGTTGCACCGCTTTTTCGTGATTGCCTGGCTTGCCCAGTATGTGATCATCGATAACCGCAACCTGATCTGAACCAATTACCAGACCTCTATCACGTTGCCCGGCAATGGCGCTGGCCTTGGCGATGGCAAGGCGCTCAACCAACTGGGCCGGTGTTTCATCTGATAGTGGTGTTTCATCTACGCTGGGGGACTGAATTTCGAACGGGACACCGAGTTTTTCCAGGATGGCTTTGCGGAAAGGGGAGGTGGAAGCGAGGACCAGTTTCATATTCGTGTAAAGGGCGAATTTAATTGTGCACGATTGTTAATTATCTATATCGTCAATCAATTTCCACCAGGGCTTCATCAGGCGTGACACTTTCGCCTTTCTTCACATGAATTGCAGTGATCACACCGGTGACAGGTGCCTGGATCTCGGTTTCCATTTTCATGGCTTCGGCAATGAGTACTGGATCACCGGCATGAACTTCATCCCCGACAGCAACCAGGATATCGACAATCGTGCCTGGCATCGAGGTGGTGACATGGCCTGGGTCAGTGGCGCGCGGTCGTTTGCCGGACTGGGCGGGTGCACGACGCTGACCTTCCTCGCCTTCCGCACCCAGGCTGATTTCCTCGAGGGGCTCAACCAGAACTTCTTCCGGCACCCCATCGATACTGAGGTAATAGGGTCGTTTGTCGTGAGTGGTATAACCTTTGCCGTTGATCAGGATGTGATAGGTTTCGCCATGCATACTGACATTGAATTCGGTAACCGCCTTACGATTGCCATTTGTGTCAGAATCGGCGGGTTCCAGTGGCTCAGGGACCAGCGTGCCGGACTGGCGATGTTCCAGAAATTCACGCCCGATGTCGGGAAACATTGCGTAGGTGAGCACGTCTTCTTCCGATGTGGCCACGGTACCGATCTCCTTGCGTAGCCTGTCCATCTCTTCCGGTAAAAGATCTGCCGGCCGGCATTCGATCACATCTTCATTTCCTATCGCCATATGCCGAACCTGCGGGCTGACTTCACCCAGTGGTTTGCCGTATTTACCTTGAAGATAGAGTTTTACCTCATTGGTGATGGTTTTGTAGCGTTCGTCGGTCATGACATTCAACACTGCCTGGGTGCCGACAATCTGCGAGGTGGGTGTAACCAGAGGCGGATAGCCCAGTTCCTTGCGGACGCGTGGAATTTCTTCCAGCACTTCGTTCATACGGTGCAGGGCACCCTGTTCCTTGAGTTGATTGGACAGGTTGGAAATCATGCCACCCGGCACCTGGTTGACCTGCACCCGGGTGTCGAGTCCGGTGAATTCGCTTTCGAACTGATGATACTTTTTACGGATCTCCCGGAAGTAGAAACCAATCTCCTGCAGGTGGGTGAGATCCAGTCCGCTGTCCCAAGGTGTTCCACGAAAGGCGGCAACCATACTTTCTGTCGGCGGGTGACTGGTGCCGCCGGAAAACGATGATATGGCGGTATCGATACCGGCGGCGCCGTTTTCGACTGCCTTGTACTGGCACATTGCGGCCAGTCCGGCTGTGGCATGGGAATGAACGAAGATCGGTAGGTTCAGTTCCGCTACCAGGGCCTGCACGAGTTGCGCAGTGATATCCGGTGTTAACAGGCCTGCCATATCCTTGATGGCAATACTGTCGCAGCCCATGGCATGCATTTCCTGACCCAGCTCGACAAAATGCTCCAGCGTATGGAGCGGACTGGTGGTGTAGCAAATGGCGCCCTGGGCGTGTTTGCCAGCACGTTTGACCGCCTCGACGGATACCCGGATGTTGCGCAGATCATTCAGCGCGTCAAAGATGCGGAAAATGTCCATGCCATTATCGGCGGTGCGGGCGACAAATGCCTTCACCACATCGTCGGCATAGTGCCGGTAGCCAAGCAGGTTCTGGCCGCGCAATAACATTTGCAGCCGGGTATTGGGTAGAGCTTCGCGCAACGTGCGCAGCCGTTCCCAGGGATCTTCTTTCAGAAAACGCACACAGGCATCGAAGGTGGCACCCCCCCACATTTCCAATGACCAGTAACCGATCTTGTCGAGTCGATCACAGATGGGCAGCATGTCCTCGGTGCGCATCCGGGTGGCAATGAGGGACTGATGCGCATCACGTAAAACGGTGTCTGTAATTTTCACTGCCATGGCATTTTCCTGGAGTGTTTCGTGTTCGGCATGATACAGGTTGCTTGTTATAAACCCATATTGACCGCCAGTGCGGTGGCAACCGCGACGGCCACATCGCGGTTTGAACGCTTGACGGAATACTGAGTCAGTTCCGGGTGGGCTTCCACGAAACCGGTATTGAACTTGCCCGTCTGGAACTCGGCGTTACGCAGGATTTCCAGGTGGTAGGGAATCGTCGTCTTGACGCCGAATACGCCGATGTCACGCAGGGCACGACTGGCGCGGTCGATCAGGCCGTCCCAGGTCAGCGCCCAGACAATAAGCTTGGCGCACATGGAATCATAATAGGGGGGAATTTCGTAACCGGTATAAATGGCGCCGTCAGTGCGTACGCCTGGGCCACCGGGTGCGAAATAGCGCGTGATTTTGCCAAAACAGGGCAGAAAATCATTCTGCGGGTCTTCGGCATTGATGCGAAACTCGATGGCGAAGCCCCGACGTTGAATCTCCTCCTGGCGGTAGCGCAGTTTCAACCCCGCGGCGATGCGGATTTGCTCCTGGACAATGTCGATGCCGGTGATGGCTTCGGTGACCGGGTGTTCCACTTGCAGGCGGGTATTCATCTCCATGAAATAGAAGTTGTCACCGCTATCCATCAGAAATTCTACTGTGCCGGCATTGCTGTAGCCAGCCGCCTCGGTGGCGCGTACCGCCAGATCACCCAGCAGGACGCGCTGTTCATCCGTCAATTGGGGTGAGGGGGCAATTTCGACGAGTTTCTGGTGGCGACGCTGGATTGAACAGTCCCGTTCGAACAAATGCACCACGTTGCCGTGCTGGTCAGCCAGCACCTGGACTTCGATGTGTCGAGGATTGGCAATGAACTTCTCCAGGAACACTTCCGCGTGGCCAAATGCCTTGGCGGCCTCGGAAATGACCCGGTCGTAATTGCGGCGCAGATCGTCCTTTGAATCACAGCGGCGGATGCCGCGTCCGCCACCGCCCGAAGTGGCTTTGAGCATGACGGGATAACCGAGGGTGGCAGCAATGGTCAGGGCCTCGTCCAGATTGGCCACATTACCGTCACTGCCCGGGGTAATGGGAATGCCGGCCTTGCGCATGGTGTCCCGAGCAGTGGTCTTGTCGCCCATCATCCGGATCACGTGGGCTTCGGGGCCGATAAAGCGGATCCCGCGGCGTTTGCAGATATCCGCCAGCTCGGGATTTTCAGACAGAAATCCGTAGCCCGGATGCAGGGCATCGCAACCGGTGGCTACCGCCAGGTTCACCAGACGATGCGCGTTGAGGTAACCCGCCACCGTGTCCGGACCGAGGCTGTAAGCCTCATCGGCCTTCTTGACGTGAAGGCTGTAGCGGTCCGCCTCAGCGTAGACGGCAACCGATTTGATACCCATTTCGGCGCAGGCACGGACGATGCGAACGGCAATCTCGCCGCGATTGGCAATGAGTATCTTTTTTATCATTTCCAGTAATTGCCGGTTGGGATCGTGACTGAGGCCAAATTAAGTGGTGCCGGGCTACCTTGTGTATGTGAACCGCTCCCGCCTGTCAAGCATGCTTCGGACGTGGGTTCTGAGTCGGTTGCCGGAACAGCCGGATTAACAAGGAATTTTTTGACAGCCGCCAGGGGGCTCGATACAATTCGCCGCTTATGTCGAAGCGGCAGGAACGCTTACCCATACAGGTCGACCCATTCCGGCTGGCTGAAGCCGGGCGGTTGATGGACGGGGATATTCTCCTCAGCCAATTCAAGCGGTTGCAGCCGCTGTTGGTCTCCGACCAGGGAAGGGTGCAGGTGGAGCTGGCCTTCGGGGTGGACCCCATGGGTGTGCCGAACCTGACAGGGCGAATTCGTGTGGATTTGCAACTGATTTGTCAGCGCTGTTTGCAGCCAATGAATTGGAAGATTGACAACGAAGTTGCGCTGGCCTTCGTTCGTCATGAAGCGGAGGAAGCCGCAGTCCCGGGACCGTATGAACCGTACCTGGTTGAATCAGTGCCGGTTTATCTTACCGACATAATAGAGGATGAGGTACTCCTGGCCCTGCCGCAGATTCCGCGGCATCCGTTGGCGGAATGTCCCGCCCGGAATATGATTCAAGAGGAACGGCCAGACAAGGTGGAATCAACGGCAGTGGCCGAACACCAGGCGAAAAACCCGTTCGATGTGCTGGTGAAACTAAAGACACCCAATAAAGTTAAATGAGGCAAGACCATGGCAGTACAAAAGAATCGCAAGACCCCGTCCAAGCGCGGCATGCGTCGTTCACACGACGCCCTGACCGGCGCGGCACTGTCCATCGAACCCACCACGGGCGAAACCCACCTGCGGCATCATGTCAGCCCTGATGGTTTTTACCGGGGTCGCAAGGTGATCGATACCGACACAGAATAAGCTCATTTTCGACTGGATCCTTGATCCCGAATCCGGGATTATCGATACAGCATAGAAATTACTAATAATAAGTATTGTTTAGCGAATGCGGGGCATGGGAAACCATGTCCCGTGTTTGTTATCAGAAAGGTCATACCAATTCCAGTTGACTGAAGTATGGGCGAACAAATCACAATTGCACTGGACTGCATGGGTGGCGATTTTGGCCCCGGGGTTGTGGTACCGGCGGCCATCAAGGCCCTGGCAACAAACCGTGATTTGAGGGTGATCCTGGTTGGTCAACAGCCGGCTGTTGAGCAGGTATTGTCTGAACAGCACCATAATGCCGACCCGCGGCTGACGTTACACCATGCCAGTGAAATCGTGGGATCTGACGAGCACCCGTCCCAGGCCCTGCGCGGCAAAAAAGATTCATCCATGCGGGTGGCGATCAATCTGGTCAAGGACGGCGTGGCACAGGCCTGTGTCAGCGCAGGGAATACCGGTGCCCTGATGGCGACTGCCCGGTTCGTGCTCAAGATGCTCCCGGGCATTGATCGTCCCGCGATCTGTACGGCACTACCCAACATGAAAGGCGGACATACCCATGTCCTCGATCTGGGCGCCAATGTGGATTCCAGTGCTGAAAGCCTGCTGGAATTTGCGGTCATGGGTTCGGCGCTCGTGCAGGCGGTGGACAACAATCCGGCGCCTTCGGTAGGACTGCTGAATATCGGTGAGGAAGAAATCAAGGGCAACGAACGGGTCAAGCAGGCCGGCCAGTTGCTGGCAAGCAGTGCATTGAATTATGCCGGTTACGTGGAAGGGGATGGGATATACCTTGGCCATGCCGATGTGGTGGTGTGTGACGGTTTCGTTGGCAATGTCATGCTCAAGACAACCGAGGGTGTAGCCAAGATGATCAGCCATTACATGAAGCTGGAGTTCAAACGTAACCCCCTGACCATGCTAAGCGGCCTGATTGCCTTACCGGTGTTGAAAGCCTTCCGGCGCCGGATTGATCCACGAGAATATAACGGTGCCAGTCTGTTGGGCCTGAACGGCATCGTTATCAAAAGTCACGGCAGCGCCGATGTGCTGTCATTCGCCAATGCTATTAACGAGGCGTTGGTTGAGGTCAAGAAAAACGTTCCAGCCCTCATCACCACCCAACTCGAGACACAGTTGGCCAAGGAGCAGGCAAGTTGATCTATTCACGAATTACTGGAACCGGCAGTTACTTGCCAGAAAAAGTTCTCACCAATGCCGACCTGGAAAAAATGGTCGATACCTCCGATGAATGGATCACCGATCGCACCGGAATTAGAAAACGTCATATTGTTGACGGTGAAACGACCTGCGATCTCGCCGAACAAGCGGCGCGGCGGGCCATCGAGGCCGCCGGCCTGAGCGCAGCAGACATCGATCTAATCATAGTCGGAACGACCACGCCGGACCGGATTTTTCCCAGCACGGCCTGCCTGTTGCAGGACCGGCTGAAAATCCACGGATGCCCGGCATTTGATGTTCAGGCGGTGTGCACGGGCTTTGTTTATGCCCTGGGCGTGGCCGATATGTTCGTCACCGCTGGCAAGGCAAAGCACGCGTTGGTGGTCGGGGCCGAGACCCTGTCAAACATCGTGGACTGGACCGACCGGGGAACCTGTGTCCTGTTTGGCGATGGTGCTGGCGCCGTGGTGCTGTCGGCCTCGGACGAGACGGGCATCCTCTCGACCCATCTGCATGCCGATGGCCAGTACAAGGAATTGCTGACCGTGCCGGCCGGTCTGTCGGAAAATATCGAACAACTCAAGGCCGGCGGGGCCTTCGTTGAAATGAAGGGCAACGAAGTCTTCAAGGTTGCGGTCAACACCCTGGGCCGCATCGTGGATGAAACCCTGGCCGCCAATAACATGCAGAAGTCCGACATCACCTGGCTGGTGCCGCATCAGGCTAACATTCGCATCATTGCAGCCACGGCCAAAAAACTGGACATGTCTATGGACCATGTTGTCGTGACCGTACAGGATCATGGCAACACCTCGGCCGCCTCCATTCCCCTGGCGCTGGACATAGCGGTACGAGATGGCCGGATCCAGCGAGGTGATACCCTGTTACTTGAAGCTTTCGGCGGCGGGTTTACCTGGGGATCGGCGTTGTTGAAGTACTGACAGGGTTGAAGTGCCAGACAGATGCTACAAGACAAGCAATGGAAAGCACAACTTCAGGTAAATGTATTTAGGAATTTTGAACACTGCATTTCGACAACGCTCAGATTTTCTCTATGCCGTTGTGATGTGTAATCAACTGTTGAATTGAGGTATCGGATGTCGCTTGCTTTTGTTTTTCCCGGGCAGGGTTCCCAATCAATAGGGATGCTGGATGCTCTGGCGGATGAATTTTCCGAAGTCAAAGAAACTTTTGCCGAAGCCGCCGGTGTTGTCGGTTACGATTTGTGGGATATTGTCCAGCATGGACCGGCTGACCGGCTCAACAGCACACACATTACCCAGCCGGCCATGTTGGCCGCCGGGGTAGCGCTATGGCAAATCTGGCAGAACCGGCAGGGTGCCTCGCCGGTGGTCATGGCAGGCCACAGTCTGGGTGAATATACCGCCCTGGTCTGTGCCGGCAGTCTGGCATTTGAGGACGCTGTCAAGCTGGTAGCAGAACGCGGTCGCCTGATGCAGGAGGCCGTACCGGCCGGAACAGGGGCCATGGCGGCCATTCTTGGAATGGATGATGCGGCTGTCGTACAGGTCTGCGCCGATGCCGCTGGCGGGGAAGTGGTTGAGGCGGTCAATTATAATTCCCCGGGGCAGGTTGTCGTGGCCGGACAGAAAGCCGCGGTGGAACGGGCTGTCGACCTGGCCCGTGAACGGGGTGCCAAGCGTGCGGTTATCCTGCCGGTCAGTGTTCCATCCCACTGTGCGCTGATGACTCCGGCTGCGGAAAAGCTGGCGCAGGTACTGGAAGGCGTTACGGTTCAGCCACCGGCCATTCCCGTCATTAACAACGTGGATGTGGCCAGCCCGGATGATCCGGCCAGCATTCGAAGCGCGCTGGTGCGCCAGTTGCACAGCGCAGTGCGCTGGGCGGAAACAATCCAGAAAATGAAGGCGGAGGGTGTGGACCGCCTGATTGAATGTGGACCGGGAAAGGTTCTGGCAGGCCTGAACAAACGCATCGATCGCACCATGGCAGCACAGGCAATGTATGATCCGGATTCCCTCGCCGCTGCACTGGCGCAAGACTAATCCGAAGGAGCAATGATGACACTCGAAAATGAAATTGCCTTTGTGTCCGGCGCCAGCCGCGGTATCGGCAAGGAAATCGCGCTGGAACTTGGCCAGCAAGGAGCTACTGTAATCGGCTCAGCCACTTCAGAATCTGGTGCAGGAAGTATATCCAAGTATTTGAAAGATAATAATATTATCGGTATGGGCGTTGCCATGAATGTGACCGAACAAGCCAGTATTGATGCTGCACTGGCAACGGTCACCGAGACCTACGGCCCCCCCGGGATCCTGGTGAATAATGCCGGGATCACCCGCGACAACCTGCTGATGCGTATGAAGGACGAGGAATGGGATGCAATTATCAATACCAATCTGTCCTCCATCTATCGGCTCAGCAAGAGTGTATTGCGGGCCATGATGAAACAACGTAAGGGGCGCATTATCAGTATCGCTTCGGTTGTCGGCGTGTCTGGTAATGCCGGCCAGACCAACTATGCCGCCGCCAAGGCCGGCGTCATCGGATTTTCCAAATCGCTGGCCCGGGAAGTGGGCTCACGCGGCATAACCGTCAACGTGGTGGCGCCGGGATTCATTGATACGGACATGACAAAGGCGTTGCCGGATGCCCAGCGCGAGGCGCTACTGGGCCAGATCCCGCTGGCACGGCTAGGGCAGCCGGCTGAAATTGCCAAGGCGGTGGCATTTCTTGCTTCGCCGGGTGCGGCCTACATTACCGGTGAGACCCTGCATGTCAATGGTGGCATGTATATGGCCTGATCCACGCAAGTTATTGAAAGTAAGTAAAAAACTCCTGCCTGACTGGCGAAATATTGAGCATCATTGAGTGTGGCATCCAACCGGTGTTTTCAATACAATAGCGCACGCAGCTCAGGCTGAACGAAAACCACAAGAGGAAATACCGACATGAGCAGTGTTGAAGAACGCGTTGAGAAGATTGTTGTAGAACAGCTGGGGGTAAAACCGGAAGAAGTTACCAAGGAAGCTTCCTTCGTTGACGATCTCGGCGCAGATTCTCTGGATACCGTTGAACTGGTAATGGCGCTGGAAGAGGAATTCGAAACCGAAATCCCCGATGAAGACGCCGAAAAGATCACCACGGTCCAGCAGGCCATCGATTACATTAACGCCCACAGTTAATCACCTGCTGGTTACAACCAGGCCGCGCCACAGGGTTGACCGTGGTTGCGGCCTTTTGTATTTCTGCTGAATTCATACCGTTGAGGACAGATCCTTGAGCAAACGTCGTGTAGTGGTGACCGGTCTTGGCATGGTTTCACCCCTGGGTCTTGATGTGAAGTCAACCTGGGAAGCGATCCTGGCCGGCAAGAGCGGAGCTGCGTCTGTTGAAAGTTTCGACACGACTGGTTTCCCGGTCACTTTTGCCGCGTCGGTGAAAGGTTTTGACGTCACCAACTATATGTCGGCCAAAGAAGCACGCAAGATGGATCCTTTTATCCATTACGGCATTGCCGCAGCCGTCGAGGCGATCCACGATGCAGGCCTTGAAGTGACCGATGAGAATGCCGAGCGGATCGGGGTTCATATCGGTTCGGGCATCGGGGGTTTGCCGGGCATCGAAAAGGGCCATGAGGCCTACATGAAGGGCGGGGCGCGCAAAATCTCACCGTTCTTCGTTCCCAGCAACATTATCAATATGATTTCCGGCAACCTGTCCATTATGTATGGCATGAAGGGGCCGAATCTCTCAATGGTCACTGCCTGCGCCACGGCCACGCACAGTATTGGTGATGCGGCTCGTATCATCGAATACGGCGATGCGGATGTGATGGTGACCGGTGGCGCGGAAATGGCGACCAGTCCCTGTGGTCTGGGCGGGTTTGCTGCCGCCCGCGCCCTGTCGACCCGCAATGACGATCCGCAGACCGCGTCCCGACCCTGGGACCGTGACCGGGACGGCTTTGTATTGGCGGATGGCGCCGGTGTACTGGTGCTGGAAGAATACGAACATGCTCGCAAGCGCGGTGCGAAAATCTATGCGGAAGTGGCGGGTTTTGGTATGAGCGGTGACGCCTATCACATGACGTCACCGTCCGCAGGCGGGGAAGGCGCCAGCCGCTGCATGAACATTGCCATGCGCCATGCGGGCGTTAACCCGGACGAAATCGAATACATCAACGCGCACGGTACCTCGACGCCCGCCGGTGATGTGGCCGAAGTGATGGCCGTCAAGCGCAGCTTTGGCGACCAGGCTTACAAACTGGTTATGAGCTCGACTAAATCCATGACCGGCCACGCCCTGGGTGCCGCCGGTGGCCTGGAAGCCGTGTTCACCATCAAGAGTATCGAGGACCAGGTGGCACCACCGACGATCAATATCTTTAACCAGGATCCGGAGTGCGATCTGGATTTTGCCGCGAATACACCCCGTGAAATACCCATCAAGGTGGCCATGTCCAATTCATTCGGTTTTGGCGGCACCAACGGGACGCTGGTATTCCGTAAACCCGACTAGGTAATGGCCCGGTAGCCTGTCGGGTTTGAAGGCCTGTCCGTGACACCATCGATTTTACGCCATGCGGGCCAGACCGATCTCCTGGCACTGCTTCGTCAGCAACCGGACGTATTTCCCTTCCTGTTACAAAGCACCGTAGCCGATGCCGGCCGGCATGCCAATACGCGTTACGACATCCTGTTTGCCTTTCCACAGGACACCATCGAACTGGATACGGCCGGGCACGTGCAGGGTGCGATTGCCCGGAATGATGATTTTCTGAGCGCACTGGATATGGCCTGGCAACAGGCGGGGCAGGATAAAACCCGGGTGGAAGGGATCCCGTTTGCCGGAGGCTGGTTCCTTTATCTGGGCTATGAACTTGCCGCCCAGATCGAACCTCGCCTGCACCTGCCCATGCCGCAGACAAACCTCCCGGTGGCCGCAGCGACCCGGATTCCGGCGGCAGTAATCAACGACCATCTGACGGCTGAGACGATTCTGGTTGCCGAAACAAAAGACCAGTTGACCCGTCTGAAAACCTGCTGCGCCCGGATTCCGCCATCACCGCCTGCAGCAGCGCCGTCAGTCAACATGCACGAGGACCCGCCTGCTTCGTATCTTCAGGGTGTCGAGCGGGTCAAGCATTACATCGTCGAAGGGGATGTGTTTCAGGTCAATCTGTCGCGCGCCTGGCAAGGTGCTTTGCCGGCCGGTCTGACACCGGCGGATGCCTATGCCGCATTGTGTCGCACCAATCCTGCACCGTTCGCCGGTCTGGCCAGTTATTCCGGTGGTAGCATCGTTAGCTCATCCCCTGAACGCCTGCTGCGGGTTCACAATCGGATTGCAGAAACCCGGCCGATTGCTGGTACCCGGCCACGCAGCCTGGCAGATGCCGATGATCTCGCCTTAAAACGAGAGTTAATCGGTCACCCCAAGGAACGGGCCGAACATATCATGCTGATCGATCTGGAGCGGAATGATCTGGGACGGGTCTGTCAGCCGGGATCCGTGGCAGTGGATGAAATGATGGTACTGGAAAGTTATGCCCATGTGCACCACATTGTTTCCAATGTGCGCGGCAAGCTGCGGGACGACGTTACCCCGGGACAGGTGATTCGGGCGACATTTCCCGGTGGTACCATTACCGGATGTCCAAAGGAACGCTGCATGGCGATTATCGCTGAACTGGAACAGACCGCGCGGGGGGCCTACACAGGTTCCATAGGTTACCTCACGCATAATGGCGATATGGACCTGAACATTCTGATCCGGACGATCATGCTGGATGCACAAACCGTAACAGTGAGGGCGGGAGCAGGTCTGGTGGCGGATTCTGTTGCTCAACAGGAACTCGAGGAAACCCGCCACAAGGCGCGCGGCATGTTGCTGGCCCTGGGGGCG
>JAJDNN010000001.1 GCA_022340685.1 Pseudomonadota bacterium
GCCGGTTGCCTCAAGTAAACCTCCGCGGGACACATGTGCAAAGCGGGAGGCACCTGGATGGGAACCTCCCGCTCGAGAATTCGATAAACATGGCCGGAATTACTTCAGACCAGGGTAATTGTATCTGAATAAGGGTACGGGTGGCTAGTGGCGCATTGTCTGACGCGCGCAATGAAAGCGCACCAGGCTGCCGCCGGGCCGGATAGAATCGATTCGCCCTGCTTGGCGCCGTTACCGGCTAGGTCTTCAAGCCCAGCACGTCCTGCATGTCGAACAGGCCGTTATCCTGCTGCATGATCCAGGTCGCTGCGCGCGCGGCGCCCTTGGCGAAAGTCATACGGCTCGAAGCCTTGTGGGTGATTTCGATACGTTCCCCGACGTCGGCGAACATAACGGTATGCTCGCCAACGATGTCACCGGCACGAATCGTCTCGAAACCGATGGCCTTGCGGTCACGCTCTCCGGTCTGTCCCTGCCGACCGTACACAGCGCAGTCTCGCAGATTGCGACCCAGCGCCCCGGCCACCACTTCCCCCATTCGCAGTGCGGTACCGGAGGGTGCATCAACCTTGTGACGGTGGTGGGCTTCGATAATCTCGATATCAACGTCGTCGCCCAGTACGCGGGCGGCCAGATCCAGCAATTTGAAACAAAGATTAACCCCGACGCTCATGTTGGGGGCGAATACCACACCGATGTCCCGGGATGCCGTGGCGATGGCCAGCTTGCCGGCCTCGTCAAACCCGGTGGTGCCAATGATGATACGCTTGCCCGCCTGGTGACAGATGCCAAGATTGGCCAGTGTAACTTCCGGGCGGGTAAAGTCGATGAGCACATCGACCTCATTAATTGTCGCCGACAGATTATCGACAACCGTCACACCAAGCTGACCAATTCCGGCCATCTCACCGGCATCAACCCCGATTACCGCGCTGTCCGGCCGTTCCACCGCAGCCGATACCGAAAGGTTATCCGCTGTATTGACCGCTTCGATAAGCGCCCGCCCCATACGCCCGGAAGCGCCGGTGATGCCGACTTTGATCATGGTATCCCCCCGATAATTTTTATTGTCGTTTAAGACTTCATGTCTTCGAAGAATTTCTTCACCCCGTCCAGCCAGTTGGCGGCTCGCGGGCTGTGATTTACCCGATCCTTATGTAAGGAAGCGTCGAATTCCTTCAATAATTCCTTTTGTTTCTTGGTCAGGTTGATCGGGGTTTCCAGCGCAATGCGGCATAACAGATCGCCTTTCTGACTACCCCGAACAGATTTCACACCCTTGCCCCGCATCCGGAACAGCTTGCCGCTCTGGGTCTCCGGCGGGATTTTCAAGCTTACCCTGCCATCCAGGGTCGGGACTTCCAGCTCACCACCAAGGCTTGCCGTGACCAGACTGACCGGGACTTCACAATACAGGTCCTGCCCTTCACGTTGAAATATTTCATGTGGTTTGACGTTCACCTGGACATACAGATCGCCAGGCGGGCCACCATTTTCCCCGGCTTCGCCTTCACCGGCCAGGCGAATCCGGTCACCCGTATCCACACCTGCCGGAATAGTGACCGAAAGGGTCTTCTGTTTCTCAACCCGGCCATGGCCGTGGCATTTGTTGCAGGGTGATTCAATGATCTTGCCGCTCCCGTGACAACGGGGACAGGTCTGTTGCAGCGAAAAGAAACCCTGTTGCATACGCACCTGACCATGGCCGCCGCAAGTGCCGCAGGTCGTGGGTGAGGTACCCTTGCTTGCACCCGAGCCGTCACATTCATCACAGGCCACCTGGGTTGGAATGCGAATGTTTACCGTGGTGCCGTGTACCGCTTCTTCAAGTGTCAGGTCGAGGTTGTAGCGCAAATCGGCACCCCGGTAGACCCGCTGCCCGGAACGGCCTCCGCTGGCACCACCGAAGATGTCGCCGAACACATCACCAAAGATATCGCTAAAACTCGCGCCACCGAAACCTGCCCCTGCCCCCGCCGAAGGATCGACACCGGCATGACCAAACTGGTCATAGGCGGCCCGTTTCTGTGCATCGCTCAAGACATCAAATGCCTCCTTGGCCTCCTTGAATTTCTCCAGCGCTGCTTCGTTATCGGGATTACGATCGGGATGGTACTTCATCGCCAGTCGTTTGAAGGCCTTCTTGATTTCGGCCTCACTGGCATTTTTCGATACCTGCAGAATTTCGTAATAATCACGCTTGGACATATTTCAATAACCCTGTAATTGGGTACGCATGGCCCATCATATCTTGCGCCGTTCGTTCCCACTATCCCGACTTTTTCTACTTTGTTTAAACAAGCAAACGGCCGCGTGCTTTCGCACGCAGCCATCGCCCATGTAACATAACTCTCGTTACGAGTTACTTCTTGTTTTCATCAACCTCTTCAAACTCGGCATCCACGACGTCATCCGCGTCTGCCTTCTGACTTGCGCTCTCGGCTCCCGCCGCACTTTCTGCGCCCGCCTGCTGTCCCTGCTCAGCGTAAAGCCGTTCGGCCATTTTAGCGGAAGCATCGGTCAGCGCCTTGGTCTTGGCCTCGATGACCGATTTGTCATCGGACTTCATGGCATCTTCCAGCTCCTTGATTGCTGTCTCGATATTCGACTTTTCCTCCGCTTCCAGCTTGTCACCCAATTCCTCCATGGATTTGCGTGTGGCGTGGATCAGGGTGTCGGCCTGGTTCCGGGCGGCAACAACCTCATGGAACTTCTTGTCTTCGTCCGCATGAGCTTCGGCGTCCTTGACCATTTTCTCAACATCTTCATCGGACAGGCCGCTGGAGGCCTTGATGACGATGGACTGCTCCTTGCCAGTCGCCTTGTCCTTGGCGGATACATTCAGAATACCATTGGCATCAATGTCAAAGGTTACTTCAATCTGTGGCAGCCCGCGCGGAGCCGGTGGTATGTCACTCAGATCAAACCGGCCCAGGGATTTGTTGGCATCGGCCCTTTCGCGTTCACCCTGCAAGACATGTACGGTTACCGCAGTCTGGTTGTCATCGGCGGTCGAAAACACCTGGTTCGCCTTGGTCGGGATCGTGGTGTTCTTCTCGATTAGCTTGGTCATCACACCGCCTAGGGTTTCAATGCCCAGGGACAGGGGCGTGACGTCAAGCAGCAACACATCCTTCACTTCGCCACCGAGCACACCACCCTGAATCGCTGCGCCCACGGCAACGGCTTCATCCGGATTGACATCCTTACGGGGTTCCTTGCCGAAGATACTCTTGACGTTTTCCTGCACCTTCGGCATCCGTGTCTGGCCGCCGACCAGAATGACGTCATTGATATCGGACGATGATAGTCCGGCGTCCTTCAATGCGATCCGGCAGGGTTCAACGGTCCGTGCAATCAGATCATCCACCAGCGATTCCAGTTTGGCGCGTGTCACCTTGATGTTCAGGTGCTTCGGGCCGGAGGCATCAGCCGTGATGTAAGGCAGATTGACATCAGTTTGCTGTGCCGAGGACAACTCAATCTTGGCCTTTTCTGCGGACTCTTTCAGGCGCTGCAGAGCCAGCGGATCATTGCGCAGATCAATACCCTGATCCTTCTTGAATTCGTCTACCAGGTAGTCGATGAGCCGCATATCAAAATCTTCACCACCAAGAAAGGTGTCACCGTTGGTAGACAGCACTTCAATCTGATGCTCACCGTCGATATCGGCAATTTCGATAATCGAAACGTCAAACGTACCGCCACCGAGATCGTAGACCGCTATTTTGCGATCGCCCGTTTTCTTTTCCATTCCGTAGGCCAGGGCTGCCGCGGTGGGTTCGTTAATGATGCGCTTGACGTTCAGGCCTGCGATCTTGCCGGCATCCTTGGTCGCCTGGCGCTGGGAATCGTTGAAGTAAGCCGGCACGGTGATTACCGCTTCGGTCACTTCTTCACCCAGGTAATCTTCGGCGGTCTTTTTCATTTTTTGCAGCACGCGCGCGGAAATTTCCGGCGGCGCCATTTTTTTGCCGTCCACTTCAACCCAGGCGTCACCATTGTCGGCCTTGACAATCTTGTAGGGCACCATTTCGACGTCCTTCTGGACTTCATCATCTGTAAATTTGCGGCCGATCAGGCGCTTGATGGCAAACAGGGTCCGTTCCGGGTTGGTCACCGCCTGGCGTTTGGCGGGCTGACCGACCAGCGCCTCTCCGTCACTGGCGAACGCGACGACAGAAGGTGTCGTGCGATCACCCTCACTGTTTTCGATAACCTTGGCCTGGCCATTCTCCATTATTGCTACACAGGAGTTGGTGGTCCCCAGGTCAATTCCGATTATTTTTCCCATTCCTCTGTTCTCCGTAAAATATGATAAATCTGTTAATTAATCTGCAATTACAAGGTTTATAGGGCCAACTGAAGCCAGTTCAAGCCCGGTCTTGCAAAATTACTCCTGTTTTTCCTTGCCAGCCTTGGACACCACCACCATGGCGGGCCGGATGAGCCGTGTATTGAGGGTATAGCCCTTCTGCATAACGTTCATCACCGTATTCGGGGCATGCTCCGGGGACTCGAGTAAGGACATGGCCTGGTGGAGCTCCGGATTGAATGGCTCACCCTGCGGGTGAATGGCGGCAATACCGAATTTTTCCATCGCAGCGAGCAGCATCTTGAGCGTCAATACCGTACCTTCACGCAGTTTTTCTACGGTAACACCTTCGCTGTTGGCCGCTTCGACACCCATTTCCAGACTGTCGATAACCGGCAGCAGTTCCTGGGCGAACCGCTCGAGGGCATATTTGTGGGCATTTTCCACTTCTCGATCATGGCGCCGTTGCAGGTTTTCCTGCTCTGCTTTGGTCCGCAACAGCTTTTCCCAGTATTCACCAGCCCTGGCCTCGGCCTCAGCCAGTTTCTGTTGCAGTTCCTCGACTGATAAATTCTCGGTTTCGATTGAATTTATATTCTCATCCGGGTGGTCGGGTGAGACTTTTTGTTTGCTCATAATGACTCCGTTAGCAATTCATCTAGGTAAGATTTGGTCATCTCGACTGGCAGTTTATATAGGGGGCGATCATTCCGAGCTCAAGAGAGAACCGAGTATTTTTGCCGTCACATCCACTACCGGGATGACCCGGCCATAGGCCATACGGGTGGGACCGATTACACCCAGCACACCGACGACTTCATCGTCCACGCGATAGGGCGCGGTAACAACCGAGCATTCACCAAATACTGAATAGCCGGACTCTTCACCGATAAAGATCTGGATCCCTGCCGCATGGATTGACTGGTCGAGGACATGCAGCACGTCCCGCTTGGTGTGGAATGCTTCGAACAACTGGCGTAATTTCTCCAGATCCGCCATTTCCTCATAATTCATCAGGTTGGTCTCACCGGCAATGACATAATCATGCGTCTGGCTGGTCCGAACGACCTGATCGGCCATCTCCACTGCCGTCTGCATCAAGGCATGCATATCATCACGTGTCTGCTGCATACTGCGAAGGATGCGCTGCCGGATCGAGCCCAGCTCACGGCCAGCAAACTCAGCATTCAGATAGTTTGCGACCCGGTGCAGATCTTCCGGGTCGAAGTCGCGATCCGTGTGGATGATCCGGTTCTGGACCTCCTGATCATTGACTATGAGAATGACCAGGACCCGATTCGCCGACAAGGGCAGAAATTCGATATGCTGGAGGATGACCGTTTCACGCCGCGGCAACATAACCAGCCCGGCAAGGTGGGTAACCTCCGACAACAGGGAGGAGGCGGAGTCGATGGCGCGTTCCTGACCGGAGCTGTCCAGACTGTGTTTGAGGCGTTCTATTACGCTGTGCCGCAGGGGTTTGACCGACAGGAGCCGATCGACAAAGAGGCGATAGCCCTGGGGTGTTGGAATCCGTCCGGCCGAGGTATGGGGTGATGTCACCAGTCCCAAATCCTCGAGATCCGACATGACATTGCGGATCGTCGCCGGGCTGAGGTTCATCCCTGAATCACGCGCCAGGGTCCGGGAACCCACCGGTTGCCCATCCTGGATATAACGCTCCACCAGGGTCTTGAGCAGACTCATGGCGCGATCATTTATAATGGGAAAGTTCGACAAAACGTTATTGGACCACTCGCTAGTAACCAGGCCGCTTTAGCACTCACAATATCAGAGTGCCAAGTTGCTGGAACGTTACCGCCCGGCACTGTCACTGTCAAGAAATCTGCCCTGCCGGTCGGCGGTGATTCCTGTTATAAATGTTTGTCAAAAATAAGGAATAATGGATGGATAATGCATTCACGCGGATTGGCCTGATTGGCAAATACGGCGACCCCGGCGTGGTCGGCACGGTGCTTGAGCTGAGTCGGATCCTGCAAGAACGGGGCTGTGAGGTCCTGCTGGACGAACAGACGGCTGCCAGCATGGAAAATCCCGGCCTCCCTGTCGCCAGCCAGGACGAAATTGGACGGCAATGTAATCTGGCCATTACCGTCGGGGGCGACGGCACCCTGCTCAACGCGGCGCGCAACATGGTGAGGTTCAAAGTCCCTTTGCTCGGTATCAACCTTGGCCGTCTCGGTTTCCTGGTGGATGTTTCCCCCAATGACATGAACCTCCGCATGAACGAAATCCTCGACGGCAAATACGAGGAAGAACAGCGCATTATGCTCACTACCAGCATTGAGCATCACAATGGCGGCGCTGACAGCATGGGGGATGCGCTTAATGATGTTGTAGTCCACAAGTGGGAAGTTGCTCGCATGATCGAGACCGAAACCTTCATCAACGGCCGCTTTCTCAACAGCATGCGTTCCGATGGTCTGATTATCTCGACCCCGACGGGTTCGACTGCCTATGCGCTATCCAGTGGCGGCCCGATTCTGGATCCGGACATGGATGCCATTGTGCTCGTACCCATTTGCCCGCACACCATGAGTTATCGGCCTATCGTCATCGACGGCGACAGCGAGATCGAAATCATTGTCAAGGAAAATCCCCACGCCCATGCCCAGGTCACCTGCGACGGCCAAATCAACCTGGGCGTGGTGTCCGGCGATAAGATCAATATCCGTAAAATGGAGCAATGTGTGCGCCTGATCCATCCGTGCAAGCACAACCACTACGAAATCCTGCGGGCCAAACTGAACTGGGGCGGTCCGTTCTAGTGTTGACGCATATCCATATCTGGAATTTTGCCATTGTCGAAAGTCTGGACCTGGAACTGGAGTCTGGCCTCTCGGTGCTTACCGGGGAGACCGGTGCCGGTAAGTCCATCCTCCTGAATGCTCTCAATCTGGCTCTGGGCGATCGGGCCGACAGCGGCGTGATCCGCCACGGCGCCGACAAGGCCGAAATCAGCGTCACGTTCAGTACCCGTACGGCGCCCGCAGCGGAAGCCTGGTTGCAGGAACGGGAACTGGACAGTGCCGAGGAATGCATCATCCGGCGCGTCGTCTCGGCCAGTGGCCCGTCCCGCGCCTTCATCAACGGCAAACCCGCTCCCGCCTCCGATTTGCGCGAGCTGGGCGAGATGCTGGTAGACCTGCACGGTCAGCATGAACACCAGTCCCTGCTCAAACGTGAGGCCCAACGGCAGTTGCTGGATGACTTTGCCGGTCACGGCCCCTTGCTGGCGGAGCTGGCTGAGTCTTTCCAGCAATGGCGAACGCTGGAAAACGAGCTGATCGGCCTGCGTCAGGCAGCCAGCGAGCGAAACGACCGCCTGGAGCTACTGCGCTATCAGGTCCAGGAGCTGGAAAATCTGGCACTGGGCGAGGATGAGCTTCCCCGACTGGAAGCCGAGCACCGACGCCTGGCCAACGCCAGCCAGCTGCTGGAGACCGGCCAGCGCCTGCTGCACAGGCTGGAGGGGGACGACCCGGCTACCGCCGACAGCCTGCTTGGCCAGTGTAATCACGACCTGCGTGACATGCGTGAAGCCGACCCGGCCCTCAGCGACATTGCGGAGCTGCTGGAAAGCGCCACGATCCAGATCCATGAGGCCGGATCGGAATTGCGCCATTACCTCGACGGGCTGGAACAGGACCCGGAACGGCTGCTCGAGGTGGAACAACGGCTGGCCACCCTGCAGGATCTGAGCCGCAAGCATCACTGCTCACCCGAAGAACTGCCGGCACTGCTACCTCGCCTGCAACAGGAACTGGCTAGCCTGGAAGGCGCTGAAGTACGGGCCGATACAATCAGCCAGGAGGTCGCCGCTGCCCTGGCGCAATACCACAAACTGGCCGGCAAGCTGGGCCGTGGTCGCCACAATGCAGCAAAACGGCTGGGCCAGACGGTCACCGAACGCATGCAAACCCTGGGCATGGAAGGCGGCAGCTTTCAGGTCGCGATTCAGGCCCTGGATGCCGATATCCCCACCCCGACCGGGATGGAGCGGGTCGAATTCGTGGTCAGCGCCAATCCCGGCCAACCCCTTAAGCCACTTGCCAAAGTCGCCTCCGGCGGCGAACTGTCGCGAATCAGCCTGGCCATCCAGGTCATCACGGCACAGAACTCCCGCATCCCTACCCTGATATTCGATGAAGTGGACGTGGGAATTGGTGGTCGGGTAGCAGAGATCGTGGGCCAGCTGTTGCGTTCACTGGCTGACCACCGGCAGGTCATCTGCGTAACCCATCTACCCCAGGTTGCCGCCCTCGGCACACATCACCTGCAGGTGAGCAAGCGCTCGGATACGGATACCACCATCAGTGAAATTCAGACCCTGTCGATGGATCAACGGGTGGATGAGCTGGCCCGCATGCTGGGTGGGATTGAAATAACTGATCAGACCTTGTCGCATGCCCGGGAGATGATGGAACGTGCCAGCGGAACCCGTACAGCAAACGCTGCGAAGGGATAATCCCAGGGTAGTTAGGGAGACTGGAGGATGCGGGTGGGGTTGGGAATCAAAACTGCGCCATCAGGATAGCTTTTCAAAATGGGGGGGACCAAAGTGCTGTTCCCCGCCTCAATCGCGGGGTCTACTTTCCTCACTTGTCACTTTTTCCCGCTCTTCCGGCAATTCGGGCAAATACCGTAAATATAAAGGGCATGATCCGTCATTTCGTAGCCCTTGGCTTCGGCAATCTTGTGCTGCTGTTCCTCGATTACTGGATCCATAAATTCGTCCACCCGACCACATTTAACACACAGGATATGATCATGGTGGGAACCCTGATTCAGCTCGAACATTGAATGGCCTTCGTCAAAATGATGGCGGGTTACCAAGCCGGCCGCCTCAAACTGGGTCAGGACGCGGTAAATGGTCGCCAAACCGACTTCATCACCATTTTCAAGCATGGCCTTGTAAACATCTTCGGCACTCATGTGTCGCACCTGACTCGCTTCGAGGAATTTGAGGATCTTGAGACGCGGCAGTGTGGCTTTTAGCCCGGCTTTTTTCAAATCCTGACTTTCCATAACATCCTCCGGGTATGGCACTGTATGAATCGTTCGACGTGGGGTAAGATCAGCGTCCTGAATTATACCCGAGATTCTTGTTGGAAATGCGAAACTCTATCATTTCACTACTGGCCGCCGGACTGATACTGCTCCAGACAGGTGGCTGTATCTACAAGATTGATATCCAGCAAGGAAATTCGATTGATATGGAGGATGTCAACAGCCTGCGGACCGGTATGACCCGACAACAGGTCGTCTTCCTGATGGGAACTGCATTGGTACAGGATCCCTTCGAAAGCAATCGCTGGGACTATGTTTATACCTTTCAGCCCGGTGGTGGTGACATTACCAAAGAACACCTGACACTGATTTTTGAAAACGATGTTGTGACAGAAATTCGCAGGTCGCCCGACATGCGAGGTTCAAACGCTATCCGTAAAGCTGACGGACGTTTCTAGTCAGCGCCTGAGGCGCTCTGCGCACCCTTTTTGGCTGCCCGTTTACGCCGTGATTCCTTGGGATCGGCAATCAAGGGCCGGTAAATTTCGACCCGGTCCCGTTCCTGCAAAACGGTATCAGGATCGGCAATCTTGCCAAAAATTCCGGTGCGATTCTGTGACAGCTCAATTTCCGGAAAATGTTCCAGGATGCCGGAAATCCGGATCGCTTCGTCCAGTGTTGTGCCCGGATCGACATCAATGGGAATGATGACCTGCTCCTCAGGTTTGGCATAGGCCACCTCAACCCGGATCTTGTTCTGTTCAACCATAGACTTTCTGGGCGCGTTGGATAAAGGAATCGACCAGTGAACTGGCCATTTTGTTGAACACCGGCCCGAACGTCATGCCCAGCAGCTTGTTCGAGAATTCAAATTCCAGGTCCAGTGAGACCTTCGACCCCGTTTCCCCCAAAGGCTCAAAATTCCAGACCCCGTTCAGGAATTTGAATGGGCCTTCAACCAGTTGCATTTCGATCTGGCTGTTCTTCCCCAAAATGTTACGTGTGGTAAACGATTTACGCACGCCACTATGCGAAATATCCAGGCTGGCCTCGACTTCGGTATCGGTACGCTTGATTTCACGGGCTTTATCGCACCAGGGCAGAAATTTTGCATAGGCGGGGATATCATCCACAAGCTTGTACATCTGCTCCGCGGTATAGGGTACCAGTGCGCTTTTGCTAACGGTTGTCATGTTGGTGTAGTTTCATCAGATAAGATCGATCGCCCGTAAAAAAACAATACTAACCGCGATAGGCGTAATATACCTTACTAGAACACGCCATGATATGTAGGCTGGACCTTCACCCATATCCAGCTCGTCACGGGTAGCATCACGACTCATAAGCCAGGCTGCAAAAATTGCGATTAGCAATCCACCCAATGGCAGCATAATATTGGCCGTCAGGTAATCCAGCAGGTCGAATATTGTTTTTTCCCGAAACACTTCGAACATATGCAATGGATACACGTCGGACCAGATGTTGAATGAAAAGACGGTCAACAGACCAAATAGCCAGCAAGTAATGCCCGACAGTACAGATGCGCCAGCCCGACTCATTCCCCGGTTTTCCACCAGCCAGGCAACGGCCGGTTCAATCAGGGAAATACTGGATGTCCACGCGGCAAAGGTCAGCAGAATAAAAAACAGTGTTCCGAAAAAGGCACCACCTGGCATCTGGCCAAATGCCAGTGGCAGGGTCTTGAATATCAATCCGAACCCCATACCCGGCTCCAGGTTGTTGGCGAATACAATCGGAAAAATCACCATTCCTGCAACGATGGCCACCGCTGTATCGGCGCCAGCAATCATGAACGTGACACGGGCGATGGAGGCGTTTTGCGGCAGGTAGGAGCCATACACCATAATCGCACCCATCCCCAGACTGAGCGTAAAAAAGGCATGGCCCATGGCAATTAACACCGGGTTCCAGGTCATGACCTCGATCCCGGCATCATTTGTGTAGTAGAACAAGGCATGAAAATCCGGTTTAAACATGAAGGATAATCCCTGATCAAAAGCAGCCGTGTTCATCGCATAACCCAACAGAATCAGCAAAATAAGAAACAGGGCTGGCATCAGAAACTTGACCGCTTTTTCGATTCCCCCTCGCACTCCCCGGGCGACCACAAGCATAGTCATAACCATAAACACGGTGTGCCAGAACAACAGAGCCTGAGGATCATCCAGAAATGTATTGAACAGCGTGGCAATTCCGTCTGGCGTGGCATTGTCGAAGGTCCCGACCCCGGTGCGAAACACATGGAACAGGGCAATACCGGCGATAACGCTGTAATACGAAAGGATCAGGAATCCAGCCAGCACGCCCATCACTCCGAGCCATTGCCAGTTGGTGTTATGCCCTGCCTCAATAGCCAGGGTGCGCATGGTGTTAATGGGACTTTGCCGCCCTCTTCGTCCGAGCAGAATTTCCGACATCATAATGGGCACGCCGATGATCACGATACACACCAGGTAAATCAGGACAAAGGCGCCTCCGCCGTTCTCGCCGGTAATATAGGGAAACTTCCAGATGTTCCCCAGACCCACTGCCGAGCCGGTCGCAGCCAATACAAATGCCCAGCGTGATGACCACTGACCGTGTATAGATTCACGAATTCCCGCCATAATTCTCCCGCCTGCGTCTCTGATTGTTCTTGTTTCGGTTCAACCCCGCCTTACATCTACGGAGCGAATGCACTGCGCGTCTCCAATTGTCGGGAAATACGGCCCGCATCTCAACCTCTGATTTCACCGATTCCGGTCCTGCCTGTATCCCGCCTTCCGTAGCCCTGTATAATCTGCTCATGAACAAACCGAACAAAAAGAACAAGCCCGACAGCAGCACCATCGCCCTGAACAAGAAATCCCGGCATGACTATAGCCTGGAAGATCGCTTCGAAACCGGCCTGGTGCTGGAGGGTTGGGAAGTTAAAAGCCTGCGCGCCGGGCGTATCCAGTTGCGTGATAGTTACGTGATCGTCAAAGATGGCGAGGCCTGGCTGCTGGGCGCCCTTATTACTCCCCTACCTACCGCTTCTACGCATATCCATCCCGACCCGACCCGCACCCGCAAACTGTTATTGCACCGGGGCGAGCTCAACAAGCTGATTGGCGCAGTGGAACGCAAGGGCTACGCCCTGATCCCCACCGCCATGTACTGGAAACGAGGCCGCGCCAAACTGGAAATTGCGCTCGCCAAGGGCAAGCAGGCTCACGATAAACGCGCCACGGAGCGGGAACGCGACTGGAAACGCGATAAACAACGCCTCATGAAAGGGCGCTAGCACGTTGCTAGCCGGGCAGAAACACCGAACTGCCATTCGACTCCCCCTGAAAATTTCCGTTCAACCCTTGCACGCACGTCCTCCCGACCCTATCTATTACCGTGAACTTTCCCGTAGAATAGACGTCGTAGTATTGAACCAAAGGGGGCGACCTGGCTTCGACGCGGGTTACGAAACCTTAGGTGCATGCCGAGGCGCAGATGACCTCGTAAATCCAGCTGCAATCCATATAGTTGCCAACGACGACAACTACGCACTCGCTGCTTAAAACCCAGTAGGGTGCCCTCTGACTGAAGCCGTGCTTGTGCGTTCAGATTCCAGGGGTCATATCTCACAAGATCGCGTGGAAGTACGTCCGGGACGGAAGCGCTAAAACCTTACCGGAATCGCTGTCAGTCTTCCCTGCCCGTCGGGTAGCTGGCAGTTAAATCAATTGACGCGGATAAGCATGTAGAGCCGAAGGCAGAGGACTGGCGGACGCGGGTTCGATTCCCGCCGCCTCCACCAATACATACGAAACAGCCACCCTTGCGGTGGCTTTTTCGTTTATCAACGTGGTGTGGATGAAAATCCGTTAGCAGGTTTTCATCCACATCGCGTGACTTCAATTGTAATAAATACGAACGAGTGCCTGACGGGCTATGGCTGTGTCGCCGAACAGGTGGGTCCGTTTACTGCCGTATTATAGGGGTCGCCCTGTTTATCGGCACTAGTCTCGGGAATGATCATCGCCTTTGTTTGCTTGTTCACCAGCTTGTTGGGCCTGGCAGGCGCCGCCTTTAAATTTGTCTCTAGTGGTGCACAATTCGAAGGTCCCGGGTCATAGTTGGGATCATTCTGGGCAATGGTATAGATGATGCAACCGTTCTTGGGACAGGCGTAATAACTTTCCCCCTGTAGGTGATGCGGGCAAGAAGGGTCGTCAGGGTCATTGCCGTTACCACAGCTGCCGGTCGGAGACGGGGCTACCGGGTTCGGCTCATCCTGCACCACGTTCAAGTACAGCATACCCGTGCTCGCATTGTAGTAATACACATCGAGATTGGGACTGCCATCACTATTTGTCAGCTCCCCAATACTGGAGGCCGGCGTTAAGCTGGTGACAGGTTTGCCATTACTGGTGGCCGGACAGGTACCATCGTAACTATTTCCGCTGTGGGGAACATTGGACGGATTCGAGCTATCCAGGTTATTGCATGGCAACCAAGTCCAGTATTTCAGTAGCTCATTCTCTGCTTCAGTACCGCCCACCCATATGCTACCGCCGGCATAGGATTTGTATCCGCGTTTGATCGTAAAGTCTGCCGCGGGGTGAGTGTCGTTCTTGCTGGTGTAGCAAATACCTAGCTGCACGAAAAATGGTCGACTTGCAGTGATATTTGGATCAACCACATCGGCAAGACCAACATCGATCCATTTTGCAATACCTGCTTTACCTGATTTTTGATCAGCTGGTGCCGAAGGCGACGTTGTCACGTCCACCGAAACCGTGTAGCCATAGCCGTTGCTTACCTTTGGCTCCCAGATTCCCCGGCCGTCACGCCCGGTCTGGAGCGTCATTTCGGGTCGTATTGAGCCACCCTTGCCATCAGGTATGGGATCGTCTCGTTTAAAGGTCATGTTCTGCCAGTGTGAAGTGCCATCGCCAGGATAGTCATCGTAGTTACTGGTATCATTGCCATTTTTCTTGAAGGGATAAAGGCTGGAAAACTCAAGCGTACCCATCTCTGCCGGCGACATCAGTGACGAATCGCGTCCTTCGTATGCTTCATTTTGTCCACCTCGCGACAGACATTCGTCCACCGCATTCGAGGTTGAATTGAACGGCAGATTGTTCAGCGAGATGGGATGCACGGGGACTAAGCTGGGATCGGCATCAGGATCGAATTGCACTTCCAGGCCGGAGAGTGTCCCATCCTCATCGATAATCGCAGTGTTCTTGTCGCCATCATTAAAGTCGGTGTTGACACTCACCTTCTCGGTATAAATCTGGTGACGCAGGTTGGTATTGACCCACATCAGCTCCCGTGAGGCAGTCGCGGTCGGGTATGCACTCTGGTTTGACTGGAACCAGCCGAGCGCTGCATCGCCCTCATAGGGTGTTGGAGGTCCTTCACTGGTAGGTGATTCTTGGGTAGTTTGCCAGGTTTGTAGAAAGGATTTGTCTTTATCATCGAGTTGACTTGAGAACTCCTCACCACTGCCACCGCTTGCGATTGGCTGATCGTAATTGAAATTGATGAAACGATCGTGAAACACGCGCACCGGGCCGTCATAGAGCATGTAGCCATAATTGTTCCAGCCTGGTGGAGTGTAACCCTGCCCCATTTCCTCACCGCTATGTGGTGTCACATCAGCAGGTGGCTTCGTTTGATCGATACAGCCAAGTTTCGCTCCGGTATTCGGACCAAGATAATCAGCCTGTGGACATGGGCCCCAGCGGTCCACGTTGTTCTGGCTAAAGCCGATGATCGCGCTGTTTTCGATCAGTTCCCAGACGCCCGGAGCGTTGCCTTCGATGCCACCCGAAGTAACCAGCGTGACGCTGTCACGATTGGACGCAAAGTGCCCGTTTTTGATCACAAACCAGGTGGGACGCATCCAGAGACCACGGAAGCGGTTGCGTGTTGCCGTGATGCCGTCAAGCGTCGCGATAATCGATGGGCTATTCAGAGTACCGTCTTTGTGCGGAAATAATTGCCCCCCACGCACGCCGTACTCACCTTCCGCGTAAAAGCCTGAATAACACGCGCTTGCCCGGTTGCCTTTGACCGTGCCCAGCTTAAAAAACTTGGGATCTTCTACCTGCCCATTGACCCTAATGGGGTCTGGTGGCGTCAGCCACCAGTATGCCCGGCCCACGCCCTGGCAACCCGCAATGGCATTATCAATGAGGTGTGTTTTCGGGTTCAGTATCCAGAAGCCGTTTGCCGGGAGGAAATGGACCGGAAAGGCTGCATTACTTCCCGTGCCACAAGGTGTAAATGTCGAACCCTCCACCGTCTTGGTTTGCCCCACGAGCGAACCGTTGTTAGTGTATTGTGTGCATGATCCCCCGACTGGCTGTGCCTGGTTGTCCATATTGGGAATATTGAACCCATCGTAGTTAATGTACGACGCCGAATTGACGTTATTCGTCATATAGTCGCCGGTCCACCAGTATTGATCGATCAGCGCCTGGCGTGAAATTTTAGTTCCGTCAGTTTTCGTAACGGGATAAATATCAAAGCTATTGCTCATCGCCCCAATACCGAGGTTGTGCTCAAAGACAATCCCGCTATTATCCGCGACATTGTCTGCATCGAACGAGGCGAGTTCCTCGTAAAAGATCTGTCCCAGGATGCGCGCGCAAACCAGGTTCGAGACCGTCACGTTCGATGTCTCGTGGAGGGTTATGCACTTGTTGTAACTGTGGTCGATACTGTTGGCATCGATGACGGGGGCCTTTGCTTTTTCTATATTGCCCGCCTGATGGAAATGGATGGGGTAACTTCCCATCTGGTCCTTGCCGAACTTCTGGAGTTGCACGCCCTGGAGTACGACCTTCTCGAAGCCTGCATGGATTTTGATTTCACCGCCCCAGTGTTGGCTGTCCACTTTTTCGGCATCTGGTGTAATTGATGTCAGTACAACATCGCGTGTGATTAAGCCGACCTCGGCACGTTCATCGACGCCGTAATTACGATCCGGTCCATCACACAGGAATGCCGGCTGGGTTTTGGCATTGTCAAAAGGATCCGGGCAGGTTCCCTCCGAGGGTGGCAGACTGCCGAAATGGTAATATTTCAAAGGCTGTTTGAGCTGTACCTTACTACCACCGCTGAGGTTCTTTGTTACGCTGTCGATCTGCACGAACTCGCTTTCAAACGGGCTAAAGCTCGTGGTGCTGATGACTATCCAGTCACCCGATTGCCACGGACTGAGTCCCGCCGTGACATCGTCCGTTAATTCCAGTGTCCGTTCACCGGTACTCGCCACTTTGGCACCAGGGACGGTAATTCCAGCAGGTTCGGCGAGTGTCGTCCAGCTAACGCCACCATGTTCTGGTACGCCCTTGGCGCCATAA
>JAJDNN010000010.1 GCA_022340685.1 Pseudomonadota bacterium
CCGGCGTATTGTTCATCAGTATGCGCTTCGAAGCGCGCGATCATGTCATTACACAGGGCGGGGCTCAAGGCCTGCACCTTTTCGAAGATAAAACTATTCGGCTTGATTTCCCGGAGAGTTTTCAACGGTACGGTCTTCGGATTGGCTTGCTGCATACGGGTGTGCCTGCGGCTACGGGAATATGAACGCGTAGTGTGTTACAGACGGCTGTCTTCGAGCAAGGATTCAATGGCGTGGCGCGCTTCGTGGCCTTGTTGACGATACAGTTCCAGAGCATTGTCCGCCATGGATTGCCAGTGGTCGCGACCGCGATTGACTTGATTTTGCAAGGGGCGCACATCCTTGGATTCATGCCATTGTTGGTAAGCCTTGTGTAACGAGGGATAGAGATGCTTGCGCATACTACTGAGGTTGGCAAAATAGAAATGCAAAGAGGGAGTGTGTTCCTGTTCCAGTAATCTGGGCAGGGTGGAGATAGCATCAGCCAGATGATCACGCAGGGCCCGCAGCATGATTTCCGTCTTGGAGTGGGGTAGTTCGGCAAGCATCTGTTCCCATTCCTCACCCAGATAATGACCCGCTTCCACTTCGCCGATCTCGTGCAGTAGTGCGCTGTTCAGTTCATTTTCAGTCATGGCGTCCAGTGCAGTGTCAAGATTGGCGGCAAAATCGTAGTGGGCGATAGCACGCGCCATCGCATTCTCTGGCCGGTTCCAGCGCCATTCCTCGAGTTTTTCCCATACCAGGCGTTTGAGTGATTCGCGTCGCACGAAGATAGTCCGGTCCAGCGTCATGGCGGGCGGGGCGGCCAGATCCCGGGCAAATTCGTTATCGGATATGTACACCGTGTAACCATCAACCTCATGGCGGTTGTGTAACTTACCCAGGAAAAAATGGGGCTTGGACTTCAGGCCCAGGCCACCGCTGTATACCAGTCCGTGGGGCTCCAGTGCCTGATTGATGTCGTCAGTATCGAACGGATTGAAATTTTGGGTTTCGATTGTCAGCGGGGAGAATTCGACTGTCTCCAGATCTTCCCAGTGTGTTTCCCGGCTGCGTAGCCAGATGCCTACCGCTTCATTATCGAGGGCGCTGCTGAAAGGGAGGTTGTGTTCCCAGCGGTAGAATTCCCGCATTTTCAGCAAGTAGATACACAATGTGTAATCGGCCGCATAGCGAGCATCAGCAATGTGGCAATTTTGCTGCACCGTCTGACACAGTTCAGGCAAGGGGCAGACAGGGTCGGATAGTGATGATTTGGCTTTGTTCACGGCTTGTATCGACAAGTAATAACTTAGTAAAATAGTACAAAATTGTTTAACAGGATGCCAGTCTAATATGTGGCTGCCAGGTTTCTGATTTTCAAGGCATAATCCCGTCCGAACGGCGGGATTAGTTGTTTCTATGAGGTGAAAAGTTGCGCGTAAAAAGCCGTTGGAGTAAGAAGGACAAGACGCACAGTGTGGAAGAAATCGCCGGGGCACTGGCGTTTATTGTCTGGCGTATCGCCGCCAATGCCGTGCTCAGCATGGAAAATGCTGAATTTGCGACGGAAACCCAGCGCCAGCGTTTGGACATTATTGCTGAATTTTTGGCCTTCGCCATTCATATCGCGGATCGTATGACCATCGAAAAGTTCGACGCGAACGAGCGGGATCGCTTCATGACAGAGCTGGCGACCAAGTCTGCCAAGCACATGGAGGACAACAAGCGGGATATCATCGGTCCCGGTGAATACCGCCAGGAATTTATTTCGTTACTCAACCAGCGTATGGATGACTATGCCCAGTTCGGGTATTCCGACACGGACGGGCCGAGTTTCGGCATGAAGCGGTTCTTTGCCGACCAGGTCAAGAAGTTGTTTGGTGATGAGGACCTGAAATGGGTCAGTTCCCAGGTGATCGATGTCGAGGTGCCGGAACTCATGCTACACATGAGACGTGCTACACCGAATCTATTTAAATAACAATTACTTAAGTCTAACTATTAAAGTAAAAAAAAGGGCCTGATTTCTCAGACCCTGTTTTTCGGTCCGATTAGGCCGGAATTATTTCTTGGCCCACTTGGCGAAATTTTCTTTCGTCCGTTCCTTGCCGTCTGCGTAGCCGGCTTCATACGCTTCGGTCAGGCGTTGCTCTTCGCGTAACGGATTGTGCACATAGCCGCCTTCCCAGCCCTGGATGTACTCAGGATCCACACCCAGTTTTTCCATCTCGGTTACTGCATCATAATATTCTTGGTTCATCGGAGTCTCCTTCGTCAAGCAGTGAATTATCACAGTTAATTAAAATAGGTTCAATCCGGCTTAGCCCGATGGTTGCCCCGTGTATCACGGTTCGCAATTCGAAAAGGGCGCATGGTTGATTCATGCCAGTCAATAAGCCGTATTATATGTAAGGAAAAAAGTGTGCCCGGAAGTATACCTAGGTCGCAGGATCGTCTGTATATCCACATGGAGGTGGGCAAAGACGGGGCAACTAACCCCAAATCGATAATAACCAAGTGGGTGCGTAGGTTATGTATTTCAGGATATACTAACGGGCTTGAAGTCTTACCTGTCGGAGATTAATGATGTCGGAAACAAGTGATGAGGTTGATTTTGCCAGCGCCATGTCGGCTTTCGAATCCAAGAATTTTGGCTATGCCGTTCAATCCCTCAGCCCGTTCGCCGAACAGGGCAATCCCGAGGCGCAACATCGTCTGGCCATCATGTTTCAGAACGGACTTGGCGTCGCGCGCAATGATGCCGAGGCGGTGAAATGGATGCAGGCCGCGGCAGAACAGGGGCATGCACTGGCCCAGCATGGCCTGGGTTTCATGTATCTGGAAGGGGAATGTGTTGAAAAAAACCCGTCTGAAGCCTTGAAATGGTTCACGCTGGCAGCGGAACAGGGCCTGGCCGGCTCCCAGACTACCCTGGCCATGATGTATGAAGAAGGCAATGGCGTGGAACGGGATCCTGAAAAGGCCAGGGAATGGTATGCCCGGGCCGGGTTTTGAGAAGCGATAAATATTTACCCCGTGATCTTCGCGTTGTTTCTAAAATTGTCCTGTTTGAGTCGATAAAGTATGCGTCCAGCCCATCTTGCTACGGTCCTTAACAAGGAATTTACCAGCACCCTGGAAGGCCACCATACTCCAGTGATGATCTGGGGCCCACCCGGCGTCGGCAAGTCGCAGATCATTGCCGAAGTTGCTGAACAGCATGCGGTACCGCTGATTGACATTCGTTTGTCACAAATGGAGCCCAGCGATCTGCGTGGTATTCCGTTTCGCAATGGTGAGCGGGTGGAATGGGCTGTTCCAGCTATGCTGCCCGATGCCGAACGGCACGGCCCGGCAGGGATCCTGTTTCTGGATGAAATCACATCTGCACCACCAAGCGTATCGGCAGCGGCCTACCAGCTGATTCTGGATCGGCGTCTGGGTGAATACCGTATTCCAGATGGCTGGGCCATCTTTGCCGCCGGTAATCGGCAGGGTGATCGGGGCGTGACCTACACGATGCCGGCGCCACTGGCCAACCGGTTTTCTCATTTTGATTTCGAGGTGCACCTGGATGATTGGGTAGCCTGGGCGTATCGCAATGATATCGATGATCGCATCATTGCCTTTGTACGGTTTCGTCCCGAACTGCTATTTGAATTTAATCCGGCTCATAATCCGGTTGCGTTTCCTTCACCGCGCTCCTGGGAATTCGCACATCGTGCCCTGCAGAAGTTCGAGCATGACAATGATCTCAGACTGGGCGCCTTTCAGGCCTGTGTCGGCCCGGCGGCCGGAATCGAGCTGAATGCATTTATCGTCAATCTGGATCAGTTACCGGATATCAACGCGATTATTCGTGGTGAAGCGGTGCCAGCGCCCAGGGAAATCGATTTACAGTACGCGGTTGCCGCGTCACTGGTAGGGCATGCTATTCGTGCAAGGGACACGGCGGAGGCCAAAACTATTCACGGTAACATTCTTGAGTACGCCAGTGTTTTTCCTCAAAAGGAAATGGGTGTCATGCTGGTGTCGGACATGCATCGTGCCATTGGCCAGGATATCTTTTCTGTACCACAGTTTGCTGCCTGGTCGAATCGCGTGGCGGATGTGATGCTTTACAATTAGAAAGCTTGGCACAAGGGTGCGCAGACGCAACGGATAGAGCCAGAATAATTGATAAAAGTCTCAGAGTGTCATTCCAGGTCCCGTTACGGGTCCTTCGCATGAGTTGCAGTAGGTTGCAATGCTGTCACAGTTACGAAAGATTTCGTTCTTTCAATACCGTGTAAAAAACTATCGCCATGAAAAGCGAAGATATTGAAACCAAGCTCAGCGCTGCCCGTACCCGCTTGATTATTGACAAGCCGTTTCTGGGTGCACTGGTGCTGCGTTTACCAATGGAACCAGGCGACCCAGCATGGTGCAAGACCACTGCCACCGACGCAAAAACCTTTTACTACAATCCTGAATATATCGATGCCTTGTCTCTGGGGCAGACCCAGTTCGTGCTGGCGCACGAAGCTCTTCATTGTGCGCTGTCCCATTTTGCTCGTCGCCAGCATCGAATCAAGCATCGCTGGGATCTCGCCTGTGACTTCGCGATTAATCCCCTGTTGGTTAAGGACGGTCTGACACCCCCGCCCAACGCTATCATCGAGCGGAGTTATGATGGCATGACCGCCGAGGAAATCTATCCATTGATCGATGAATTCGACTCCAAGAAGCCGATGGATCAGCATGTCTATGATAGCGAAGATTCCAGTGGTGAAAATCCTCAGGGTGAGTTGCCGCCGGAAAAGGAATCGCCACAACCCAAAGACAAGCCCGATGCTGGCGCGAATGGTGAGACGCCGAAAGATCATCCACAAGGACATGCTGGCAGGCAGAATTCTGAGCGTGAAGCAGGCAGTGGCCAGC
>JAJDNN010000027.1 GCA_022340685.1 Pseudomonadota bacterium
CGAGCCGGTGATGTGGAAAACCGGCCATTCCCTGATCAAGTCCAAGATGCAGCAATCCGGGGCGCTGTTAGCCGGGGAAATGAGTGGTCATATCTTTTTCAAGGAACGTTGGTACGGTTTTGATGATGCCCTCTATGCGGGCGCCCGGCTGCTGGAAATCCTTGCCGCCGACAACCGACCGACACAGAAGATTTTTGCCAGCCTTCCAAATGCCGTGAACACGCCGGAGCTGCGTATCGATCTGCCGCAGGCCGAACTGGATGACTTCATGAATGAACTGCTGGGCAGGGTAGATTTTCCCGACGCCAATATCATCATGATCGATGGCGTGCGGGCTGATTTCGAGGATGGTTGGGGCCTGGTTCGGGCCTCCAATACGACCCCGAGCCTGATCCTGCGTTTCGAGGGAAGGGACAAGGCGGCACTGGAACGTGTCCAGGATTTGTTCCGCAAACTGATGTTGGACATCAAGCCCGATTTGTCATTGCCGTTTTAATATGGGGTATCATGCGCGGCATAATTAATCTCGCGCAAGATACCCGAGCCCATGCCCATCAAAGCCGCTGCCGCCCATAATATTGCCAAGGTTCTCGCCGAGGCATTGCCCTATATTCAGAAATTCCATGGCAAGACCATGGTCATCAAGTATGGCGGTAACGCCATGGTGGATAATAAACTGAAAAGCGGCTTTGCTCGCGACATTGTCTTGATGAAAACGGTGGGCATGAATCCGGTGGTAGTCCATGGAGGGGGCCCCCAGATCGGCAGCATGCTCAAACAGATTGGCAAGGAATCGCAGTTCGTGGATGGTATGCGGGTAACCGACTCGGAAACCATGGATGTGGTTGAGATGGTGCTCGGCGGCCTGGTCAACAAGGACATCGTTAACCTGATAAACCAGCACGGCGGTCAGGCTGTGGGTTTGACCGGCAAGGATGGCGAGTTGATACATGCCCGTAAGCTAACCTTCGAGCGCCATAATCCTGAAATGAATGCGCCGGAAATTGTCGATATCGGCCATGTGGGCGAAATCGACAGCATCGATCCTTCCATCATCACACTCATGAGCCAGGGAAACTTTATTCCGGTGATTGCGCCAATCGGGGTGGGGGATGATGGCCAGTCCTACAATATCAATGCCGATCTGGTGGCGGGCAAGCTGGCCGTCACCCTGCAGGCGGAAAAGCTGATCCTGCTCACCAATACCGCCGGGGTGCTGGATAGTGATGGCAAGCTGTTGACCGGGCTCAAGGCCAGCCGTGTGCAGGCCCTGATTGAGGATGGCACGATTCACGGTGGCATGCTGCCCAAGGTCCGGTGTGCGTTGGATGCGGTGCAGGCAGGGGTTAATACCGCGCAGATCATTGATGGCCGGGTAGAACATGCCGTGCTACTGGAAGTGCTGACCGATGAAGGAGTCGGTACACTGATTAAACGTTAATGTCATGACCGACAGTGGAACAAAAATATCCCGCCGCCAACAGATTCTGGAAACGCTGGCGCGCGAACTGGAACAGAATCCGGGTGAACGCATCACCACGGCCAGTCTGGCACGTGCGGTAGGTGTATCCGAGGCCGCCCTGTACCGGCATTTCCCGAGCAAGGCCAGAATGTTCGAAGCCCTGATCGAGTTTATCGAGGACTCGGTGTTCGGCCTGACCAACCGGATTCTGGATGATGATCAGCACGTGGTACGTCGGTGTGAAAAAATCCTAACCCTGGTGCTGGGCTTCGCCGACCGAAATCCGGGTCTGAGTCGCCTGTTGGCCGGGGATGTGCTGGTGGGCGAAACCGAGCGTCTGCGATCCCGTATCAACCAGTTTTACGAGCGTCTGGAGACCCAGATCAAGCAGGTATTGCGTGAAGGTGAGATGAAAGGCGAGCTGACTGCCCGTGTGCCTGTCGGCCCGGTGGCAAATTTGTTACTGGCCATCGCCGAAGGTCGTATCAGCCAGTTTGTCCGCAGTGGTTACCGGCGTCGGCCCATGGAATTGTGGCCCGACCAGTGGCAACTGTTGAAGTCGATGCTCGAACAGGATTGACGAAGAAATCTTTTAGGTACGTCACGTCCGGATTAATCAGGATTTCCCCGCGGCCTTTTTTACCTCGTGTGCTTTCTCAGGTGGCTTGATGCCTTTTAGCTCCCTGAAACGTTTCATATCCGCTTCGAAACGTTTGTTTAGGGCATCAATATCTTTTTTCTTTTTCGCCACAAATTCATCATTGTCGTTTATCTGCCTTTTGATGGTGGCCATTTCATTCAGCAATTCCTGGGGGGGTGTTTCACCGGCTCGTTCATAGTCGGCTGCCTTTTTTTGTACTTCACCGAGGTTGCCTTTGAGTGACTTGGTATTGTTGTTGGTAATATCAATGATGCTAACAATGGCATCGACGCGTCGGCTCTTGGCAATATTGATATCGCGCTCTGTAGAAAAAGTGTTGAGCAGAACAGAGTCGCGCCGTTTTTGCTCTGCTTCGCGGCGTTGTTGTTCCTTGAGTAATTCTTTCTGGCGAGCTTCCTCGGCCAGCTGCTCCTTGGTTTTCGCTGCCTCATCAACCTCTATTACGATTCCGCGTTCATTAATTATATCGATACGTTGCTGTGAATATTCCGGCGGTACCGTCTGGCCGCATTCACGGTGACCTTCGCTATTCGTCCAGCATTTAATCGAGGCCGCCTGTGCAACATTACAAAGTAGCAACAAGGTGGTCAGTAATCCGGCAGCAGACAGTCTTCTGAATCTGTGTGCTTTCATTACGCGATATATTGGAGTTAAATGAATCATCAGGGATCAGTTCTCATTCGTCCATGTTCGACTATATTCTGCTCTTCTTCATTTCATTACTTGCCAATACATTTTCGGCTTTTGCTGGCGGTGGAGCAGGGTTATTACAGTTACCGGCCCTTATCTTCCTGGGCCTGCCGTTTAGTGTAGCACTCGCCACACACAAGCTGGCAAGTGTTGCCTTGGGTATCGGCGCCAGCCTGCGGCACTTTAGAGAACGGACGCTGGACTGGCGATTCGCCGCGATTATGCTGGCCGGTGGCCTGCCGGGTGTGGTGCTGGGTGCCAGTCTGGTTATTCACATTCCGGACCGGCTGGCCGAGACCTTGCTGGGAATACTGACGATGGGGCTGGGGATTTATTCCTGGCTCCAGCCGGGACTGGGGCAACGGGAACACCTCGCCAACCGCACGACCCGGGGGTATGTTATCGGCGGCCTGGTACTGTTCGGCATTGGTGTGCTCAACGGCTCCCTGACTTCCGGCACCGGTCTGTTCGTGACCCTGTGGCTGGTGCGCTGGTTTGGCCTCGACTACAAGCGGGCGGTGGCCCACACCCTGGTGCTGGTTGGCCTATTCTGGAATGGTAGCGGGGCGTTGACCCTGGGGCTGCAGGGTCCCATCCAGTGGGACTGGGTGCCGGTGCTGCTCGTGGCTTCTGTACTGGGCGGTTATCTCGGTGCCCATCTTTCCATTCTGAAAGGCAATCGACTCATCAAGCGCGTGTATGAGGTGGTGACCTTGCTGGTAGGGGTGAAGCTGATTATTGGGTGAGGTATTTCAACCCGGGGAAGGATGGTGTAATTACTTGTTAAACGTATTGATGGGTATTGATTAACAGACCTGTCATGACATTTGATTCGTCTTACAC
>JAJDNN010000038.1 GCA_022340685.1 Pseudomonadota bacterium
GCCACCGGGATGTATGCTGGCGCGGATGTCAGCGAACAGCAACGCAATGTTGCCGAATCTGTCATGCGGGCTGCCGGGTTGGTGCAATGGATCGAGGACGAAACCCTGATGGATGCCGTTACCGCCCTGTCAGGGAGTGGCCCCGCCTACTTCTTCCTGGTGATGGAAGCCCTGGAGCAGGCTGGACAGGCGCTTGGCCTGCCGGCGCAAACAGCGCGTCTGTTGACGATCCAGACCGCATTTGGCGCCGCCAAGCTGGCTCTCGAAATCGAGGAAGACCCGGCGGTGCTGCGGCAAAACGTCACCTCACCCGGCGGCACAACCGAGCAGGCGATCCGGGTTCTGCAGGAGGGCAAGCTGGCGGAGCTTTTCGACGGTGCGCTGGCCGCCGCCCGTGATCGGGCCGTAGAACTGGCCGACCAACTGGACCAACCGGGCTGAGAGACACGCATGGGCTACCTGAGCAACGCGGGCGTATTTCTGATCAAAACCCTGTTCGGGTTATATGAAATCCTAATCCTGTTGCGCCTGCTGATGCAGTCGGTGCGGGCTGACTTCTACAATCCCTTTGCCCGGATCATTGTCAAGGCGACCAACCCGCCCTTGCGCCCCCTGCGCCGCGTCATTCCCGGCCTGGCGGGCATCGACATGGCTGCGGTGGTCCTGTTGCTGCTGGTGATCGTCGTTGAGTGGCTGCTACTGGGCGTGGTGTTGCACCTGCCCCCGCCCAATATTGTCGGCCTGCTCATGCTGGCCGCGGTCGAAGGCTTCAGGCTCCTGATCAATGTCTATTTATTCAGTATTCTCATCCTCGTGATTCTGAGCTGGGTCAATCCCGGTAGCTACAATCCTGCCGCAAATCTGCTCGCCCAGATTACCGCCCCGGTCATGCGTCCGGCTCGTCGCCTGATTCCACCCATGGGTGGACTGGATTTGTCCCCCATGCTGGTGCTGATCGTACTGTACCTGATCACCCTGCTGGTGGTGGACCCGCTCGGCGATCTGGCCGGCAGCCTGGCCTATGGGCGCGGCCCTGTTCTGGGCTAGTGCGCAACACCGGCTATATCTGGCAAGGTGACACCCTGCAACTGCACGTCTACCTGCAACCCCGGGCCAGCCGGGATGAGATCGTTGGCCCCCATGGTGACAACCTGAAAATACGGATCACCGCCCCACCGGTGGATGGCAAGGCCAACCAGCATCTGCTGCGCTTCCTTGCCCGGGAATTCCGGGTCCCCCTCAGCCAGGTGGCGCTGCTCTCGGGTCAGGCATCACGCACCAAACTGGTGCAAATCCAACAACCCCGCCAGCTGCCGCCCATGATCCGGCCAGCCGAATAGGCCCAGGACCATCCCAAGGCCACCTTTCTCGATAACGGGGCTAATAATCCAGCCGGGACTGCCGTTACATTCAGGTAGCCGCGCAGGTGTCACAGGCTATTCACAAACAATGCGGACTGCATCACACTCTTGGCGTGTGTGCTATAAAAAATAAAGCTAAATTAATTAAACAGTTACAACACCGGATTTACGTAAAATGGCAACAGATCGATTTACCGACCAGATGCAGGCTTATGGACGCTGGCGTACCGACCTCGTCGACGCCATCACCAATTACCAGCAATGGCTGGAATCTAACCGGATGAACTCACCCGATACCGAACTGCGGATCTTTGAGCTCATTGAGACCCTGAAGTCAGATCGCCTGACAATTGCCTTCGTGGCCGAGTTTGCCCGGGGTAAAACCGAACTGATTAACGCCATCTTCTTCTCGGAATACGATCGACGCTTGCTGCCATCCGAAGCAGGCCGCACGACCATGTGCCCCACCGAACTGTTCTACGACTCGGAAGCCAACCAGAGTTATATCCGGCTGCTGCCGATTGAAACCCGCCTGGAAGACACCAGCATCCAGGAACACAAAAAAAATCCAATCAACTGGAACACCATTGAACTGGATACCAACTCCGCGGAAACCATGGCCGAAGCCTTCAAGGAAGTGGTCAAGACCAAGCGGGTACCGGCACCGGTGGCCAGCAAGCTCGGCCTCCACCACGCCGAGGGTGCGACTGATGCGCAAATGGTAGAAATTCCCATGTGGCGGCATGCCATTATCAGCTTCCCCCATCCACTGCTGAAGGAAGGGCTGAGTATCCTCGACACACCGGGACTCAATTCCATCGGTAATGAGCCGGAATTGACGATCAACATGCTACCGGCTTCACAGGTGGTGATCTTCGTGCTGGCAGCCGATACGGGCGTAACCAAATCCGACATGGAAATGTGGGATACCTTCGTCAAACCCCTGGCTTCCGATGCCAAGCACTCCCGCCTGGTGGTGCTCAACAAGGTGGATACCCTGTGGGATGAGTTAAAAAGCGAGGACGCCATCCAGACCAGCATTCGTACCCAATGCAAATCAGCTGCCAAGATGCTGGACCTCAAACCGGAAAGTATCTTTCCGGTCTCGGCCCAAAAAGGCCTGTTCGCCAAGATCCGTACCGATGAAGAATTACTCGCCAAGAGTAACATCCTAGCGCTGGAGTCCGTCCTCGCCACGGAAATACTACCGCAAAAGCAATCCATCGTGCGGGACAATATCGTGGCAGAAATCGGCGGCATGGCGAATGAATCACGCAACCTTGTGGCATCCCGGCTAATCGATGCTAACCGGCAACTCAAGGAACTGCAAAGTCTGAGCGGTAAAAATGAAGATGTTATTGCACACCTCATGAAGAAGACCCGGGAAGAGCAGGCCACCTATCACAAGAGTCTGGAAAGTTTTACCGCAAACAAGAAGATGTTTGCTGACAAGCATACCCGGTTACTCGATCAACTCAGTCTCACCAGTCTGGATCAACTGATGGCCAAGACCCGGGAAAAAATGACCGGTACCTGGACCACCGCCGGATTGAAAAGCTCGATGCGAGAATTCTTCGATATTATTAACAACACCATCAAGGAAGCCAGTGCCTTGACGGATCAATCCAATACCCTGCTGCAAACGATTTACCGTGAATTTCACAAGGAACACGGACTGACCGAAACCAAGCCCAAGTTTTTCAGCATGGCCAAGTACAAACGCGATATGGAACGTCTTTATCACGAAGCCGAGGCCTATCGAAAGAGCCCGGTCACCACCATGACTGAACAATCCTTCGTCGTGAAGAAATTTTTCATTTCCATGGTCAGCCACGCCCGCAACACCTTCTTTATGGCCCATCAGGAAGCCGAAGCCTGGGGCAAGTCCGCCATGGGTCCCCTTGTCTCACGCATCAAGGAACACAAACACCAGATGGAAAAACGCCTAGAGAGCCTGCGCAAGATCAACGAATCCCGCGACACCCTGCAAAACCGTATTGATGAACTGGAAAAGATGGCCAAGCAACTGCACAAGCAACATACCGATATCAGCCAGCTTATGGATACGCTCAAGAAGCCGCTGGAGTCCTTTCTCGACCCACCTGACTCCGAAACCATCCGGGTGGCATGAAATTCCCGGAGGAGACGCGAGAAGGTAAAACTTCAAAGATCATCCGAATCTAACGCGCAGTGGAAGCGAAACATGCTCCAGCTGCCGGTGTCTTTTTATAAAGGGTTAGCCCTTTCCTCGCCCCGGTCACTCCCCTTCCCCCTTTATTTATAACGAACTGTCACTTAGACTGGCAGTCTGATTTGACTGCCTGCCAGCCCGGATTTCATGCCCGACACACTGCCCGCCGATTCAGTCGGCCTGGTTACGCCACAGAAACACGCATTCGACGCGCCGTTGGAACTCGACTGCGGGCGGACCTTGCCGGCCTATGAGCTGGTATATGAAACCTACGGCAAACTGAACGCGGATGCTTCCAATGCCGTTTTGATCTGTCACGCCCTGAGCGGCGATCATCATGCGGCCGGCTATCACAGCATGGAGGATAGAAAGCCCGGCTGGTGGGAAACTTGTATCGGACCGGGCAAGCCCATCGATACCGACCGCTTCTTCGTGGTCAGTTCCAACAACCTGGGCGGTTGCAGAGGCAGCACAGGCCCCATGAGCATCAACCCGGACAAGGGTAAACCCTATGGGCCGGACTTTCCCATTGTGACGGTCAGGGACTGGGTCCGCAGCCAGGCGCGCCTGGCGGATGTGCTTGGTATCCAGCAATGGGCGGCCATTGTCGGTGGCAGCCTGGGAGGGATGCAGGCCATGCAATGGACCATCGATTTTCCCGAACGGTTGCGCCACGCCCTGTTGATCGCTGCTGCACCCAAACTATCAGCACAGAATATTGGCTTCAACGAAGTCGCCCGACAGGCCATCATGTCCGATCCCGATTTTCACGAAGGCCATTATTACGAACATAAGGTTATTCCACGCCGCGGGTTGATGCTGGCACGTATGCTCGGACATATCACTTATCTGTCCGACGAATCCATGCGTGCCAAGTTCGGCCGCGAACTTCGCGAAGGCAAACTCAAATTCGGTTTCGATGTAGATTTTCAGGTTGAAAGCTATCTACGCTACCAGGGTCAGGTATTTGTTGAAAAGTTTGACGCCAACACCTACCTGCTGATGACCAAGGCACTGGACTACTTCGATCCGGCCGCCGATTACAATGATAGCCTGAGCCATGCACTTGCCTCGGCCCAGGCCGAATTTCTGGTTCTGTCGTTCACTTCCGACTGGCGCTTCGCCCCAGCACGTTCACGCGAGATCGTAAAAGCGCTGCTCGATAATCGCAAAAAAGTCACCTATGCAGAAATCGAGGCACACCATGGTCACGATGCGTTTCTGATGCCCATCAAGGATTACCTGGATGTCTTCCACAGTTACATGGCCAGGGTTGCCACGAGGTTGCATGATAACACTGCGTCCTGAACTTCGTACCATTGCCGACTGGATCACTGCAGGCAGCCGGGTACTCGACCTTGGCTGCGGCGACGGAACATTGCTGGCACATCTGCGCGATACCCGACAAGTGCATGGCTATGGCCTTGAAATTGACCCGGCCAATATCGTCAAGGCCATTGATAATGGCATCTACGTCATACAAACCGACCTGGATGCAGGCCTGAATGAATTTGAGTCTGCCACCTTTGATTACGTCGTCATGAGCCAGACCCTGCAGGCCGTGCATTATCCCGATCGACTGCTGGATGAAATGTTGCGGGTGGGACGCGAAGGGATTATTACGTTTCCTAACTTCGGTTACTGGCGAAACCGGCTGCAACTACTGGCCGGCCGCATGCCGCTGACTCGGACCTTGCCTCATACCTGGTATAACACGCCCAATATCCACCTCTGCACCCTGCACGATTTTCAAGACTTGTGTGCAGAAAAACAGTTTCGTATTCTTGAGCGTACCGTTGTTGATCGCGCCCACCGCAGCAGTCTGCCCATGCGCCTGATGCCAAATCTGATGGGCGAGATCGCGCTCTATCGCATCAAACGCCGTTAATTCGTAACATACTAAAACGCTAACTATAAATTCACAGGATTCGAGAAACGAACAATTCACAGTTGAAATAGTCTATGCTGTATAAAGAATAATAACGTGGTACCTGGAGGTAGGAAATGTTTCAATCAAGATACTGGCTGGCCGCTCTAGTCTGTCTATTTGCAAGTCTGGTCACTTTGCCGGCACAGGCGGGGCAATATATATTCGGTAACTACATCGTGCATTACAACGCATTAAATACCGACACGCTGGCGCCTGAAGTGGCGCGACAATACCAAATAAAACGCAGCAAGAACCGGGGCATGTTCAATATATCTGTACAAAAGCGGGTTCCCGGCCAACTTGGCCAGGCGGTCACAGCCAAAATTGCCGGTCAGGCAATCAACCTCAATGCCCAGACCAAGCAGATGCAGCCACGCGAAATCAAGGAAGGTCCGGCAATCTATTACATCGGTGAGTTTCCGGTGTCCGATCGCGAAACCATGGATTTCACATTCGACATCACGCCACAAGGAGAGCAACAGCCTTTCACTCTCCACTTTCGGCAAACCTTCTACGTGCATTGATTAAGCCCGAAAACCGCCCTTGATATTCCATCAGGGCGCGGTGCTTTGTGGCAATGACATCAAAAATGGATCACGCCGGCAAAGCGGCCAATTTCCAGCAAACCAAACCCGACGATCAATCCCCCCGCCAGCCAGCGGACCCAGGGCCAGCGCAGACCACGCTGCAAGGCCGACGCGAACAGGCCCATGGCTAACAGGTTGGGTAAGGTTCCCAGGCCGAAACTCAACAGCAGCAAGCCGCCCTGTAACGCGTCACCACTGGCTACCGCCCAGATCAGTACACTGTAGACCAGCCCACACGGCAACCAGCCCCACACCAGACCCAGCATGAAAGCCTGGCGGAGATTGCGCACCGGCATAAAGCGCCTTCCCACCGGTTCGATACGTCGCCAGACCACCGCCCCTGCCTGTTCGACCCGCAACAGCGCCCGCCACCAGCCGCCAATGTACAGACCCAGCAACACCATTACGATACCGGCAAACAATAGCAGGTACTGCTGCAGCTGGTTGATGGCGATCCACCGCAGGGTCAGCGCGCTGATCCCCCCCAGCAGCACCCCGGCCAGTGTATAGCTGGTTATGCGGGCAAGATTATAGGCCAGCAGGTAAGGCCAGATATGTGCAGGTTGCCGCCGGTCAGCCGGCAGGCCGAAACTCAGGGCGCCGACAATACCGCCACACATGCCCACGCAATGCACGCCACCCAGTAAACCCACCAGAAAAGCAGCCAGGTATGAAACGTCGACATTCATCGGGGCATCGATAGGAGTATCAGAGACACGCAGTTGAACCGTCGGGCAGTCTTGTCATGCCTGCCCAGGCTTGGCTTTAACATCGTCGGCCTGATCCACATTGTTATGCCGCATCAGATACAGTACCAGCAGAATGGCCGGGATGCCGGTTACCGAGGCATAGATGAAGAAAAATACGTAGCCGTGCAAATCCACAATGATACCGGAGAATCCGGCGAGTATTTTTGGCACCAGCGTCATGAGCGAACTGAACAGCGCATACTGGGTAGCGGTGTAGGCCTGATTGGTAAGGCTGGACAGGTATGCAATGAACGCCGCTGTGGCAAACCCGCCGCTCAGGCTGTCGGCACCAATCACCAGTGCAAGAAACCTCAGGTCGTAGCCTGTCCAGGCCATCACGGCAAACAGCAGATTGGTCAGGGCAACCGAAACAGCCCCGACCAGCAATGGTCGCATGATGCCATAGCGCACCACCAGAATACCGCCCAGTGCTGCACCGGTCAGGGTCATGAAAAAACCGAACAGCTTGGTGTAATTGGCCACTTCAACCTTGCTGTAACCCAGATCATAATAAAATGGGTTGGCCATGGAAGCCATGGTGATATCGGTTATGCGAAATACGCTGATTAACAACAGTATCGTGATCGCCAGTGAACCATTGCGCGCAAAGAAATCCATGAAGGGACACACCACTGCACCAATGAACCAGGCCGTGATCCTGCGCAACCCGTCCGGCAGGTGCGCCGAACCTTCCAGATAGCGGATCACACGCGCTTCGTTTTCGTAAGTGGCACGACTGATGAGATGAACAGGCTCAGGCACCAGCAGGACGGTGATCATCCCCACCAGCATCAACGCGGCCATCACCGAATACGCCACCGCCCAGCTGTAAAATTCGGCCAGATACAACGCACCAGCACCAGCCACCAGCGTACCAAGACGATAGCCGCCGATGTACATGGCCGACATGGCGCCCTGGTATTCCGCCGCGATGATTTCAATCCGGTAGGCATCCAGTGCCACATCCTGGGTGGCCGAAGAAAATGCCACCAGCAAGGCTGCCAATGCAAACAGGCCGATATCCTCCGCCGGCTGAATGCTCGCCATGGCAAGCAGGCCCAACAGGATACCAGCCTGACCCAGCAACATCCAACTGCGCCGCTTGCCCAGCGCGCGCGTTAATCCGGGCAGTGGCAGACGATCGATCACCGGCGCCCACAGCACTTTTATGGAATAGGTAATACCAACCCAGCTGAAAAAACCGATTAGCGTGCGACTGATTCCCGCTTCGGCCAACCAGCGCGACAGAGTGCTGAACACAAGCAAAAAAGGCAGGCCCGCAGCAAAACCAAGAAAAAGCATGGTCACCACTTGCTGCTTGAGATACACCCGCGTGGCTTCTTGCCAGCTGTGCAGCGTTCTGGAACGTTGGTGTGTCATGACTAAAATCAATACCTGGCGTAAAGATTGCGTGGTACTTTACCATGTTCAAGGTCTACCTGAATTAACCTCGGGATCCAGGGCCACATCTGGCCGACCTCGCAATAAAATTCTGAACGCCAATGGACGCAGCGATGACCACAAAACGCATAAAACTGATTGTCATTCTTATTCTTGTCGCGGTAATCACGGCGGGATTGGTTGCCTGGCTGGGCCGCAGTAAGCCGGTGAAAGTGATCGTCAAGCAGGTGGGATATGGGATCGTGCAGGATACGGTAGCCAATACCCGGGCCGGCACTATCAAGGCTTGCCAGCGTGCCGGCCTGTCGCCCTCCATCGGTGGCCAGATCATCCAGTTGCCGGTCAAGGAAGGCGATTCGGTGAAAACGGGTCAATTGTTGATGGAGTTATGGAATATAGATCGTGTGGCCCAGGTGGAACTGGCCCAGAGTCAGGTCAAATCCTCTGAAGCCAGCGCCAGGCAAATTTGTGTGCGTGCCGACAATGCCTACCGTGAGTCACAACGGCTGCAGAAACTCAAAAAGCAGGGCCTGGCCTCCGAGGAAGCCATTGATAAGGCACAGAGCGAGGCCCGTGCCCAGAAGGCAGCCTGTCATGCAGCACAGGCCAATACCGAGGTCAGCAAGTCGCAACTCGAAGTGGCGCGCGCAGTACTGGATCGCACCCGTCTCACTGCGCCCTTCGACGGAATCGTGGCGGAGATCAATGGCGAGGTCGGCGAGTTCGTCACCCCCTCGCCGGTTGGGATCCCGACCCCGCCCGCAGTGGATTTGGTCGACATCGCTTGCCTGTATGTGTCGGCACCTATCGATGAAGTCGATGCCCCGCGCATCCGGGTCGGCATGCCCGCCAGGATCTCACTTGATGCCTTCGCCAAAAAGATTTTCGACGGCACAGTGAGTCGGGTCGCCCCCTATGTGCTGGATATTGAAAAACAGTCCCGTACGGTCGACGTCGAAGTCCGGTTCAGCAACAAATCCGACGCCAGCAATATGCTGCCGGGGTACAGTGCGGACATTGAGGTGATCCTGGCCGAACGCGACCACGCCTTGCGCATCCCCACCGAGGCTGTACTGGAAGGCAACAAGGTATTGTTGCTCGGGGTGGATGGGGTGTTACAGGAACGCGAAATCAAGACGGGTATCGGCAACTGGGCCTGGACCGAGGTCACTGCCGGACTGGCCGAAGGCGACGAAGTGGTCACGTCTGTTGATCGTACTGGCGTCATTGCCGGGGCCACCGCGGAGCCGGACACGCAGGCGGCGAAC